>JBBRFT010000007.1:0-39913 GCA_038241375.1 Spirochaetota bacterium
AATCTATAATTTTATTATCATATGTCGGGTTATCCACTGGTTTGAATGTTGAAAAATTGCTGATACTCAACCGGTGTATCAGTTCACTGCTTTTCAATCCCCAGAGCTCTTCAAAGCCGGCAGGGGAAAGCGGAATGATTATTGAAAAGGTCAGGATGATTGTTATTATTTGTTTTTTCATTTTTCCACTGGTTTCTGAACAGTTGTGAAATTAGTATCGCTTTTTTATTAATAATTACTAACTATTATTTGACAGTAGTAAATTAAATCAATCAATTATTTTTTAACATTGCTACCCGAATCTATGTATTAGTAAACCAGTGATATTTTATATCCGCCGTTCATTCGGCGAGGCGTATAGCAATTTTATAAATGCTTTTTGAGCAGTCTTCTCCGAACCGGTAGCGAATTATATTCTTTTCGCAGCGCTGTGCGCTACGCCTCTGGGAATAAATTGCTGGCATGAAAAAATTATGGAATAATATTGTCTTATTCTTGAAATATCCTGTTTTTATAGTAACTTACATAAAAGAAGAAGTACTGACTTTGTAATATTTATATAAAAATTTAATATAGGTATTTTTTTGAAATTCGGAATGTGTGACTATTTAAAATATTGCAAAGGGTAAACTTATGAAAATAAAAGTTATTCTATCTTTAGTGTTTATGATGCTGGCTGCAAATGTCTACAGTAATGAAAACAGATATGCTGTAGTCAATTTAAGCGGGTCGGTAAATCCCATAGTTGCGGATTATATAGTGAACTCCTTGAAAAAAGCATCCGATGACGGACACAAATTTGTTGTAGTTCAGATGGATACTCCCGGCGGGCTTATGGATTCCATGCGCGATATAATTAAGGCTATTCTGACATCGCCTATACCTGTTGTCGTCTTTGCATATCCCAAGGGAGCACAGGCAGCATCAGCCGGGGGTTTTATAATGCTGGCTTCACATATCGCAGCAATGGCTCCGGGAACTGAAATCGGTGCAATGCATCCTGTGAGCCCCATGCTTGATTTTATGAAGAAAGATAAGGATGGTGGGCCCGAAGGTATAATGGAAAAAAAAGTTCTTAATGACACAATCGCATATGCAAGAAGTCTTGCTCAGAAAAGAGGCCGGAATGTGGACTGGGCAACGAATGCCGTCAGTATGGCAATATCAAATAGCTACATCGAAGCATATAAGGCGGGCGTTGTAGATATTATCGCAGAGGACATGCCGGATCTTTTAAAGCAGCTTGATGGACGTAAAATAGACCTTAACGGTGAACCTTTTGTATTCAAGACTGCCGGTATTTCTGAAACTAAATATGAGATGACATGGAAAGAGAAACTTGTAAACAGATTTGCAGATCCGCAGATGATCTTTTTGCTGTTTATTATTGCTATAGCTGGTATAGGTCTTGAATTAAAAAATCCGGGGATGATTATACCCGGATCCATCGGCGGAGTTGCTCTGGTGCTGTTTCTGCTTGGAATAAAGATTATTCCAATTAATGCTATTGGTCTTGTTCTTGTTGTACTTGCTTTTATTCTTTTTATACTTGAATTAAAAATACAAAGTTTCGGTCTGTTGACTGTGGGAGGTGTTGTGTCATTTTTTATAGGAGCTACAATACTTTTTGATTCTCCGCTTCCGGGGGGCGGAATACCCGTGACTTCTATCATTTCTATGATAGCGGTGGTACTCGCTTTTGTTTTTTTGGTTGTAAGAGCTGTAGTAAATGTGCATAAAACAAAAGTGACTACCGGTATGGAGGGGATGGTCGGAGAAATGGGGACGTCTATGAATGATTTACAGGAAAACGGGAAAGTTTTTATTCATAGTGAGATATGGAATGCAGTGTCTGATTCTGAAATAAAAAAGGGAGATACTGTTGTTGTTGAAAATATTCAGGGAATGACTCTGAAAGTAAAGTTTAAAAGTTGAAAGTAATAACGCCTGAACATATATTTTAGTTTAAACAACGATAGATTATATATCTTAGTCTATAACGATAGTTGAGTAAAAGTGTTTATTTTAAAAAGTTAAGGAAGAATTGCTGTGACCAAATTAAAAATAAATCGATTGGAGGTTGTTCATGTTTGGATTTAATTTAGAAATTATACCGACACTGATTTTTCTCATACTTCTCATTCTTATTCCGTCTATTAAGATAATTAAAGAGTATGAAAGAGCTGTAGTTTTTCGTCTTGGAAGGCTTTTAGTTGTGCCAAAAGGGCCTAAAGGACCGGGGATTATATTCGTAATTCCATTTATTGATAAGTTTGTAAGGGTAAACCTGAGGCTCGTTGCCATGGATGTTCCTCCTCAGGATATTATCACGAAAGATAATGTTTCTGTAAAAGTTAATGCTGTTATTTACTTCAGAGTTGTTGAACCGAATAAGGCTATAACAGAAGTTGATGATTTTCTTTACGCAACTTCACAGCTTTCGCAGACAACATTGCGAAGTATTCTCGGGAACTCAGAGCTCGATGATCTGTTGAGCAACCGTGAGCACATAAACAGCGAGCTTCAGACAGTTCTTGATTCCAGGACCGATGCGTGGGGGATAAAAGTTTCCGCTGTAGAAGTTAAACATGTGGATCTTCCTCAGGAGATGCAGAGAGCAATGGCAAAACAGGCCGAAGCGGAAAGAGAAAGAAGGGCGAAAGTTATTGCAGCTGAAGGTGAGTTCCAGGCTGCGGGAAAAATTGTAGAAGCTGCCGCTCTTATGGAAGTCCACCCGATTGCGGTTCAGTTGAGATATCTTCAGACATTAAGAGAGATAGCAACTGAGAATAATTCCACAACTCTATTTCCTATTCCAATTAATATCTTTGAAGGATTTATGAATAAAAAGTAGTTTTTAACTATTCACTGATTTTTTGGAATTAAAAAAGATCTATTATCCCCGCCGCCGAAGGCGGCGGGGATATATATAGTTTCTATTTTACACTAAGATAAATGTTTGGGAATTTTTACTGAGATTTCAAACAGATGAAAAGTTCTGTCCATGGGCAGCACTTTTGAATTATAGCATTATTAGAAATCTTCCGCAGTAAGTACAAACCTGTATTCCATCTCTATCCTGTAGTTTAATGATGTTAACAGGGGGAATTCCCATATGGCATCCCGTGCAGCTGTTTTTTTCTATTACTGCGAATGGGTTATTTTTCTTTTTAATCATCCGTTCGTAATAAGTAAGCAGGCGATTATCGATAAGTTTTTTAAGTTCATCGATTTTTTGTACTATGTTGGATGGTGAATCCAGTTCAATATTAAGATTATTGAGTCTGTCAAGTCTTATCATAAGATCGAGATCAGATGACGGCACACCTGTTAGTTCACTTTCATTAGAGCTGTATGAATCCTGATTTGCCAGTGTGTTGAAATATGCTTCACATTGACCATTAAGAAATTTGTATAAATCTTCAGGAGAAGGGGAACCGTTAAAAAATGCATCGTTATCTCTGTTGTTGAAAATACGTGCCATCATACCTATAAAATAAAGGTATTGTGTACTCTGTGTTGTCGGGAAAAGACTGAGCATGATGTATTTTACAGGTTTATTATCCAGAGACTGGTAATCAATTGAGTCATCACATATTCCGATCACGGTGATAAATTTATTAATGGAATCTGATCTTGCATGTGGTATTGCCAGTCGGTTTCCTATACCTGTATTTTCCAGAGATTCTCTGTGGACCACCTGTGCGTAATATCTGTCTTTGTTTTCAATGAGTCCGAGGTTTTGAAGTTCTGCGACAAGTTCTTTAAGTGCCGGTTGTTTTTCAGTTGAAGTTAGTTTTATTACATGACTATTGGGGATAAATTTTTCCAGATTCATGGGATCTCCATTTATAGAGCACAAGGTGCTTCCCGTGCAGCCGACCTCTGTTCGATTGTTGTATATAGTTACATGTTTTATCGGGTCTTATGGATGTCAAGGTAAAATCTCTAACTGAGTAAATCATTGAGTTTGTGATTTAAAGGATTAAAAGTAATGATAAATATAATCAGGTATGATGAAGTCGTTGGAGCTTCAAAATTAATTAAAAGTGTGTTTGACGAATTCATTGCGGAAGATTATTCTGCGGAAGGGGTTCTGAATTTTTATAAAAGGATATCAGGACTTTCAATATCAGAGAGAGCTAAGTCGGGCAGTTTTATTTGTGTTTTTAAACAAGATAATGAAATTATAGGCTATATAGAGTTAAGCGGTATAAATCATATATATCTTCTTTTTGTAAAAAAAGATTGTCATAGCAGAGGTATAGCACGACAGCTCATTAATTCAGTAATTATTCGTATACAGGGTAATAATCCTTTTGTTAAAGATATTACTGTAAACTCAACTTTCAATTCACTCAGTTTTTATGAAAAAATCGGTTTTGAAAAAATAGCAGACTTCCAGTATAAAAACGGAATTACAAATTTCCCTATGAGACTTGTAATTGATTAATTCTAAAGTTCTAGACATAAAACTGTCGATATTCAAAATTAGTCAAAAATCTCAGTATTCGGAACAGAGTTAATGATCGAACATAAAATTAAAAAGTATTTTAGTGAAGCAAAAATTGCTATCACTGAAAAACAGATTGGGCTGTTTTCTCACTATTATAATCTTATAGTTGATAATAATCATGATAATGATTTAACCCGTATAAAAGGGGAGGATCAGTTTATTGTTAAGCATTTTATTGATTCTGTTTATTATACAAAATTTTTGACTCTCCCGGAGTCGCTTGTTGATATCGGCACTGGTGCAGGATTCCCCGGGATTCCGCTGAAAATTATGAATCCAGGTCTTCATCTCATACTGGCAGAGCAGAGAAGCAGGCGCGTTGAGTTTCTCAAGCTTGCAGTGAAAGAGTTAAAACTTGACGGAGTTGAATTTTATCCACATAAGGTTACCGATAAATCATTTTTTAATGTCAAAGGAGTAGTCACTAGAGCTCTGGAAGATGCTCCTGAAACTCTAAGCAGGGTAGAACATTTCCTTCCTGAATCGGGAGTAGTAATATTCCTGAAAGGTCCCGATGCTTCCGGGGATCTTCTCGCTTTGACAGAGAGCAATAAAAGAAATTATACGATAGAGCTGGATAGAAATTATACTCTTCCCGGGACTGATTATTCCCGAAAAATACTGCTCTTCCGCAAAGGTAGAGACACATTCAGGAAAATATATAAAATTATGAAAAATGAAAATGATACACAGGGCATAGCTATTACATCTGAAGAAAATAAAACTTATAAAGAAATTAAGAGGCTTGCCGTCGGAGATGGGATCAAAAAACTCGGAGCTGTCGCGGTAGCCGGGAAAAAAATTATTTCAGATTATATCGCAAAAAACGGATCAGTAGATCTGAAACTTCTTCTCCCTGATGATTATACCGAAACCGATACAGAGTTTGATTCAATTATTTCAGGTTTCAGAACAACCGGTTCTCTTTATATTCTAAAGAAGTCGCTTTATAATGAACTTGAAGTTTCAACGGGTAAAACACCAATACTCATTGCACCACTCCCTGTGATTGAAGAGTGGAAAGGCGTAATTGGAAATGGCTGCACCCCTGTTATTCCTTTTCAGGATCCACTTAATGTCGGTTCAGCTGTCAGATCTGCTGCAGGTTTTGGAGTAACTCAGATGATTTTAACATCTGATGCGGCAAATCCGTTTCATCCAAAATCAATAAGAGCCTCTTCAGGAGCAGTTTTTGAAATCGAATTTTTCCGTGGTCCAAATCTTGGTGATATTTTTAGTATTGCAGAGAAGTCGTCAATAGGTATTATCGCTCTCGATAAAGATGGTAAAGATATCGCAGAGATTGAGTTTCCTTCTCAGTTTATGCTTATACCTGGAGTTGAAGGGCCGGGACTTCCGGATGTATATTTGAATAAAAGCGTATCAATCCCTTTATCTGATAAGATCGAATCTTTAAACGCATCCGTGGCTCTTTCTATTTTTATGTATGAGTGGAGCAGGAAAAAATAAATTGACATTGAATAATTATTGCTGATATTTAAAATATTAAGGAGAAAAAGATGTCATTAAAATCTAAAATACGAACCATCCCGGATTTTCCTAAAAAAGGGATTATGTTCAGAGATATTACGACTCTGATAAAAGATGCTGCGGGATTGAAAGAGGTAACTGATAAATTTACTGCAAGATATAAAACAATGCAGATAGATTATGTTGTAGGAATAGAAGCGAGAGGTTTTATTATCGGAGCTCCCCTTGCTTATACTCTTGGTAAAGGATTTATACCCGTAAGGAAACCGGGCAAACTCCCTTATGAATCGTTGTCGTATGAATACGAACTTGAATATGGAACAAGTACTCTGGAAATACATACCGATGCGATAAAAAAAGGAGATAGAATCCTTATTGTCGATGATCTTCTTGCTACAGGAGGAACTGCTATTGCAGCAGCAAAACTTGTTGAACAGCATGGAGGAGTTGTAGTCGAAATGGCTTTTGTTGTTGATCTTCCTGAAGTGGGCGGAAGAGAAAATCTTGAGGAAAACGGCTATAAAATGTTCCATCTTGTTGAGTTTGAAGGGGAATGATTTTTTTATCCGGGATTATATACAATAAATAACTTGTAACAAAACCGGATTAGATTTTCCGGAAATAATTATGTTAATTACAAAAGTAATTTATATTTCAGGAGATTTAAAATGAAAAAAATTTTCATAGCGCTTTTTTTGTTATCTTTAGTTCTCACCGTTCCGGAGTTAAGTGCTCAGTCACCTTTCCTTTCTGAAACAGAAAATAAATCCCCTTTGAAAAGCCCGGGGACATCGATAGCTCATGAATTGGAGAATACCTTTCATAATATATATAATCAGTATAAAGATTCTGTAGTTTTTATCAGTACTGAAAAAACATTAAATACAAAAGGATTTAATCCGTTTATGGATGACCCGGTTTTCAGAGAGTTTTTCGGAATGAAAGAAAACGCTCCTAAAACCCGTAAGGCCCGTGGTCTTGGGACTGGCTTTATTATTTCAAGTGACGGGTATATCTGTACAAATCACCATGTAGTTCAAAATGTTGACACCGTCACAGTTACGGTGGCTGATAAATCTTATGAGGCTCAGATCATCGGTTCGGATGAAGTAACTGATATTGCTCTTCTTAAAATAAAAGGGAAGGGTGATTTTAAGCCTGTATATTTCGGGAATTCTGATGATGTAAAAGTCGGAGATTTTGTTCTGGCTATAGGGAATCCATTTGGATTGGATAAAACATTTACATCGGGTGTTGTCAGCGGAACCGGGAGACGTCAGCTCGATCAAACAGGTAATTCTCACATTCAGACAGATGCTGCAATTAATCAGGGAAATTCCGGCGGTCCGCTGATCAATCTCGATGGAGAGGTCATCGGAGTAAACAGAGCGATCTATTCCGCCACGGGAGGAAACATCGGCATCAGTTTTGCCATACCTGTAAATTCCGCAAAAGAGACGCTTCTGGAGCTGCAGAAGTACGGGAAAGTAAAACGCGGTTATATAGGTGTAGCTATGGCTCCGATTACTGAAGAAATAATTAAAAAACTTGAGCTTAAGAATAATCAGGGTGTATTTATCGGCAGTGTCGTAAATAATAGTCCCGCTGCTAAGGCTGGATTAAAAGAGGGGGATGTTATCCTTAAGATAGATGAGAAAGATGTAAAAGATGGAGTTGATCTGATTCAGATGGTAAATTCTAAAAAAATAGGGACATCAATTAAGATAACATTCTGGCGGAATAAAATAATCGAAAACCGCAATCTTACAATAAGCGAAAGACCTTAAATATCGTATCTTACTCTTAAACCGGTGACATTTTGTATCCGACGTGCCGAAGGCGCAGTGGAGAGCAATTTTACCACTGGTTTTGAGAAGTTACTAAATACCATTATAAGAATAAAAAAAGCCGCTTGTAATCAAGCGGCTTTAGATTTGCCATTTTTATTTAGATTTTAAAGTTCGGCCATATTCTCTTCTTCATTTTCATCTTCGATATATTCTCTATCATTTTTCAAATTGTACTCAGCTTTTACTGTTTTCGAATACTCTGACTTGTAGCCTTGACCGGAGTTGTCATTACCTTCAGTTGATTCATCTTCTGCATCAGTATCAGGTTTTTCAACCTTTTTGTATTTGTACATCATCTCCTTGGTGCTCATCTCTTTCCATTCTCTTGCGCGTACAATATATTTTCCGTTCGGATAATTATCTATATATTTCTGGAATTCCCTGGATGCGAGATCATAGTTTCTTGCCATGAAATATGAATAACCGATTTTAATACCGGCATCCTGGTCCTTATGGTAGTAGCCGTTGCTCAGAACTCTGTTAAGATATGATATAGCGCTATCATACTTCTTCAGTGCGAAATAAGATTCTCCAATCCAGTAGAGTGAATTCTCGGTATTAGAAGTACCGGGGAATTGTGCAATATATTTCTTAAAGTACGTAATAGCGGGGTAGTATTGTCCTCTCCTGTAATTATTAAGTCCGCTTTCGTATAACTGCTTGGCGTAGGATTTTGTCACATCTCCCGTATAATTGCTGAAACTTGAGTAGTATTTAAGGAAGTGGTCATACAGTTCGTATGCTTCACCATCCTGCCCCATACGCTTATACGTTCTTGCCTTACCCAGTATTGCCTCTTCGTTGTTCCCGTTTTCTGCAAGAGCAAGGTCAAACATTCTTTTAGATTTCTGGAATTCACCTGTCTTCAGATAGGTATGCCCTAGTTCGGTATAGATTCTGCTTCTAAAATCTTTATTATCGCTGTAATTAAGAAGACTCATAAGAGAGTGAATCCCCTCTTCATCATACCTTTTCATTATTTTAAGACGTGCTATCCGTGCGTTTATCTCTTTTTCCATGTCGGCCGGGAGTTTCCGGTTCCCTTTAATAAGGTAGATGTATTTCAGGTATGCAAGTCTGTTGAGATTAAGTTTTTCATAACTTTCGGCAATATAATAATAGGCTTCTATTGATGAGTTAGTACCGGGGTATTTGGCTATTACTTTTGTAAAGATATCTATTGCTTTGTTGATCGATTCTTTGTCGTTTCTTTCGAAAGACATTTTTCCTTCAACGATAAGCTCTTTCGCCTCTCTTTCAGGTTTTACAAAAGAATCGTAATAAGCAATCAATCCTATACCCATAAAGATAAAAATGATCCCGACTAATATCAACTTTTTCATAAAAGTTCTCTCCTGAAATTCTTTATTCATATATGACGGCAGATAAAACCAGAGTTTTAATTACCGAAGATCAATTGTTTCATATAATAACCGTAACCGGTATTGACCCTCGGCCCCCGCACCCCGGGGGGGGGCAAAGATAAACCCATTCTCCCAAAACCGGGAAAAGAATCAGGTCTCTTGAAATCTGTAATCAATTTACGGAACTATATAAAAAAATTATTTTAAACGTACAAGTGCAAATTCAAACCAGAATTTTGCTTCTTCCGGAAAAGCATTTTTTAATTCATCATTATCCAGAAGCTTAATACTTTTTTCATATTCATGCATCTCTATATATGATTTAGCAATAAATAGTCTGGCCTTTGCCAGATCATGTTTATTATCGGTTGTTACGGTAAATTTTTTCAGCTCTTTTAGGGCCAGATTGTATTTCCCTTTATAATATGTTTTTTGAATAATGATGTCGAGCCCGGTTGTCGTTTCAGATTGTTCCTTTTTCCCCGGTTTTTTATTGTCAATTATAACAGGTTTTTCTGAAATTATGTTATTTAAGTTTTTTATAGGACCGGTAGTGAGGTTGATCCCCTTTGAGATTTCTATAATTTCATTTTCATGTCTTGCTAAAACTCCATAAAAAAATGTGCCGGATGGGGGAGAGGTTATTATAAATTTGCCGGATTTTATATTTTCGGTCCCTATAATATCGTCATTCATAATACTGGTTGAATTTCCAGGCGGATTTACTGTTTTAAAAATGGAGACGATTTCATTCCCGGCATTTCCGGTATAGTTCCATCTTATTGTTATAGTGTTTTCACTTGTTTCATGATTTAAAGCATTGATTTTATATGGAAGTGTAATCATAAGGGGTGACTTTGTATAATTCGAATCGTTATCAAAGTTGAGATCAACGGCACCATCACTGTATCTGGAAAATACAGCATAGTAATATTTTCCCGGATTTAAATCTTTGTCAGTGTAGAGAGTTGTATTGCTATCGACGATTTTAATTAATTTTGAAAATTTTAATTTAAGAAGAGAATTAATCTGTTCATCGGATCTGTAGATCTCATAACCATGGAGATCTTTCCCTGTTCTCGATTCCGCTTTTTCCCACTTAATGATAATTGTATTCTTTTCTCCTGAAAATGCGCCTACATTCAGAGGCGTGGCGAGAGTTTTACCTTTAATATATATTCCATTTGAGGTGAAATTCTGGTTTATATTTGGATTAAAATATTCTATTCCGTTTTTATCTGTAATAGTTACTGCGTAAAAATAGCTTCCGTAATCGGGTACATTTTTATCAGTAAAATCAATTTTATCAGTAATTACTATTTTTTCAGCAACCCCGAGTTCTGCGGGTGATGAAATAGGGCTTCTGCTTCTGTAGAGATTGTATTTAATACCGCTGATATTACTTTTTGTCCATTGAATAAGAATCTTGTCCCCATCAGATACGAGTGCTTTTATTTCTTTAACATTTTCAGGTTCCATAAAAAGATAAACCGGCTCTGATGTGTAATTAACTTCTTTTATAATTTCAATATCCCTTTTAACGAGATAGTCTTTGGCGAGAATTATGTAGTAATATTTTTTACCCTGCTGAATATCACGATCAATGAGAACACCGTCCATTCCGGAGTTGAATATCCCGGCAAGTTTTGCCTGAAGAGCGTCCTCTATGGTTGAAATCTCCTTTTCACTTTTCCCGACGATGAAATCTCCCGGGTATTCTTTGTTCATTTTCCAGGTTAGTTTAATCGAGTCATTCGAGAATTTAATCCTCTCTGCCTTAATATCAACAGCAATATGCGGCAGTAACTGCATCGGCTGTGTCGCAAGATTACTGCCGGCAAGCAGGCTTATCAGCAGTGAAGGGATTATTATTTTTAGATATTTTTTCTTCATTATTCTATTCTTGCGATTATATTTTTTTTTATTATCGGACACTGGTTCGTTTTTCTTTAGAAAAAATATGGCTGGAATTTTTTTTAATTCAAAAAGGGTGAAGTGTCAATATATGTCTTGACTTAAGGATTGTAAAAAAATTTAAGTTAAATTTATAATAATTACTGCAATTTATTGCAATTATAAATTATATTAAATATATGATGACAGAATTTGAATTTAAAATCCGCCAGAGGGACATTGAAACACTCATCGATCTGATCCGGAATAATAATCCGGAAGCTGATGTTGAAATCGTTAAGAAGGCATATGATGTCGCCTGCAAAGCTCATGAGGGACAGACCCGTCTTTCAGGTGAGCCTTATATTATTCACCCTCTGGAAGTAGCTATAACTCTTGCTCTCCTCCGGCTTGATACTACAACTATCTGCGCGGCTCTACTTCATGATGTTGTAGAAGATACTGAGCATTCAATGGATTATCTTGCGAAGGAGTTCAACGAAGAAGTTGCTCTGCTTGTTGACGGCGTTACAAAAATTTCATCCCTTAAAAACCAGTCAAAATCCCATGCTCAGGCTGAAACTCTCAGAAAAATGCTCCTTGCTACTATAAAAGATATCAGGGTCATAATAATTAAGCTGGCTGATAAACTTCACAATATGCGTACTATAATGTTTCAGCCGGAACATAAACAACAGCGAATTGCAAAAGAGACGCTCGATATCTACGCGCCCATTGCCCGTAGACTGGGCATTTCAAAGCTTGCAACAGAACTTGAGGATCTTTCATTTCATGTTTTATATAAAGATGAATTCAATGACATAAAAAATAGTATTGCGCTAAGGCAGTCCGAGGTTGAAGATTATCTCAATAATGTAAGGAATCTGATAAATACAAGACTTGCCGAATTAAATATTAATGTAGAGATTAAAGGGAGAGCCAAAAGCTTTTACTCTATCTATAGAAAAATGATAATGAGCAATAAGTCTTTTAATGATATTTATGACATACGGGGGATAAGGCTTCTTACTGATGAGATGAAAGATTGCTATGCAGTTCTCGGTGTTATTCATTCCATATGGTCACCTATCGAGGGGAGATTCAAGGATTACATCGCTGTTCCGAAAACAAATATGTATCAGTCTCTCCATACTTCTGTTATAGGACCCGAGGGGCTCCCCCTGGAAGTTCAGATAAGAACGAAGGATATGGACGCAACGGCAGAGATGGGTATAGCCGCGCACTGGATATATAAAGGCGATGGAAAAAATCTGAAAAAAGATTACAGAAATTTATCTATACTTAACAGTCTGGACAGCGTCAGCCTTGATGCGATGAATACCAGAGATTTTGTCTCTACAGTAAAGATGGATCTTTATGAAGATGAGATTTTTGTTTTTACACCTAAGGGTGAGATTATAAAACTCCCTTCCGGGTCTACGCCAGTCGATTTTGCTTACGCCATTCATACCGAAGTTGGGAATAGATGCTCCGGCGCTAAAGTCAACAATAAACTGATATCGCTCAGGACCAAATTGAAAAGCGGTGAAATAATCGAAATTATAACATCAAAAAATGCTCATCCTGTTGAAGCGTGGATGAAACTTGTAAAATCGGGAAACGCCAGATACAAGATCAGAAACTGGCTGAAAAAGCATAATGATGAGTTTGCAAAAACTGAAGAAGAGATTAAAAGAAAAGAAGATAAGAAAAAAGAGGTTAAAAAAGCCAGTGTATCAATTCCTGAAGAGGAGCAGGTAAGGGTTAAGAACTTCAGCAAGGGGAGTAAAATAGGGGTAAGTATTGAGGGGAATAATAATGTTCTTATTAAACTTGCACAGTGCTGTCAGCCTATTCCGGGAGATGAAGTAACCGGTTTTATTACTCGCGGCAGAGGGATTACGATTCATAAAAAAACCTGCCCCTCACTTGAGAGACTTAGTAATGAGAGTGAAAGATTTATAAGTATCGTCTGGGAGAAGGATGAAAAAAACAGGTATCCTATTAAAATGACTGTTGAATCGATTGACCGGCCTAATCTTCTAAAAGACGTAACCGATGAAATTTCCCTTGCGAAATCGAATATTCTTAAAGTGGAAGCTCAATCGTCCGGGAACGGAAAAGCGGTTCTTAAGTTTATCATTGAAGTTATGGGTAACGAACACCTTGTTGAGATAATTAAACGTATTAATAAAATAAAAAGTGTTACGAATGTTTATAAAATCAATGAAAAGGTTATTTTGAAATAGTGGATATAATTCTTGGGTCGGGATCTCCTAGAAGGAGAATTATACTGGAAGAGATATTTGGTGCTGTTAAGGTTATCTCTCCCTCTGTTGACGAAAGTCTGCTTAAAGATGAACCGGCATACGATTACACCGGAAGAATTACAAATCTAAAGATGGACGCTGTATTGTCAGGGTTAAGTCTTTCAGAGAGCGGATGTATTATAACTTCAGATACAATTGTATCTATTGATGACAAAATACTCGGGAAACCTGTTTCTGAAGATGAAGCGGTATCGATGCTCCAAATGCTTTCGAATAAGGAACACTCTGTAATAACCGGTGTATGTCTTGTGTTGAATAACAGTAATGATCAGGGACGATTTTATGGTTGTGAAACTACTTCCGTAAAATTTAAAATGCTTAATGATTATACTATCCGTAATTATCTCGGTATGGTGAACTATAGTGACAAAGCCGGTTCGTACGCGATACAGGAGCATGGGGATATGCTGGTTGATTCTATTACCGGTTCTGTTACAAATGTTATCGGTTTCCCACTGCGTCTGTTTTTCCGGATGATAAATAACTCCGGTGTGATGGGATCTCTTTTAAAATAAAAATATTTTTTTATTCGAGTATATTATTATTGTAATGTTTATTTCCCGGAATTAAGTTATATTATATATTAATGTTAAGTTGCAATGGTATATTATGCCCGAATAGTTTTCATCTACGCTTCTATATTTGGCGTATGGTTCAGTTTTTTTCTTTAAAATTTTTGAGAAAGTAATTGCTCACAAAATAGTGGTAAAATTACTCTCCGCCGTGCCGAAGGCGCGGCGGAGATAAAATGCCATAGGTTTTGAGTAGTTACTAACCCCGCCGCCTTTGGCGGCGGGGAAATAATCAGCAAGTAAGTGCTTAATTTGATAAAATTACGCAACTTACTTCTGAGTTACTTTAGAAACTGTTATTTCTTAAATTTTATTATTATCACGGCGGTGGTTTATGGCTAAAAGGACTAAGTATCTTATAGATAAGGGATTTCAGTTAAGGACTGCATTTTCCATTATTGGAGTGGTTGCAGCAGTATCTCTTATTATTTTATCAACCATTGCTGCGAGTGTGGTTTTCAATAATGAAAAGATTAATAATATTTACCAGATTGAGGATAATATTTTCCAGGGTATGCAGACTGCTAATGTTAACGGTCAGCCCGATGAAGATTACAGATCTACCGTTGCGATGCTGACAAAAATTCATGATAATAATCTTAATAATATTAATAAACTGGCTGAGTATAACAGATATCTTCTAATTGCTCTGATTCTATGTGTTATTTTTCAGGGATTCATTCTGTTTGTCATGATAATTAGAATTACACACAGAATCTCCGGACCGATATATGTAATGTCAAATTATATAAAAGAGATTCTTAACGGCGAAATGCCTGATCCGCGTCCTCTAAGAGATAAGGATGAACTAAAGAGATTCTATAATCTCTTTGTTGATCTTGTGGATTCCATAAAAGAGAAACACAAGTAATCAAGCCCGCAAAGCAGATTCAAAGCTGGAATTAAAATCCCGTCTGAAAAAATACTGATTGAAATATTAAAAGATATCATATAGATGTTGAAATCTGCGGAGAGTAATAATTATACTCCGCAGATTTTCAGAACACAAGTGAGCTGCTGATGAAAAAACACTTTTTTATTATACTTTTATTATTTGCAATGCCGGTAATTCTTCACTCGGTCACGGATGAAGGTATTTCTATTTTAAAATTGTCCATGGAGCCGATTCCCTTTAATGAAAGAAGAGATGCCATCCGGGATTCCCCCTACAATGCTTTTGATGGTGACGTGAAAAGCGCTGCGTTATATTCCGATTTTACCATGGAGTTCAGTAAACCTGTTACAATTGATCAGATAAAAGTTATGAATGGTAATTCTTCAGATAAAAACCTGTTTAAAAAACAGAATAGGGAACGTGATATTGAAATTACACTATATACAACCGCTTTAAAATCTGATAAAAAAGTAATAGAAAAGAAAAAGAGACCCGCGCCTGTGAAAAAAATAATCAAAAAACTTCCTGAGAAAATAAAAGAAAATACTGATAACAAAGATAATAAATTACCCAATAATTCCGATGGAGTTAAATCTGAACTGAATAATGAAGAAAAAGAGGATATAAAAAAACCAGACACACCGGAAAAAGTTGTACAGGCAGATGACTTTGAAATATTTAAAGAATATAAACCGGAAGGTGTAAAGTTCTTTCTCACTGCATCAGAAAATGTAATTGAAATTACTGATTCAAAAAAAGATAAAATTTCAAATAGCGATGCAATAAAAAAAAGAATTGCTGAAGAAGCCACAAAAAAAAAATCAGCTATAGATGAAAATGAAAATACTTCAGTTCAGAAGGAACTGGCAGGAGTTGATCCTTCCGGAAAAATTGAACCGGATAAACCTGTAGAAAAAACAGCTGTTCCTGAGATTAAAAAAAACGTGACCATCGAAAAAAAGATACAAAAAAAAGTGTCTGCTAAACCCGTTAAAAAAAATCCTGTGAAAAAAAGTACTGCCGTTAAAAAAACTGAAAATAAAACTGTTAAGAAATCTGAGTCAGTTAAGAAAACTCCTGCAAAAAAAAGTGTAAAATCTGCAATTGTGAAACCGGCAGCAAAAAAAACTGACGATAAAAAGACCACTGAAAAAAAATCTGCAGTACAGAAAAAATCAGAAATAGTAAAAGAAGAAAAGAAGGCGGAAATAAAGAAAGATGCAGTTGAAAAAGAGATAAAAAAAGAAAAGAAAACAGAAGAGAAAAAGATCCCTGTGGAATCTAAAAAAGTTATTCCTGCTGTAATTGTCGAAGAGAAGGTTGTCGTTAAAAAGATGTCAGGTGTAATAAGAATTGAAGATGATAAAAACGGAAGGGTTCTTGTCTATACATCTTTGAAAGATAATATGGAGTATCAGAACATAAATCTGAATGGTGAGTATGTAGTTACAAAAATTGAGTTCCGAACGAGGGATGATGAGTATTACTCTGGCAGTGAACCGGACAGGTCTGGTATTACCGAGATCGGTTTTTTTAATAATGGGAAAAGAGTCTCCTTTCAGGGGATTGATATTGCAAAAAAGACATATGCTGAAAGATATAATAAGAACCTGAGAGATTCGTTATCCGGACAGACATTTGCAATACTGGAGAATAATGAAGTTGTTCTTAGAGCCGCCTTTAAAAGAGACGGTAAAATTGAATTTCATGACAGGTTTAAATGCGCGAAGAAGGGGGACTCCGATTGTACATCTCTATCCATGCCCGATGCGTGGCGTGTCGAAGATGGTAAACTGCTTATGAGATATCACACTTTGTGGAGAGTATGGAAATACGAGCTCGATTCACAGATTGATATGCTTGATGAAAATGGTGAGTTTTATTCTCCCCGCTGGATTAAGATTTATTATAAATCTGATAATGGTTTTACGGATAAGTATCTCGATCTGGTTCGAATGGATGATGGGATCCTGGCGGAATAAAACAATGTGTTCTGTGAAGTATAGGTCTCTTTGATTCATACATTATAATTACGCAAAAATATATCGATAATCCCGATAATTATCATTATATTGAATCATCTGTTAAGATTATTCCGGTTTTTGTGAGGTGATTTTATGTATAAAGTTGTTCTTCTTCGTCATGGTGAAAGTACATGGAATATGGAAAACCGGTTTACTGGTTGGACTGATGTTGATCTCTCTGACAGAGGGAGAGATGAAGCCAGGCAGGGTGGTGTTGTTCTTAAAAAAGAGGGTTTCGTTTTTGATGTCGCTTATACTTCTGTTTTAAAACGCGCAATTAAAACCTTGTGGATAGTTCTTGAGGAGCTGGATCTCATGTGGATTCCCGTACATAATTCATGGAGGCTCAATGAACGTCATTATGGAGATCTGCAGGGGCTTAACAAATCTGAAACTGCTGAAAAATTCGGAGATGAACAGGTTTTGATATGGAGAAGAAGTTATGATATCCCTCCGCCACCTCTTGATGAAAAGGATCCGCGCAATCCCGCGAGAGATCTGCGTTATAAAAATGTTGAATATAAAGACATACCTTTAACTGAATGTTTGAAAGACACTGTGGATAGATTTCTTCCTTATTGGCATTCTGTAATAACGCCTGCGGTAAAGGACGGGAAAAGTGTAATTATTGCAGCTCACGGAAATAGTCTTCGCGCCCTTATCAAATATCTCGATAACATCTCAGAAACTGATATTGTAAATCTTAATATCCCCACGGGTATGCCTCTTGTATATGAACTCGATAAAGATATGAAACCTATAAAGCATTATTACCTCGGCGAACCCGAAGCTGTTGCAAAGGCAATGGCAGAAGTTGCGAATCAGGGCAAAGCAAAAAAATAGAATTCCAGAATAACAGGTGTGAATAATGAAACAGATATTGTCACGAACAAAGATAATTGCAACGCTGGGACCTGCAGCTTCGACAATGGATGTTATCAGCAGAATGGCAGGTGAGGGCGCTGATGTATTCCGGATAAATTTTTCACATTCTAAACAGGAGGACTTTTTAAGACTTTCGAATATTGTCAAGGATCTGAATAAAGTATCCGCGTCAGAGTTGTCAATTCTGGCTGATCTTCAGGGACCGAAACTACGTGTTGGTGAAATTGAAAACAATAGACTTGAACTCAGCGCGGGAGATGTTGTAAATTTTGTTTCTGAAAAGTGTATTGGTAATAAAGAAAAAATTTATATGAGCTATCAGGAATTCGCTTCCGATGTAAAAGAGGGGGAGTTTATACTGATTGATGACGGGAAGATAAAACTTGAAGTTATCGAAACCGATAAAAAGGGGAGCGTGAAAGCCAGGGTTATCTACGGAGGTATTCTCTCGTCTAAAAAAGGGGTTAATCTTCCTAATACTAAAGTATCTCTTCCGTGTCTTACTGATGAAGATATCTCAAATGCGCTTTTTGCGATTGAACACGATGTAGACTGGATTGCACTCTCCTTTGTCCGTAAAGCTTCCGATGTGCGGGAGTTGAAGGATCTGATAAAGAAAAATGGCGGGCGTGCGGGAGTTATTGCGAAGATCGAAAAACCTGAAGCCCTTTACGAAATAGATCAGATAATTGATGTTGCCGATGGGATTATGGTGGCAAGAGGCGACCTTGGCGTGGAAATGCCATTTGAAGAGGTTCCGCTGATACAGAAAATGATTGTAAAAAAATGTATCGAACAGTCGAAACCGGTTATAATAGCCACGCAGATAATGGAGAGCATGATTACAAATTTCATGCCTACGCGAGCCGAGTCAAACGATGTTGGAAACGCTGTTCTCGATGGAGCTGACGCTCTTATGCTTAGCGGAGAGACATCTATAGGTAAATATCCCGTTGAAACTGTATGTAATATGCAGCGTGTGATTTATCATACTGAATCCAGAGGCTGTAACTTTATTCGGCGGTATACTCCTGTGGAGGGGACTATTCATCCTTTGGCAGATTCAATTTGCGATAATGCTTCTGATTTCGCGAAAGAGGTTAACGCGAAAGCTATTATTACATTTACACATTCCGGATATACTGCTCTCCGTATATCGAGCCACAGACCTGAGGCTGATATTTTTGCTTTTACGAATAACAGAAATATTCTGCAGTACATGACTCTCATCTGGGGAGTCAGAGCTTTCTATCTTGATAAATATGAAGATCTGGAAGAGGCTGTTACGGAATCTGTAAAGATACTTAAAGAGAAAAAGCTCCTTGCATCGGGAGATTGTGTCGTTTTTATCGGAAGCATTCCACTTAATGAACATGGTAAAACTAATATTCTGAAAGTAAGCTATATCTGAACCGGCATGTAAACTGATAGTAGAATTACTCACCGCTCTGGCGCTGTTTTGACGCAGATAAAATTAAGCGGATTTTTAAGCAAATAAAAAATTTTACAGGTATAAAATGAAAAAGTTCCCGGCAGATTTTTATTTTGGAGCATCAACTTCATCTCATCAGGTTGAGGGTGGTTGTTTTAATGACTGGAGTGAATGGGAAAAACTTAACGCGGAGAGGCTGGCAAGTGAGTCTGTTAAATTCAGTAATCTCCAGTCCTGGAGCCGTATTGAATTTGATGCATCTGATCCTGCTAATTATATTTCAGGAGTTGCGGTTGATCATTTTAACCGTTATACGGAAGATTTAGATATAGCAGAAAAAATCGGGATCAACTCTTATCGTTTTTCAATTGAATGGGCAAGGATCGAACCTGCGCGCGGTGTGTGGGATCAGGACCAGCTAAATCATTACAGTAAAATGATCGGAGCCATGCGTGAAAGAAATATAGAACCCTTTGTTACTGTTTGGCACTGGACGCTTCCTTTATGGCTCTCTGAAATCGGGGGAGTTACACATGCCGATTTCCCCGGACTTTTCGCCCGATTTGCGGCTAAGCTTGCGGAGGAGTTTTCCGGTAAAGTTAAATATTTTATTACTATTAATGAACCGGAAATATATTCATTGAACAGCTATCTTGTCGGTGTTTGGCCACCTCAGAAAAAGGGGCTCATCTCTTATAAACGTTCGATTAATTCTCTTATAAAATCGCATATTCTGGCTTATGATGAGATAAAAAAACGTATACCCGATTCTGTTGTGGGTCCTGCATGCAATATGCTAAATTTTGAACCGGCTAAAGGTATAGTTAACCGGTTTTTGACATTATTTGCGGAACGTTATTGGAACAGGTATTTTCTTGATCGGATAAAATCTAAAACAGATTATATCGGAGTCAATTACTACTTCCATAATCGTATACATTACGGATTTAATAAAAATGAAAATAAATTATCATCTGATCTCGGCTGGGAACTCTTTCCTCAGGGGATAGAACAGGTGCTGAATAATCTTAAAGATTACAACCTTCCGGTTTATATTACGGAAAACGGACTTGCCGATGAGCGTGATGAGCATCGTGCGTGGTTCATTGAGGTTACTCTTCGAAGCATAATGAAGTCTATGGAAAACGGGGTAAACGTAAAGGGATACTTTCACTGGTCACTCATTGATAATTTTGAGTGGGATAAGGGATTCTGGCCAAGGTTCGGGCTTATTGCAGTAGACAGGAAAGATCTTACACGTAAAATCCGTGTTGTGAGCTGCGGCAGATATAGAGAAATAATAGAAAAAGGAATATAGATATGACTGGAGTTTCAGCAGCATTTATAGCTCAGATTTTTTTCGGAGTCTCACTTATAATAGATAAAATATTTTTTGGTGAACATGGGGAGATTAAAGTTATTCCTTATGTTTTCTGGATTACAATAATGGGAAGCTTCGGCATGGTGTTTTTTTTCTTCGGATTTAAACTCCCCGATCTTAAAACTTTCGGTATTGTATTTCTTGCAGCTCTATCTTTTATACTTATGCTTATATGTTATTATCAGGTTTTGTCCAGAGGGGAGGCTTCTGAAGCAGTTCCAGTTGTGGGAGGTTTCGCGCCTCTTGCCACATTTCTTATAGGTGAAATGTTTATTTTAAGCTCGCTTAATTCATCAGAAGCTATAGGTTTTACACTGCTTCTTCTTGGAGGATTTACGCTGTTTTTTTCAGAAAGAGCCAGGCTGAAGGAACTGCTTCATTGGACACTCCTTGCTGCACTTTTTACAGGGAGTACAAATATTCTCGAGAAACTGGTTTTTGATAATACTGCAAATTTTTCAACCGGCTATGCCCTGATGAAAACTGCGACTTTCCTTATAGGTGTTTCTATGCTTGCAGTACCGGCTCTTCGAAGAAGTATCCGTTCTACTTCGAAGAGTACAACTCCGCGCAATAAAATTTTATATTTCACCAGCAGAATTCTTGCCGGTACAGGTTCTCTTCTTCTTTTTTATGCAATCAAGCTTGAAGATCATCCTGCAATTATAGAATCGATTAATGGTTTCAGATACGTTCTGGTATTTATCCTTGCGTTTATGATTACAAAAATCAGACCTGATCTTTTGAAAGAATCGGTTAAAATCTCTAAACTATTAACTAAGGCTGTAGCCACAATCCTTATTGTAGGGGGACTTTCAATTCTGGGGATTCAGAGTTATTATAAATCGGTACCTCTGCCGCGAACCACTGATGTTACATGGGGTGTGACTTTCTCAGATATGATGGCCGAGGATCTTAAACTCGATACAGGGGAGACTCTCCGGGCAATATTAAAAGAACTTAAACCACAGGGTGTGCGGCTTGTGGCTTACTGGGACAGAATTGAAAAGAGAAAAGGGGTGTACGACTTCAGAAGTCTTGATCTTCAGATGAGAATTGCCGCCGAGTATAAAACTCCGGTTATACTTGCAGTAGGTCAGCGTGTCCCCAGGTGGCCTGAATGTCATATACCAGTTTGGGCCGACCCGAAAAAGGATCTGCTGCCGTTTATGAAGCGTGTAGTAAAACGTTATCGCGGATACCGGAATATTTTATACTGGCAGGTGGAGAATGAACCATTTCTTAAATTCGGAGAGTGTCCGAAAGCCGATAAGAAACTCCTTGAAATGGAGATTGATACCGTAAGAAATCTCGATCCGGGAAGAAAAATACTGCTCACTGACGGAGGAGAGTTTGGTGACTGGTACAGAGCCGCGAAACGGGGTAATATTTTCGGGACAACACTCTATCGGAAAGTTCACAGTCGTTTTTTGGGAGAGTTTACTTATCCTATAACACCGGAGATCTATCCACTGAAACGTGACATTGTACAGTTCCTTACGGGTAAACCGGATCAGAATTTTATTATTATAGAACTGGGAACAGAGCCCTGGGGCGATAAACAGATTTTTGAAATGTCCATGGACGAACAGATCGCGAATTTCAGTATAAATAACTTCAGAGAAAATATAAATTATGCTCTTGAATGCAGATATGACGTCTACTATCTCTGGGGAGCTGAATGGTGGTATTATCTGAAAAAGAAACATGGGATAGATGGTTACTGGCATTATGCCGCTGATGTTTTTAAAAGAGAGAAGATTTTATAATAAATAACAGTAATAATTGAAAAGTTATCTCTGCGGTATTACTTTATAATTAATCCAATCATATATATGTATGCGAGGTGATTATGAAATTTGTAATATGCGGTTTCGGTTCTGCCGGTTATGCGGCAGCTTTGACAATCAAAAGGAATAATCCTAAAGCAGACGTTAAGATTATTGATCCTAAAGAGACAGATCTTTTTCACCCCTGCGGTCTCCCATATGCTCTGGAGGGGATTATAAAACCTGAGAACCTTCTGCTTGATCTCAGCCTTTACCGGCAGGGTGCGGTAAAGATAAGGGGAAGAGCTGAACATATTTCACCTGAGAGCAAAGTAATCACTGTTTCTGCAATTGATGGTGAAAAAAAAATAGAATTTGATAAACTGATAATTGCAACAGGCTGCAGCCCTTCTATCCCGCCAATATCAAATCTTGACAGATACATTAATTTATCGGTATTCACATTCGCAGGAATGCGGGACCTCTCCTTTATCCAGGAGAGGATGAAAAGTGCCGTAAACTGTGTCATCATCGGCGGGGGAGCAATAGGGATTGAAACGGCCTATGCTCTCCGTGTTCACAATAAAGATGTTACTATTGTAGAGATGGAGGATCAGCTTCTGGGAGGGATTCTCGATCCTGATATGGCATCGATGGTTGAGGACTATCTTGAAAGTCTGGGGATAAATATAATTAAAGGGAAACGGGTTGACGAAGTTGACGGGACTGAATGTTTGAAGCAGGTTATATGCGGTGACACATCAATTTCTGCTGATCTGGCTATTATTGCTGCGGGATTCAAACCGGATATATCATTGGCGCTTAACTCGGGAATCGAAGCTGTACCTTCAGGTATTAAAACAGATGAGATGCTTAAAACTTCCGCTGATGATATATATGCCGCGGGAGATTGTATAATTAACTATTCTTCAATAGACGGGAAACCGGTTCCCTCAAGACTTGCCACATCTGCGTTTAAGCAGGGAGCAACCGCGGCAGGAAATGTTATGGGGGCCGATGAAAAATACAGAGGGACAGCTGGTACATTTGTTACAAGGATAGGATCATTTGAAGTAGCCGGAACCGGTTTCAATAGCGTAATTGCCGCATCCCGGGGATTTGAACCTGCATCGGGAAAAATTACATCGAAAATAAAACCTGAATACTATCCCGATAACTCTGATATTACTGTTAAAATAATTTTTGATAAAAATTCCGGAATCATTCTTGGAGCTCAATGCGCCGGCGTAAGAGGAGCCGCTGAGAGAATAAATCTCATCAGTATGGCAATTGAATTCGGCATAACTCTGGACGAATTCTGCCGAACAGAAATGGCATATGCTCCTCCGGTAAGTGAAGTGTATGATCCGCTTCTCCGGGCGGCTGATTTCGGAGTTAGGAGAATGAAGAGCCGATGAAAAAGACACCTCTCTATAATACTCATGTTGAATCGTCTGGACGCATGGTAGATTTCGCAGGATTTGCAATGCCGGTTCTTTATACTTCAATACTTGAAGAACATATGATTATAAGAAATTCCACAGGACTCTTTGATGTATCGCATATGGGTGAGATTACCGTGAAAGGTGAAAATGCGGCGTCATTTCTCTCAGCCCTTATTCCCACATCCATGTCTAAACTTGAACCTGGAAAGGGGATGTACACTCTTTTCTGTTTTGAAAACGGAGGAGTAATTGATGATCTGTTTATATTTATGATAAATGAAAACAGCTACTATCTGGTGGTAAATGCCTCTACAATTGACAAAGATTTTTTATGGATGAAAGATCATATAATTCCGGGAGTTGAACTTAGAAATATATCTGATTCAACTGCCAAAATAGACATTCAGGGACCGAAGTCGGCAATGGTTCTGAATAAAATTTTCGACAGGAAGAAGATTGATAATCTTGAGAGATTCTATTTTTACTATGATGATTTTACCGGTTCGGAAGTTATGATCTCCAATACCGGATACACGGGAGAAAAAGGGTACGAACTTTTTATAGAGAATGCCAAAGCTGAAAGTCTCTGGGAGAGGCTAATGCTTGAAGGAGCTGAATACGGTATCAAACCTGCGGGACTCGGAGCGCGTGATACACTGAGGCTGGAAGCATGCTACTCTCTTTATGGGCATGAGATAAATGAGCATATCAATCCCATTGAAGCAGGTCTTGCCTGGCTGATAAATTCAGACAAAGAGTATATCGGGAAATCTGTCCTTGAAAACCTGAAAAATAATGGTTCGGAGTATGAACAATTCTGTCTTGAACTGACAGGAAAGGGTGTCCTGCATGAAGGGTATAAAGTATTATATAATGGAACAGAAATTGGAGTTCTTACCAGCGGAATTTATTCACCAGCATTTAAGAAGGGGCTCGCTCTCGTCCGTGTCAAAAGAGGCGTTCTATCAATTGGAGACGAAGTAGAAGTGCTGATCCGGGAGAAAGGAATCGAGGGAACAATTGTAAAGAAACCGTTCTATAAGTTTAACGGGTGATTATTATGTAACCGCTCAAAAACAGGCGGCATTTGCTCCCCGCCTCTGGCGTGGCAGGGAGCAAATTTACTGGTTATTTATGGACAGTCACATTATTAAAAGCAAACAATCAGGAGGCGTTACGATGATTAAAGAGAAGGGTATGATGGTGCCGGAAGATCTGTTTTATACAGTTGATCACGAATGGATAAGAGCAGGAAGTGATAATCAGTGTGAATGCGGAATAACTGATCACGCTCAGCATTCATTGGGGGATATTGTTTTTGTTGAATTTATTGCAAATATCGTACACACAGTTGTAGCGCATAGAGATCCTGTAGTGATTATAGAATCCCCTAAAGCGGCATCAGATGTTTACTCCCCCGTTAAAGGTACTATAACGACAGTGAACCGTCTTGTGGAAGATACGCCGGAGATTATAAATAAAGATCCCTATGGTGACGGCTGGCTTTTTAAAATTGAAATTGCTGATAAAAATCAGTTCGATTCCCTTATGAAACCGGAAGAATATCTTAAACTTATTAAAGATGGTAAATGATATGAGTTTCACAGGGTTATCTCCTGCTGACAGAAAAAAAATGTGTGATACCATAGGTATATCCTCTATCGATGAATTGTTCAGAGACATACCATCTCAATTGCATATGAGCAATATAGATGGTTTCCCAGGACCTTTATCTGAGATCGAAATTGAAAGACTTGCTCTTGGTGTAGAGAGTGAAATCCGTCAGTTCATAAAAACATTTCTCGGTGCGGGAGCTTATAATCATTACGTCCCGCCTGTCGTTGATGAAATCTCATCAAGATCTGAATTCTATACTTCTTATACTCCATATCAACCGGAAGTGAGCCAGGGCACACTGGCTGCGATATTTGAGTTTCAGACAATGATGAGCCGACTATGCGGGATGGATCTGACTAACGCCAGTATGTATGATGGTGCTACATCAATGGCTGAAGCGGCAATGATGGCGGTGCGGACGAATGGTCTTAATAAAGTTCTCATAAGCAGAGGTGTACACCCGAATTACCGGAAGGTGCTTGATACATACGCATGGGCCGCGGGATTTGAAGTTGAGGAGATTCCGCTTGATAACGGAGTTACGGATATTAATAAATTTAGAGAATATTTTACATCGGATATTTCAGCCGTAATTGTTCAAAACCCTAATTTTTTCGGGCTGATTGAAGATCTGGAATTATTTGCGGAAGTTATATCTGAAAGTTCTGTTGTCTTAATTGCTGTTGTTGCCGAGGCGATGAGTCTTGGTATGCTCCGAGGTCCCGGCGAAGTTGGTGCTGATGTTGTCTGCGGTGAAATTCAGAGTTTCGGGAATCCGTTGAATTTCGGAGGACCATATGCGGGATATATCTCCACGAAGAAGGAATTCATGAGACGAATCCCCGGAAGACTTGTAGGGCAGACTCTTGATTCAGATGGTAACAGAGTTTATACTCTTACACTGCAGACAAGAGAACAGCATATAAGACGTGAAAAAGCCACATCAAACATCTGTACTAACGAAGGTCTTATAGCATTAAGAACAGCTGTTTATCTGAGTCTGATCGGTGTGAAGCTGAAAGAGCTTGCAGAGCTCAATCATAAGGCTGCATGTTATCTCCATGGCAGGCTGAGAGAATCGGGAATTGAAACAGTGCATCAGAACATGCCGTTTTTTAACGAATTCATTATAAAACCTTCAAATTGTGAAAGTGTAAAGAGTGAATTTACGAAACATGGAATTAACCCCGGACTTGATATTTCGAAACTCTATCCTGAATATGAAGGGTGCATTCTGATATGCGCCACTGAAATGATTACAAAAGATGATGCTGATGAATATGTCCGTATAATCGGAGGCTGCAGATGAACACGGAACTGATTTTTGAAAAAAGTACTCCGGGCCAGAATCATTATATAATCCCAAAATGGCATGGTGAAACCTGCAGCAATATTCCTGAAAAATATATTAGAAAAGAGGTGAATCTTCCTGACTGCAGCGAACCGGAAGTTGTAAGACACTACAATAATCTCTCACGAATGAATTTCGGTGTTGATAATGGCATGTATCCGCTAGGGAGCTGTACGATGAAGTATAATCCGAAGATAAATGAACGGATAGCCGGAGGTAAGGGGTTTTCTTCACTTCATCCTCTTTCCGGGAGCGACTGTGCGAAGGGTGCTCTGAAGATTATGTATGAGCTTACAGAATATTTATGCAGAATTACCGGTTTCACGGGGTTTACTCTCGCACCGGCTGCGGGCTCACATGGTGAGCTTACTGGTGTGATGATAATTAAAAAATACTTCGAGAGCATAGGTGAGACGCGTAGTACCATACTTATACCCGATTCTGCTCATGGTACAAATCCTGCCTCTGTTGCTATGTGCGGATTTAAAGTACGAGAGGTTCCGTCCACATCAGAAGGTGATGTGGATTTTGATAAATTTTTAAAGCTTCTTGATGGCGATGTCGCGGCAATGATGCTCACAAGTCCGAATACACTGGGGCTTTTTGACCGTAATCTTCTTAAAATTGCCGATGCTCTTCATAAAAACGGATCGTTATTCTACGGCGATGGTGCCAATCTGAATGCGACGGTGGGACGTGCCCGGTTTCACGATATGGGGTTTGATCTTATGCATATAAATCTTCATAAAACTTTTTCTACACCGCACGGCGGAGGAGGTCCCGGTTCCGGACCGCTTGGCGCCGCTGAGCATCTGGTGAAATTTTTACCAGTACCTCTTGTGAAAAAAAATGGTGACAGCTACTCTCCTGTATATGATATGCCAGATTCTATCGGGAGAATTCATTCTTTTCAGGGAAACTTTGCAATATGCCTTAGAGCATGGGTATATATCTCGATGCTGGGATATGAGGGATTGCGCGAAATATCCGATACTGCGGTACTCAATGCGAATTATTTGATGTCTCAGCTGAAAGATATATTTTATTTACCTGTCAACCGTGTATGCATGCATGAATTTGTTTTAAGTGATAAAGGACTGGCCGGAGGAGTGACAACAAATGATATTGGAAAGAGAATTCTCGATTACGGATTCCATTCTCCAACTGTTTACTTCCCTCTACTTATTCATGGGGCCATGATGATTGAACCTACAGAGACTGAAACTCTTTCTTCTCTTGACCATTTTGTCGATATAATGAAAAAAATAAAACAAGAGTGCGAAGAGAATCCCGGCATTGTACTTGGAGCGCCGCATAATACTCCAGTAAAGAGAGTCGATACTGTTCTTGCGGCAAAAAATCCGGTGCTGGTATGGGCCGATGACATCGGATAGAAAGCCGGAGTGGATCAGGTATAAAACACCCGGGGGCCCGGGTTATCTGAACGTTAAGAGCTGTGTCAGTGATCTGAATCTGCATACAATCTGTACCGAGGCAAAATGTCCTAATGCAGGTGAATGTTTCTCGAATAATACAGCAACGTTTCTTATTCTGGGAAATAAATGCACACGTGATTGTTTATATTGCGCGGTTGAAAAGGGATGTCCTGAACATCCCGATTACGGAGAGCCTGAAAGAATTGCCGAAGCTGTTTCACGTCTTGGTTTAAAATATGCTGTTATAACTTCCGTGACTCGCGATGATCTTCCCGATAGCGGAGCATCCTTATTCGCTGAAACTTCATTCCGCATAAAGAAAAAAATCCCGGAATGCGGAGTTGAACTTCTTGTGCCTGATTTCAGGAATTGTCTTATCGAATCACTACACTTTATAAAAGGATCGAATCCCGATGTATTAAATCATAATATTGAAACAGTCGAGAAAATGTTTCCCATTCTTCGACCCTCGGGAAATTATAATCACTCCCTTTCGCTGATAAATCATGCTTCAGAAATGGGCTTTGCTGTAAAATCAGGACTTATGATAGGATTTGGTGAGACCATCGATGATATTAAAGCTACAATGATAAATCTTTATAATTCCGGATGCAGAATGCTTACGGTTGGACAATACCTCAGCCCCGGGAAAAATCATTATAAAGTGATAAAGTATTATCATCCCGATGAATTCGAAGAGATCAGGTTTATAGGTGAAGATATCGGCTTCAAAAAAATTCAGAGTGCTCCTAATGTTAGAAGTTCATACCATGCTGCTTTAAGTAACTTCTCATAAACTGGCGGGATTTTATCTCCGCTGCACCTTCGGTGCGGCGGAGAGCAATTCTACCACTGGTTTCTGAATGGTTACTGCTTTAATAATTGAAGCATTCAGATTTATTAAGATGAATAGTTGTTCAGAATGGAGGATTTAATAAAATGAACAGAGGCAGACTTATTCTTGACCCTCCGCTTAAAAGCAACGTAAATATGGCGAAGGATCATGCAATTCTTCACGGGTTATCTATGCCGGGGGCTGTAGCAACGCTTCGGCTTTACAGGTGGGAAGAGGCATCGGTAACTCTTGGGTATTTTCAGAAGATAGCAGAGTGCGTAAATACAAACTACTGCAAAAAAAAAGGAATTTCTGTTACAAGGCGAGAGACCGCAGGCGGGACTATTATTCATCATATGGAACTTACCTATAGTTTTACCCTGCCGCTTAATTCGGGTCTTGTACCGGAATCTGTTGAAGATTCATTCAGAGCTGTAATCTCACCGCTAATAGAATCACTCAGAAATCATTCAATTGATGCGGAATACAGACCGGTTAATGATATTGTAATAGGTAATAAAAAAATTTCCGGCAGTGCCCAGGTAAGAAAGAAAGGTATTCTTCAGCAGCATGGGACCATAATTCTGGATATGAATAAAGATTTGATTAATTCCGCGCTTATTCATGATGAAAAGAAGTTGAAGACAAGAGGATGTAATTCAATTTATGAATCTGTAACTTCAGTAAGGAAAGAAACCGGTGAAGAGATAGATGATAAATCTATTGATGATCTGATTGTAAGTCTTATACAGGAGTTTTCGAACTCGTTTAATATTGATTTCAGCATAAGCGGTCTGACTGATCCTGAATCAGCCATCATGGAAACATATTCAAAAAAATTCGCATCTGATGAGTGGAATTTAAAAAAGTAAATTTCTGAATCGCGCTTAACTCCTATGAGCGATGGTAACTGCTCAAAATCCAGTGGTAAAATTGTTCTCCGCCGCGCCAAAGGCGCGGCGGAGATAAAACACCACCGGTTTTTGAGTAGATACGAGAGATGACATTTTCTGGAATATTATAATATTGACAATTATTGAGCTGTATCAGTTATCATTTTATTACAGTATTAAAATCAGCAAAATATAACTATAAGATGAATAAGAATGAATAAGAAACAATTAGAGCAGTTTCAGCAGCTCAGCGATAATTTTAAGCGCTTTACCAGGGATATTGCAGGGAAAGACCCGGCGGTTATACCTGTATTTAATAACGATCTCGATCTTTTCGATAGAAGCAGTGATATCAGATATATTATTGTAGCGGATAATCCCGGGAAAGAGGAAGCCGAGGAGAACCGGTATCTTGTAGGTTTGGCGGGGAAACAGGCCAGAAATTTCTTTGAGCACAATGAACTTGTTGAGGATTTTACAAAAGAGGTTCTTGTTCTTAATAAAACCTGCCTGCATACAAATTCGACTTCAGATTTACGTAAACTTCATAATAACGAATTACTTGCAGAGAGCCAGAAATTTATGGCGGAACTTGCATATGATTTTCATAAATTATTATCATGCGAATTGTGGATTGTAGGATGTTCGGAGATTAAACCACGGGGGATATTTTCAGTTTTCGGCAATACTCTCACTGAGTTTTATTCACGGGAGAAAGGGGATGCCCTCAGAGAATGGGTCTTGTGTTATAAACATTTCAGTTACGGAAATTTTGTTCATGATATTAAGAAGAGACATTCTGATGATATCTTTAACAGGCTTAAAAGTCTGGGCACAGAGATGCGCCGGAAAACATTCGACTGGTAGGATGGGATATACTGAGTAATTATTTTTGAATTAGAACTTGTCATCGTATTTTGATTTATTGCAAGACTAGGATTTCTCAGTCGCTATCGCTTCTTCGAAATGACAAGTTGCGTACTATTCCATTTGTTAAATGCTACAGTAAAGTAAGAAGGAGAATTCTGATGAAAAAAATAGTAAAATATCTGTCGGCTGTATTTTTTACAGTAATATTATCGCTCTCTCTTTATGCCGACAGCGCAGCTCTTATCACTGCCGATCCATTTCCCACAGAGAGACCGGGACAGTTTGTCTATTATCACGATATGAGAACAGGAGTCTTCGGTAATAAAGAACCGGTTAACAGACTTTTCGGAATAATGAAAGCTGATAATAAACAGTATATAATTCGTGTTCAGAATCTTAATGACGGTAAATCATATCTTTATCTAGGGCGGTTCATTCTTATTAAGGGTGAGATGGAATTTCTAACTGAATCGATTCAGGGTAATGCGAAAGAAGCTGCTGTTATAATGGCTGATCTTCTGAATCTGATGAGCTATCTGGGCCGTGAAACTCTTAATTATTCTTCAAAACTTAAAAGTAAAACTGATCTGGTCATTAATTCAAAATGGGAGAGCTACAACAGGAATCTTGTAAACCGCTACAAATGGTGGATACCTTTTTATAAACTTGAATCAAGCAGTAATATCGAAACTGACAATTCCGGACAGAAAGGGTATGTCTCTTTCAAACTTATATGTTTAGGTTCAGCTCCGCAGAATGACCTTGATATATTTACACGTATAAACAGACTCCCTTCATATCATAAAGAAAAAATAACTGATAAAAAATATTTAATAACTCCTGCTGAAAAGATGAAAGTCAGGCTGGATAATACTCAACTTAATCTTGATAAAAACTGGTATTTTGAAAAAGGTGATCCGATATCCGGTTTTCAGGATTCATACTGGTTTAAAAAATTTACTTCAAGGGACGCACAGCTTGTACTTGAGTCTATTGAAAGTGACAATATTAAATTAGATAAGAATGAGATTGAAGCCTTTGTAAGTTCCCTTCAGTTCCAATCCTGCGTAATTGCAGATACAGTAGATATTGATCTAAAGGGCAAAACTTTGACACTCTCTTTATGGGATGCTGATAACGGATATGCAACTTTTACGAGGTATATTTCTCTTGGGAAAAAAAGAAACCTTTTGACAGTTCTGAATTTTTCAGCATTTGATTTTGTATATTACAGCAATATTGAATACTTCGAATCGATACTCAAACAGTAATTTTAATTATTGACAACTATTGCCTTCATATACCATTAACAGATTGAAATTCCAGGGGGGAGTCATGTCTGTTTTTATAATGAAATTTTTTAAGAAGAAATCGATTCTATATATAATAATAGTATTAGTAACTGTTCTACATTCTGTCGGGTGTTCAGGGAGTGCAGAGAGTTATAAGTATGTGGGATATTTTCCCGGTGAAGGGATCAGGGGATATGACGGAAGTTCATGGGGTGATATGTCCCAGGGTCTTCCGGATAATCTCGAAGCGGAATTAATAACTTCAGATAGTAAAGGTACACTTTATCTTACAACAGATTTTTCAGGTATTTTTAAACGTTCTGTCAATGATAATATGTGGATCGATATATCTTCGCCTCTGTTCAAGCGGAGGACTCAGCTTAAAGGAGTTGATGAATACAGATCGATTTCCGCTTTCTGCATCGATTCCGCTGATCCTTTAAAGCTTTATCTAGCAACAAAGCATGTGCTGTATAAGTCATCCGATGCCGGACAGAGCTGGCAGAAAATCAACGTTGTTAAAAATAAGAATTCATACTACTTTACCTCACTTGCTGTTTCGGGTAATGTTCTGTATGCCGGAACTTCATTTAACGGCGTTGTTAAGATAACCAATTCAGAGACTACAGAAATTAATGATGGTGTGCCCAAAGAGTATTATTCGGGACAGTTCCATTTTTGTGAAGGCGTATCTTCACTTGCGGAAGTTAAAGGCAGACTTTATTCAGGTTATCTTTTTGGTCGTGGTATTGTTGAATCCCCGGACATGAAGAAGTGGAATCCTGTAAATATTCCGATAAAGAATGACAAGACTGAAGGAGTTTACGGTATCAGTCCATTTAAGGATTCGGTGTTTATTGCAACGAATGAATCTGTCTATCGTTACACTCCATCTGATAAAAAGATAGAGATACCGCCTTTACAGAAAGAACTGGAAAAGAGTTACGATGGTAAGACTCCGGCAATGCTTTTTGTTAAAGGGAGCGATAAAAATCCTCCGCTTTTTGTGAAGAGAAATACCTTGGAATATAAGATGGAAGAGAAGGCAGGAGTCGGAAACAGGCAGGCTCTTTATGTCAGTTGGAGTATGATTAATAAAAACTTTAACGGCTTTATGGATATATTGATCCGCAATAAATTTAATGCTGTGGTAATCGATGTCAAGGATGACTTTGGAATTATAAATGCTCCGATTGATTCAAAAATTGCCCGTGAACTCGGAGCTATACGTGATACAAATATTAAAGATATTATCAAACAGCTTCATGCTAAAAAGATTTATGTAATTGCGCGAAATGTAACTTTTAAAGATAAAAAACTTTATGAGGCATATGGCGGAAAGTATGCAATATGGGATAAATTTTCGAACAAAGCTTGGGTTGGTCTTCCCCGCGAGAAGTGGTGTGATCCTTATTCAAAATTTGTCCGTGATTATAATATTGAGATTGCCCGCGAAACAGCAAAACTCGGATTTGATGAAATACAGTTTGATTATATACGGTTCCCCACTGACGGGCTTGTAGGGCGATGTCTATATAGATTTAAAGAAAAAGATGATATGTTTAAGTCGGAGATAATGGGTGATTTTCTACAGCAGGCGAGAAAGGAGGCGGGTGTCCCCGTATCAATTGACATTTACGGTTTTAACGCATGGTATAAATTCGGGAATCTAATAGGACAGGATATCCAGTTTCTATCAAGATTTGTAGATGCTGTATACCACATGGTTTACCCTTCACATTTCGGCGCATCCTTTTATACCAGATATTCGAATGCCGACAGGCCATACTGGATAGTCCGGGACAGTTCAATACGTTCAATTTATCATTCCCGCGGGAGAACAGTAATCCGACAGTGGATACAGGATTGGAATTATAATTCTCCTACATGGGGACCCGATTACATTCTTAAACAGGTTGATGGAGTAACCGATGGCGGAGGTAAATCCTATTCATTCTGGAATCCCGGCGGTGATCATTCGATGGCGGACAAGGCTTTTACCGGCAGAAGGGCTAAGTAGAATTTATTATGACGATTTTTAAAAGAATAAAAACATTTATTCCACGGCCGGGATTTATAACTTACATTTTACTCTCTTTGCAATTGAGTTATTTTCTAATATTTGTGATAAATAATGTGGCCGGTTATTCATCGGGTATTTCGGATATTTTATCTATGATTTCCGGTCTGTTTACTCTTTTTCTGGTCTCTTCAGTCCTTGAATTTTTTTTATACAGCAGGATTTTGAAGAGAATTTTTCTTCCTGTAATGATTTTTCTATTGTGGGCTCTCAATGCGTATATGCTTTCATCGGGTTCATCTCTCGATTACGCCCTTGTGAGGGATAACATCGGAATCAGTTTTTCCAGTGAAGCTTTCAGCATGATCAGTTCGACTTTCAGTTTTTCTGATCTTGCTGTTCTTATCTTTTTTCTTTTTGCGGCATTTCTACTCGAATTCAGATTTTCTTTCTCAGATTCAGATGTGAGAGTGACATTTAAATCCGCAGTTTCAGCATTGATGCTCTGGATATTTTTTGTACTAACCCCTCTGCAGAGCGGTGATGGTTTTACGCTATTTGCAATGAGTATGCTCTCGAAGGATAATACATATTTATATGCCGGGACTGTATCAGAAGATTATCCCTATGATAAAAAAAATATACCACTAACAGATATAAGTTCAACTGTTCCGCCATTAAAAAGATTAAAACCGAATGTTTTTCTCATACTGGTTGAATCGTTTAACGCAAACTTCGTAGAATCAAAAGCTCCAGATGGAATCGACTACACTCCTAATTTTAATGCACTGATTAACCGGGGTCTATACATCGACCGTTTTTACGGGAACTCAATTCAGACGTGTAAAGGGCAGGCTGCAGTTTTTTATTCTCTGCTCCCCAGTTATAAAGGAAAGCTTTTTGTAGATTACCCGGAACTCAACATAAGCGGGTTCCCGTCAATACTTGCGGAAGCGGGTTACCAGACAATTTTTTTCCAGGCTTTTCATAATCTGAAATTTGACAATACAGAAAACAGTATGCATAAAGCCGGGTTCTCCATTGTTAAATCCTACGGTGAATTCAGAAAAAAAGAGGATAAACCTCATATATGGGGATGGGGAGTTGAAGACGGAATTTTTTATGAAAGATTTTTCCAGATGCTCGATAGTCTTCAGGCCAAATCGCCTGAGAAACCCATTTTTGCTTCGCTCATGACCATCGGTACACATATTCCCTGCGACGGTATGCCCATGGAAAAGAGAACAATATATAAGGATCCGCAGAATATAAAAGAGAAATATTCGAATGCGCTTCGTCTCAGCGATAGTCAGCTCCCCCGGTTTTTTGAACTTTTGAAAGAGCGTAAATATCTTGAAAATTCCATTGTAATTATAACATCAGACCATAGCTTTCCCATGAAAGAACATGGTATCTATAACAATGAGATCTGTTTTTATGACGAAACATTTAGAATTCCCTTTCTTTTAATATGGGATGGAGTTATTAGACCTGAGAGAGTGAAAAAGAGAGTCTATTCTCAGATTGACATAGGCCCTACAATTACAGATCTGCTTGGTATCAAAGAGGCGGCTAATAATATGACCGGTATTTCAATTTTTGACAGAAAAGGCGATCATCCAGTATATCTTATTCAGCCTTATAATGGACGTTTTCTTCAGGTCGTAAACTATCCGCTTAAATATATAACACATCTTAAAACCGGTAAAGAGTATCTATTCGATCTTGAAAATGATCCCGGAGAACGGATAAATCTGATGACAGGAAATTTTAATGTCGAAACTGTAAACACTCTAAAAGATTCGCTTAAAACAGTGAATCTGAATCAACAGCTCATCGATAGTAATAAAATCAGAAAAAAATAAAATAATTTGAGATTATGACACTCAAATTGAAATTTATTTGTTATATTTTTAAAAAATGGAGTGACCGGGAGGATCCAACTCTACATAAAACGAGGTTTTATATGAAACTGAAATTATTATTTCTATTTACAGTTTTTATGTCTGCCGTCGCGGCTTTATCCGCTGAAGATAAAAGTTTTCTTTTTCAGCCTGCAGGTTCCAACTTTTATGTCTATGGTTACGGCAGCAGCAATTTTATACTGAGCCGGAGTAAACTGACAGAACTTAATCTCGATTCACAATTATCTCATCTCTCCTCGGGAAAAAGAATAGACAGTGCATCTGATGATCCTGCGGGATTTGCCATATCAGAAAAAATGAACGGCCTGCTTAATCAGCTGAGACAGGAATCTGTAAATTCCGAAGATATGAGAAATTTCAATAATTATGTTGAATCTGCTGTTGCTGAAGATCAGGAGATTCTGAACAGAATCCGTCTGCTTATAGTGAAAGCCGCAAGCGGTATACTTAATGCTGAAGACAGGGAGTATATACAGTTTGAAATAAATCAGATGATGAAACAGATTAATTTAAACGCAAAATTTCTTCAGTTCAACAATATGAACATCATCCCTGAATTGACTACTTTAAATCTTGGACTTGATGATGTTGACGTGGTCCGTAATCTATATAAATCCATGGAACTGGTTGATAATGCATTGTCACAGCTTACAAAAAAAAGGATTCTATATGGTGTAAAATCTAATATACTTTCATTTCAGATTGAAGGGAAGAGTTATCAGTTCCTTAATCTTCAAAGAACTGAGAGTCAGATAAGCGACCTTAATATCGCCGAGGGGATTACTGAATTGATAAAAAACAGTATACAGCTTAAAGTTCAGAATGGTCTGCTGATCAGAACTAAATAATAAATATTACAAGAGAGAATAAATTGGCAGAATTTTTAACAACAAATGCATTAATATATTATACTGAAAATATTATCAAAGAGGCCAGGAAGGAGTTGTTTATTTTATTCCCATATCTGCAGTTATCCCGGGAATTTTATGAAGCATTGAAAGAATCATCAGATAGAAATGTCCCGATAATCATTGTTTATTCCAATGAAGATCTTCATACAGAAGAAAAGTTAAAACTCAGTGAAATTGAAAATCTTGAAATCTATAAGTATGAAAATCTTAACGCGAAATGCTGCTGCAGTGATTCAAATTTGCTGTTCGGTTCAATGGATTTTCATCAGCTGACATTATCTGATGCTCTGGAAATGGGTATACTTGCGAATAAAGTCAATGATGCGGATCTCTATAAAAAAATTTATAACGAAATCAAATCCGTAATTAATTCTTCGAAAAATATGAATCTTCACAAGAGAGCTGTTGAGGAACTTGTTCAGCCTGAAGCTGCGGTAAAAAAATTTTTTCATGGTTGTTGTATTAAGTGTGCTATGCCTATTTCATTTAATTTAGATAAGCTATATTGCAGAAGTTGTACTCCCAAAGAGGTGGGGACTGAAACTGAAATGATTACATTTAAATACTGTCACCTCTGCGGCACAATTCAGGAAAAGAATATAAACTCACCGTTGTGCGGGACCTGTCAGGAGGAGATTAACTAATATTTGTTGTCCACTCTTTTCGTGAAAGATGCTTGACTGATTAATTATAAATATGAAAATAATAAACTGGTTTCGTTAAGAATTTGAAATAGTCTTTTTGTTGTATTTTTTTAATGAGATAGTCATAGTTCCTTGATCAGATAAGTTTTAATTAAAATTCATTCGGTCTAAGCACTATCTCTAATGGAGTGTTAAATGCTAGAAAAAGTTCTTCCTATAATTATAGCTGTTATAGCAATGCAGTTTCTTATAAGATTCATGCAAAAAAAAAGAAGTCAAAATAAAACCGTCCCCCGTGATTATGATTACAAGAAAAAAATAGATCAGTTCATGAAAGTATCTAATTATGATGAAGGTGCAGGGAGTGACCGGATATTGGCTGATGAAATCCGTTCGGGATTGGGTAAGCCTGATCTTCTTCTTGGGATTCCTGATAGTATGCGTGAAACCAGGAAGGAGTTGAATTTGATTATCGATGGGGTTACTCATGGCGTCAGAAGTAAAATCGGCAAAAATCCGGTTATTGAAGTTAAATATAAAGATCCGGTGAGGATGTTCGATGAAATTGTTGAAATTATAAAGAAACACAAGCTGAGTTAGTGTTATTCCACAAGAAAATTCATATTCTCAAGCTTTTGCAGGGCTTTTTCTGAAATCTCAACCAGTTCGTTGAATGATAACAGACTGAATGCGTCAATCGCGGCTAATCTCTCCGCCAGATCAATTGAAGTATATTCTATTGTGCTATCGAGTTCATTAAATATTTCATCAATGAGCAGATTCAATATCTCAGGATCGTTAAGTCTCGACACTGACGGCCATAGAGCTTTTTTAAGTTCCGCATCTATATCGTCAAAAAAACTTTCGTAAATGTCGACATCCCCCTCTTCAATAAAGAAGTTAATTACTTCGATAATAATATCAATAAGATCATTTTTTAATACTGCAATGTGAACTGTTTTCAAATGTTCTTCGACAGAGGGATATATTAATTCAACTGTAAGGCTGAGATTGTCTCTGTTATTTAATAGATGCTTAACACTTTTAAAAATAATAGATACAATTTCTTTGTTATAACGTGATGAAATTCCTTTAGATGAGTTTATAAATTTTGTAAATGCTCTTTGTTTAATAGTCATTCTTTTTTTGCCTATAATGGATTTTCAATTGTATTGAATTTTACAGGTGATTTAGTCAAATGAAAAAATATTTTGCTGACTTTCTTTTATTTTATTTAAAAATTTATGGGACGTTACCGGATCTTACTTGAAAGATCGTTGACATTAATATAATAACAGTTTAATTTAATAAATAATATTAGTTGCTATATTCTTAATTCAAAGCACTAGTTATAACTTCTATTATTATATTAAAAACATGTTAAGAAATTAACATTGAATTACAACATATCAATTTTATTTATCCGGAGAAAGTGAATGAAAAAAATTTTCAACATGATTTTACTCTCAGTATTTATTGTTCTTTGCAGTTCCTCAATTTTAAAAGCAGGAGTAATTGATGAACTTAATTTCATTAGTGATAAAACTGATTTTTATGGTTATATTAACTTTTCACAAATTATGAATTTTATCAGCACAAAAGGTATTGATATAAACGATATTGATGAGATTGCAGGTGATAGACCCGGTAATGATACTGATAGAGTTATTAAAGAATTCGGTGTCAAGTTAAGTGATATAGATGAATTCCTAATGGTTATGAATACTCAGGATATTGAAAAAAAATCCGGTTATCTTGTTCTGATCAGTTTTAAAAAAGGGAAGGGTATTATACCTGAAAGCTTCAAGAAAAACAGTGTCAAACTTAAATCCGGAACAGGTTACAAAGCGTCTGCAGATGAAGATATTATTTTTACGAAAATTAATAATTTTTTTGTTATAGGTTCTACTGACTATGTAGATTCATTTATTGAAAAAAGAGCTTCAAAAAAAATCATGCTTTCACCGGGGAGTTCATTATTTAAAAAACAGAGTGCTTCTAAATCAATGTTTTTTCAAATGACAGTTTCTGAATATCTCAAGAAAACAATGAATGCCGCAATGGACTCCGGTGCAGGAATGGCCAGAGGATTAAAAGAAAATGTTTTTATTCAAACCATTCTTACACTTGAATCAATGGATTGGGGCGTCGAGATAGGTGACAAAATAATTTTTAAATCCGGATTGCAGGGATCTGGAATCGAAGATGGAGAAAGACTCCAGATGCTTTGTCATACCTGGATTGTAGGTTCAAGTTTTGTAGTATCATTTGC
>JBBRFT010000008.1:0-37753 GCA_038241375.1 Spirochaetota bacterium
TGAAAGAAGGGGATACTTTTGAGGCTTATGAAGTAATTCAGATTGCTAAGAAGTTATAAAAGAAGAATTACTTATGAAATATAGAAAAGACAGACTTGAAGAATTAATTAAACGGATAGTTTCAGAAATAATAATGAGGGACCTCAAAGATCCTCGGATCGGATTTATTACAATCACCGGAGTTGAGCTTAATAAGGATTATTCAGAAGCCAGGATAGGTGTTTCGATTCTCGGAAGCTCTACCGATGTAAGGAAGAGCATGGAGGGGATAAGATCTTCAAGCGGGTTTGTACAGAAACTTATGGGAAAAGAGCTTAAAATCAGAAATCTCCCCAGGGTATATTTTTATTTAGATAAATCTGTTGAAGAGGGAGTAGACATGGTCAATAAGATCAATAATCTCCCTGGAGTAGTGGACAGCAAAGATGATGAAGATGCATCAGTAGAAGAAGATCATAAGATAGATGATTCAAAGGCTGATGGGGATAATTAAGTTATAGTTCTGTGAAAATTTCCGGTTTTAATAATGCGGTTATCCTGCTCGATAAGCCTCAGGGTAAAACTTCTTTTGATCTGATATCTGCAGTAAAAAGAATTACCGGGATTAAAAAAATAGGTCATTCAGGTACACTTGATAAGTTTGCCACCGGTTTGATGGTTATATGTACCGGAAATGCTACGAGGCTTACAAGATTTTTTCTTGAAGATGATAAAAGATATTCCGGAAGAATTCAGCTGGGTATTGAAACTGATACCTGTGACATTACCGGAGAAGTTATATCTGAAAAATCCTTTTCGTCGATTGACTGGAATAGTGCCGCTGATACTCTCTCTCAGTTTTCCGGGAGCATAAATCAGATACCCCCGAAATATTCTGCATTGAAAATTGACGGGAAAAGAGCATCTGACAGAATGAGGTCAGGCGAAGATATTGTTCTTGCAGGAAGAGATGTAAAAATATACAGTATTGATGTAACGGGTTTTGATCCTGTACAGGGTCATCTTGATTTTGATGTTTTCTGTTCTAAAGGGACTTATGTAAGATCACTCGCCAGAGACTTCGGCTGGAAGATGGGAACAGGGGCATGCTTAAGCGCTTTGCGAAGAGTTTCTTCCGGAGTTTTTAATATATCAGACGCAGCCTCAATCGACGAATTGAAAGAAGCTGCTGACAGCGGAGATTTAACTAATAGACTTTTTTTACTAAGCCCCATGGATGTGTTAAAGGGATTCAGTAAAATAATCCTCAATGATGCAGGCAGAGCACGCGTCGCCAACGGAGCTTTGTTCAGCAGAGATGAGGTATTATCTCTTGAACAGAGAGATAGTGATTATTTTATAATAGCCGACAATCAGGAAAATCTGATTGCAATTGCTGAAATAGATATTGAAAAATGGCTTATTAATTATAATTGTGTATTTAATTAAAAAATGAAAAAACGAATTAATTAGGAGGATATAACAAAATATGACAACCAAGACAGAGATAATCGGTAAGTACATGAGACATGAAGGGGATACAGGTTCTCCCGAAGTACAGATAGCTTTATTGACAGAAAGGATTAATCATCTTACAGAACATTTCAAGGTGCACGCGAAAGACCATCACTCAAGAAGAGGACTTTTAAAGCTTGTTGGTCAAAGAAGAAGACTTCTCGATTATCTCAAAGGTAAAGACCTGGATAAATACAGAAGTATTATCAAGGAACTCGGTCTTAGAAGATAGTATCCGCGGTTTATCCGCAAATATCGGCGTTATACTAAATGTATTCTGCCGGTATCAAATTTGTATTGTGAGAGGTTTTAATGGCATTTGATTATAGTTTGGAAATTGGAAAAGAAAAACTCAATTTTAATACAGGATATCTTGCGAAGCAGGCCGACGGAGCAGTCGCGGTCTCTTATGGTGAAATTGTAGTTTTTGCCAGTGCTGTTGCATCGAGAGATGTTAAAGAGGGACAGGATTTTTTCCCTCTGACAGTTGATTACAGGGAAAAAGCATATGCTGCGGGTAAAATACCTGGCGGTTTTATAAAAAGAGAGAGCAGACCTAGTGATAAAGAGGTTCTGGTTTCAAGGCTTACAGACCGGCCTTTGCGTCCTCTTTTCCCGGAGGATTTTGTTAATGAAGTTCAGGTTATTATATATGTTATCTCTGCTGATGGTATAAACCAGCACGATGTAATTGCAATAAATGCAGCATCTGCGGCACTTATTGTTTCAGGTATGCCGTTCAACGGACCTGTCGGTGCAGTTAGAGTTGGAAGAGTAAACGGGGCATTTGTAGTTAATCCGACTTTTAAAGAATCTGCAGAGAGCGATATAGATCTTGTTGTGGCAGGCACACGAAAAGCTGTTACTATGATTGAGGGAAGTTCAAAGAATGTATCCGAAGAGGATATGCTTGCTGCTGTTCAGTTTGCTCATGATAATATCAAGCTTATATGTGATGTTCAGGATGAATTGAAGAAAGCGGTTAACAAACCTGCTTTCGAATACAAATCTTATCAGCCCGATGCGGAGTTGAAAAAGGTTGTAAGAGAGAGATACTATTCAGATCTTGAACAGCTTAAGATTATTACTGTAAAAAAGCCGCGTGAAGATAAATGGGCTGAGATTTACGCGAAAGCAAAAGAGGAACTGAAAGAGCAGTTTCCTGCTTCTATCGGTCAGCTTAGAGGGGTTGTTGATGCCCTTGACGGCGAAATCATGAGAAAGAGATGCCTCGATGAAGGTGCCCGTGCTGACGGACGCGGACTCAGGGATGTTAGAGCTATAGATATTAAGACAGGGATTCTTCCCAGAGCTCATGGGTCGGCTGTTTTTACAAGAGGAGAGACCCAGAGTCTCGGGATAACTACTCTTGGGACACTTGCTGAATCACAAAGGCTTGAAGGACTTGAAGGAAGAAGCGAGAAGAGATTTATGCTTCATTATAATTTCCCTCCATTCTCAGTTGGTGAAACAGGAAGAACCGGTAATCCGGGAAGACGTGAAATCGGTCATGGAATGCTTGCAGAGAGATCTCTTGAATATGTAATTCCTGATCTTGCGGATTTTCCTTATACAATACGTCAGGTATCGGAGATTCTTGAATCTAACGGTTCATCATCAATGGCCAGCGTATGTTCAGGTTCTCTTGCTTTATTTAATGCGGGTGTTCCGATTAAGGCAGCTGTTGCAGGTATTGCAATGGGTCTTATCATGGAAGGGGACAAATATTCAATTCTTAGTGATATACAGGGACTTGAAGATCACCTTGGCGATATGGACTTTAAAGTATCCGGAACAGAAACAGGAATTACTGCATTCCAGCTCGATATAAAAATCGAAGGAATTACTCCTGAAATAATGAAAGCAGCTCTCGAGCAGGCTAAAGAGGGGAGACTCCATATTTTAAAGATAATGGATTCATTTCTTTCTAAACCTGAATCTACTTTATCTGCACATGCTCCTAAGATACATACTTTGAAGGTAAGAACTGAAAAGATCGGTGAGATCATAGGACCTGGCGGTAGAGTAATCAAGAAGATTGTTGAAGAGACTGGCGCTGAGATCAATATAGATGATACCGGTAAGGTTGTTGTTTCATCAACAAGTCAGGATGCGATTGATGCTGCTGTTAAGATTATTCTTGGAATTGCAGAAGATATAGAAATTGGAACTGTATACACAGGTACCGTTAAGAAGATCATGGAGTTCGGAGCTTTTGTTGAAATTGCACCGGGTAAAGAGGGTCTTGTTCATATATCAAATCTGGATAATGCCCGTGTTAAGGAAGTTACTGACATCTGCGCTGTTGGTGATAAGATGAAGGTTAAGGTTATTAAAATTGACCGTCAGGGAAGAATTGACCTTAGCAGAAAGGAAGCTTTAGAAGAATAAATGGTAATAAAATATAAGCAGGAAAACGGACTCTCTGTTCTTCTTGAACCTGTAAGGGAAGTAGTCTCTGTATCTGTTGGTCTTTGGATCAATAAGGGATCAAGAGACGAAAACCCTGATCAGTATGGATATGCTCACTTAGCTGAGCATATGCTGTTTAAAGGGACAGAAAAATATACAGCTGGTGATATTGCCAGAAACATAGATCGCGTGGGCGGGCAGCACAATGCGGCCACCAACAGGGAGTACACCTGCTATTACATAAATGTTGTATCAGATTACCTTGAGCTTGCACTTGAGATTTTATCTGATATGTACTACAATTCTCTTTTTGACCCGGAAGAGCTTGAAAAAGAGAAAAACGTTATCGTGGAAGAGATCAGAATGTATGAAGATACTCCTGATGAATTTATTCACGATTTTTTTATGGAAAAAATGCTTCAGGGGAATCCTCTAAGTCATTCAATTCTCGGTTCTATTGAAGGAATAGGGAAAACCACTCGCGAATCGCTCACTTCATTTTATAATTCACATTATATTAATAATAATTCCATACTTGCCATTGCCGGGAATTTTGAGCCGGAAAGAGCGAAGAATCTTATATCCGAATATTTCGGAAAAGAGAAAAGTGTAATAATACCTGTTTCAGCTATTGAGACCGGGATTCCCGCAAGAATATCACGTGAGCATATGGAGAAAGATCTTGAACAGGTTCATTTCTGTATGGGTCTTGAAGGGATTAAGCGGGGAGAAGATGACCGCTGGGGATTATATATATTAAGTACTATACTCGGAGGGAGCATGTCTTCGAGACTTTTCCAGAATATCCGCGAGAAAGAGGGTATAAGCTATTCGATTTATTCTTTTCATTCATCATACGTTGACTGTGGTGTTTTTGGAATCTATTGTGCCACATTGCCGGAAAAATTTGCCCTGACAGTTGATCTTATTATGAATGAGTGCAAAAAGATGTTTTATGACGGAATTACCGATGAGGAGTTTCGTGATACAAAAACATATATGAAGGGGAATCTCGCATTGAGTCTTGAAAGCAATGAAGTAAGAATGAGTCAGCTCGCAAGAAATGAGATGACTTACGGCCGATATTTTGATTTTAATGATATTGTAAAAGTAATTGATAAAATTACTCATGATGACTATATGAGAGTATGTGATAAGATTTTCAGAGACAAGACGATGTCTCTTGTTTCTGTGGGGAAACTCAAAAGGAAAGTTAAGCTTGAAAACCTTGATCTCTCTATTTAAAAAATAGTATTTGACGTATAATAATTAATTGGTTTACATACAATCAGAGAGTTTTAGACTTAAATTTTTATTTATCAGCAATAATTATCAGTACTAATGGAGTATTATATGGCACCAAAACCTGAAGGGATAAACAGCACAATCGGAGAGGGTTCAGTTTTCGAGGGAAAATTCTATATCAGCGGCTCTCTAAAGATAGATGGGAAGTTTGAAGGTGAGATTAAGACTGATGAAGAGCTCGTTGTAGGTGAAAAAGGAAGAATTAAAACAGATATTTTTGCAAAATCTGTTGTTGTTGCCGGAACTGTTATTGGAAATATAACAGCGGAAAATGAAGTACGGCTTCTCGAAACCGCTAAAGTTCTTGGGGATATTACTGCACCGGCTATTTCTATTCAGAGGGGAGTTGTAGCGCACGGGAAGATTACAATTACAGGAATGAACAAGAAAGATCCTAAAAGATATATAGAAGAAGTTTATTCAGGTTCATCTCTTGTAAACAGACTGCCTGATAAAAAATAAAGATTAAATATTTTTGTTATAATAGACGATCAATAATTATTACCTAAAAATTTAAAATTAGAAGATTAGAAAGGATGTTTAAAAAAGGATTTAATACATATAAAATCGGGAAACTTACTATAAATGTTTTTACCAATGATATAGTCTTTATATATATTGGTAAAAATGGTACTTATATAAGGAATATTTATAAAAAGGATTTTTTCCGCCTTTCCAAGGCAGTAGCAATGACTGCAGGTTTTATTGTTATTTCCTCAATAATTATTACAGCAATCCCTGCAAGTGAGGCCTCCGCGGGATCATCAACTGTAATTAACGCCGAAGCTGGCGATGATTCAAATGAAAATGGATCTTCCGCTCTTATGGTTCTTGCTGATTACGATATTAAAAATATTGAAGAAGATGAAAAGCTTAAGAATGAACTTCTCCTTTCAGATAAAACTGACTTCTCTGTTCCTACAGTCGATATCCCTTTAAAAATAAAGACACATAAGGTAATGCCCGGTGAGAGCCTTAATGGTATCGCTAAAAAATATGGTGTTTCTATTGATACTATTTGCGGCAGCAATAATCTCAAATCTTATGATTATGTAGATCCGGGAGTTACACTTAGAATACCGAACAAAGAGGGTATTCTTTACAATATGAGAGAAGGCAATAATGTTGCCGGTCTTGCTGCAAAGTATAAAATACCTGTAGAGAAGATTCTTGCTGAAAATCATTTCAGGAATCCCGATTTTGTTGCGCAGGGTGAACTTGTTTTTATCCCTGATGCGAAACCGCAGAATGTTTTTTCAGGATTTTTATGGCCATCTAACAGCAGAAGAGTTACAAGCGGTTTTGGATGGAGAAGAAATCCTTTTAATAACAGCTATAAAGAATTTCATAAGGGTATGGATATAGCAGTAAGATATGACTGGATCCGTTCAACTAAATATGGCAAGGTCACATATGCCGGCTGGATGGGCGGATATGGAAATGCTGTAATTATTGCTCATCCCGGCGGATGGAAAAGTTTGTACGGTCATTTGTCGCGGATTATCGTAAAAGAAGGACAGTATGTCAAGCAGGGTCAGAATGTAGCTAAAAGCGGAAATACCGGAAGATCTACCGGGCCACATTTACATTTCGAGCTTATAAAACAGGGGGAGCATACAAATCCTAAAAAATATCTGAAAAGATAGAATCTTCCGCATGACAGTTCCCCTTTTTATTCTATTCTAAAAATTTATTGACTCAATTACTACCCTCTGTGATACCTCTTTATATATTTTATGTAAAAATCCTTTCTGGAGTACTATATGCTTAAAAATGCGAATTTTCTATGTGAAATAGGATCGGAGGAGATTCCTGCAGGATATCTGCCCCCTGCTATTGTCTCTGTAAAGAATATATTTAAAGATAAATTGACCGAATTGCGTATTGATTTTAATGAAATAGAAGTATATGCAACACCTCGAAGAATTTCAGTGCTTATTTCGGGATTGGCTGATCTTCAGAGAAGTGAAATTGTTGAACTGAAGGGACCGTCGGCTAAAGCAGCTTATGACAGCACCGGTGCTCCCACAAAAGCTATGGATGGTTTTCTCAGGGGGAACGGGATTGAATTAAAGGATACCGTTGTTCGGGACACCGATAAGGGTGAGTATATATTTGCCTCGAAAACTCTTTCATCTGAAAAAACTGAAAAGATCATTCCGGGAATACTTGAGTTTTGTATAGCAAATCTTCAGTTCCCTAAAAGAATGAAATGGAGTGATAAAAAGATAACCTTTCCGAGGCCTATCCAGTATTTTGTGCTTATGTTTAATGATAAAGTTATTCCATTTGAAATTGAAGGTATAAAATCTGGAAATTTAACAAGGGGACATTTTGTCCAGCATAACAGAATGATAGAGATCTCAAAAATTTCAGAATATGCCGACAAACTTAAAGAGAATGGCGTTATCCTTGATCAAAGTGAGAGAAAGGAGCAGATAAGAAAATCACTCATTAAAGCAGCTGAGGCTACCGGCGGAGTTTTAAATGAGGATGAGGAACTTCTCGATACAGTTACATATCTTGTGGAGAATCCTCATATTATAACCTGTGAATTTAGTAAGGATTTTCTTGAGATACCTGATATAGTTTTAATTACGGAGATGAAAGAGCACCAGAAATATTTTGCAGTACTTAGCAGCCAGGGTAAACTGATAAATAAATTTCTTGTAACTGCGAATAATCCTGAAAATAAAAATATAGTGAAAGGAAATGTAAAGGTAATATCTGCAAGATTTACCGATGCTAAATTTTTCTATAGAGAGGATGCGAAACTCAAGCTTGAGCAGAGAGTCGATTCTCTGAAGAATGTCATGTTTCATAAGGATCTTGGAAGTATTTACGACAAGATCGAGAGGATGAAATCTGCGGCATCACAGATTGCTGATTCTCTGAAACTTGACGATAAGGTTAAAGCTAAGATTGAGAGAGCGGTTTTTCTCTCCAAGGCAGATCTGGATACTGCTATGGTTTATGAATTTGCTTCACTTCAGGGGCGCGTTGGCAGAATATATGCATTGAATGACGGAGAGGATAAAGAGGTAGCAGAGGCAATTAACGATCACTACAGACCGAGATTTCACGGCGATGCTGTTCCGTCGGCGATAGTTTCTGTCGTGCTTTCACTTGCGGAGAAGATTGATAATATTTTCGGTTCATACTCAGTGGGGAATATTCCTAAAGGGTCACAGGATCCATACGCGTTGCGCCGTCAGTCCAATGCTGTGGTTGAACTTATAATCAGAAATAATCTCTCGCTTGAGTTGAGTGAGGTTTTGAATAAAATTTCGGGTAATTACAAGAACGGTAAAGAGCTTGTAGAAAAAATTATTGAGTTTGTAAACGTTCGAGCGAAGACAATTTTCACCGACGAAGGTTTTAAATATGACGAGATTGATGCGTGTATGATTGCAGGTAACACAGATTATCTTGAGCTTTTCAGACGCGCGGAGAGTCTTAACAGTTTTAGAAAAGTCGAGAAATTCTCAGAGCTTCTTTTAGGTTTTAAGAGGATGAATAATATATTAAATGGTTTCCGTAAGGATAATAAAGATTATAAACTCTCTTTCAGTGAATCATTAATGGAAGTAAATGAAGAAAAAGAACTCCACAGTTTTTTTAACGCGAAAGAAAAGGAGATTGCATCCCTAATCACAGAGAGCAGGTATATCGATCTATTTAAACTCATATCAGATGCAAAGCAGAGTATTGATAATTTTTTTGATAAAGTTATGGTTATGGACAAGAAGGTTGAGGTTCGTGATAATAGGCTTTCAATTCTTGAAGGTATTCTCAATAACTTTAAAAGCATGATAGATTTTTCGAAGATCAGTGATAAGTAAATTAAAATACCCCTCACCCGGTCGGCGCTGATGCGCGACCACCCTCTCCCGGCCAGGGGCCGGGAGAGGGTGTGTATAAGGTCGGTGGGATATTTTATAACAGGTAAATTGAAAATACCCGCGGAAGCGGGTATCTGTTTTTAAGGGGGTGGATTTCTGTTAGCAGAGAAATCCACCAGGTTGTTATTTAAATGATGATTATGGGATAACAACCTTTGCATAACCGCTTATTGAGTCTATATCTGTATAGAAAGGATAGTTTCCATCTGTTGTAGAATATGTACGTTCATCAGCATCTTTATCCCAATGTATAAAGGCTACCCTATAGAAGTATATACCATCAGAGGCAGGTGTGGAATCGGTATAAGTTGTTAATAATGTATCTGTGTAAGTTTGTGTAAAACCGCTGCTGAGTCCTGAGTCGTTATATAAACGACTTGCTACAAGCTCATAGGTTGCATATTCATCATTTGCATCAGAAGTTCGGTAAACTTCAATACCTGTAAAATTATCACTAGTATCAGTTTTATCCCAGGTTAATGTAACATTCCCTCCACTATAAACAGCCGTTGCTGAAAATGATGCTCTATCTGTAATGGCACCCTCTGCCATATCTGATACATAGGAACACCCGGTAAACATTGTACTTAAAAATACTGCTGCTATTATCAATTTAAAATATTTCATATTAATTTCCTCACTATATCCTGAAAAACATGCTACCTTCAACTGCAAACTTGTCGGATGTTTCGATAAGTTTTTTTAATTCAGTTGAATAGTTGTATTCAGTCATAAAATCTAGACCGAAATTTTTGAAGTCGATATTCATACCGAGTATCCATCCGTAAGCTCCATTACCTTTAGATGGAGAATTTCTATGTATTGCAATTGCTGGGTCCCAGTACCAGCTTATCCCTGTATAAACTTTAAATTTCACATCTTCAGGTGTTGCAGGGATCGGATCTATATTGATAAGCATGTACCACTCTTTGGTTATTGACGGATTGATTTTTTTCTCATCAGTTTTTGTATAGATATCCTCTGTTATGTACTGAGCAGCATAAAAACCTTCTAGTGTAAAGTTTTTTGAAATTCTCTGTATCAGTTTTAGTGAGAGTATATTCAGATTAGCCTCTTCCTTAATTTCATCCAGAGGATTTTTAACTTTATTAACCCAGACTGAATCATATGCTTCATCGTTATACGCCATTGTCCGTTCATATCCCAAAGTCGCAAGGGGGATATATGGATTTGAAACATCTTTAAAAATTCCTGTAATTTTTGTAATTTCGATTTCAGCTTTCATAGATTCAGGTTTTCCATTATCTATATTCATGCTGAATGCTGTGCATCCGTAAACTTCAACAGCAAAGAATTTTTTACTGTAGCTCTTCACCGGGTCGAAATAATCCATTGTCCCGTTATCTTCCGGGGCATACTCGTTGTTGAAGATTAGTCCGGCATGAAGTGTCAGATATGGTCTATAGAGAATGGAAAAAGCATATATATCGTCAAAAAATTGTGAATGCTTATAATCTGTTACTGATTCGCTTCCGGCGGTACCACGGTCTATATTAATTTTTTTTGTAAGCCCGTAATGGAAACCGGTTGTTGTAAATGCAATAATAAAGTCGTTCTCTTCCGGTGTAGCTCTGTGACCACCTATTGGCATTGCAAGTGTCATACTGCCGTAAGTCCGTGTTAACTGCAAATCGGTGGGTTCGGTTTGAAGATAACCTGCATTTACCGTATTTACATTAAAACCGAATACCCAGTTGATTTTTCCGTAAATGTCGAAGTAGAAATTCTCCTCCTGGAGAATTTTCCATCTCTTTACATAAAGATCCTGAACTGTTTCAGATCGAGAGACGGAATTATGGAGTGTTGATGCTTCATATACAGCTGAAAAAAGAGGGGCAATGAAGAACAGTTGTGCCAATACGGCAGAGAGAAACAGAATTTTTTTCATAATTTTCACTCAATTTTAATTAGATATGTGTAAAGTATTACTTAATTTGGAAAATATACGATTTAAAAGAGATGACTTTAATGGATAAAAATTATTAATGATAAAGAATTTAATCAACGTTTTTTTTTATTTCCGTAAGTATTACGAAATAAAAAAAAGTGTATATAAAGTCAGTATTAATTTATAACTATATTTTAGTGTAAAAATTAAAAAATTATATAGATCTGCCGACTTTAAACGGTGAGATAATAGTGCATTGATTATCCGAATTAAGTTTTAATAGAATGAATTTTTATTTAAAAGATATAGAAGAGAATAAATGAATAATAAATTTAAATTAACAGACTGGCTGCCGGTTACAAAAAAAGATGCAGATATGAGAGGCTGGGATGAACTGGATGTTATCCTCTTCTCAGGGGATGCCTATGTCGATCATCCATCATTCGGTAGTGCTGTCATAGGCCGGATACTGGAGAGCCGTGGTCTTCGAGTTGCAATTGTTCCTCAGCCGAACTGGCGCGATGATCTTCGGGATTTTAAGAAGTTCGGCATCCCTAAACTTTTCTTTGCCGTCACATCGGGTTGTATGGATTCAATGGTGAACCATTATACTGCAGGTAAGAGGCTACGGTCTGATGATGCTTATACTGCTGGAGGGAAAGGGGGATTCAGACCCGATTATGCTGTTTCGGTTTATTCCGGTATTCTGAAAAAACTTTTTCCGGATGTACCGGTTGTTGCGGGTGGAGTTGAAGCCTCACTGCGCAGATTTACCCACTATGATTACTGGAGTGATTCACTTAAACCTCCGGTAGTTTCAGACGGTTCTATTGATCTTCTTGTTTACGGTATGGGAGAAAAACCTGTTATTGAGATTGCGGATCTGATGAAAAAAGGGTTACCCTTCTCATCGTTAAAAACAGTTCCTCAAACAGGAATTATCGTTTCGGACAATGATAAGCTCCCGCTGAATAAAAACTGGGAGGATGTTGAACTCTTTTCTCATGAAGAGTGCTTGGCTGATAAAAAAAAATTTGCTGAAAATCATGTTGTCATTGAAAAGTATGCCGCAAGTAATGAACAGGTTCGCCTTATACAGAGATCAGGCGATTCTTTTATCGTAATGAATCCCGGTAGAGTGGAACTTGAATCTGATACTATTGATATTGCATTTGATCTTCCATATACCAGGCTCCCTCATCCGAAGTATAACAATAAGGGTGGTGTACCGGCATATGATATGATCCGGCATTCTGTTACGATGCATAGGGGTTGTTTCGGGGGGTGCAGTTTTTGTTCTATCACTATGCATCAGGGGAAGAGAGTTATCAACAGATCTGAGAAATCAATTTTACAGGAAGTCAAAAATGTTGCAGAGATGGATGATTTTAAAGGATACATTTCTGATCTTGGCGGGCCATCGGCAAACATGTATAAGATGGGTGGAATAGATTTTTCTATCTGCAGAAAATGCAGCAGATCATCGTGTCTTTATCCATCGATGTGCAGTAATCTTAACTTTGATCATAAACCACTTATTGAGTTATATAAAAAAGCGGAGAAGATTCCCGGAGTAAAAAAAGTATTTGTTTCAAGCGGTATCAGATACGATCTGCTTTTATGCGATGATGCAGAAAAAATAAAAAAGTATTCATGTGATGAATATTTGAAAAAAATAGTAAAAGACCATATCTCCGGAAGACTGAAAGTTGCTCCTGAACATACATCTGACCGCGTTCTTAAATTTATGAGAAAGCCTTCGTATAAATTTTTTGATAAATTCAAAAAAGTATTTGAGAAGTTAAATTCTCAGGCGGGTCTTAATCAGCAGATTGTCCCGTATTTCATCTCTGCACATCCCGGATCGGAACTTGAAGATATGGCGGAACTTGCTGCTATTACAAAGAGTGAAGGATTTAAACTTGAACAGGTTCAGGACTTTACTCCTACCCCCATGACTCTCTCATCGGTGATGTATTACACGGGGTTTGACCCGTATACAAAAGAGAAGGTATACTCTGCGAAGAGCTCCGATGACCGGAGTGATCAGAGAAGTTTTCTATTCTGGTATAAAGAAGAGAACCGTGAGAAATTAAAAAGGAGACTGCGGAAAATAGGGCGTGAGGATATTCTGAAGAAACTTTTCGGCGGGAAGTAAGTTTAATTATACTCCTCGAACCTGAGTCCAAGGATTAAATCCCAGAACCATGACTGTTTTGAAGGATTTTCTTTGTAATACATAAGACGATTCCCGGTGCAGTTATTATTCGGACCTTCTAGAGATATAATTATTCCGCTATTATCAATAAGTTTGTTTTCAACTGTTTCGGTTATGATCGATGATTTTATTATCGGCAAATCTGAAATTATTTTCAGATTCGAGAATTGTTCACCGGGAAGAATGGAATTAATCCCGTTCTTCTTTTTTATCGAAGCTATTGCTTTAAAAACATTCACTTCGGATCTGCCGCAATAAATATAGTATCCCTGTTTAAATACCTCACCATGAGTATTAACTGTCTCTTCTGAATTGAAAAGAATCAGCAGAAATATTCCCTGAGGCTTTACATCGGGTATTATCACAGGGATTTCTTTCAGGCATTGAATTTTTAAATTTTCATCGTATTGAACGGCTAATGCTCTGATATTAATTTTATCTTTGTACAACTTAAGATTTTCGTAAAACATAAAATCTGTATGATAGTTCGGTATAAACCTCTCAATGTCGTTTTTCAGTACAAAGAAAATCAGTTCACCTTTCCCCGAATCGGCGAGTTCCTTTATGTGCTCTGATGCGCGTGAACTTACAGCATCGGGAAAAGCGCCTGTTTTTCTGTAGAAAAGTGTGCATGACTTCAATTCAATAAATTTTTCACCGGTTCCATCTGCAAGCAGAAAATCGAATCTGTGGTTTCCGTATACTGGCTCACTTCTTATTGAAGTATAGTGTTCAAGTCCGGGTACTTTTTTTTCTTTCAATAGTATGTGGAAGAGTTTATTACTGTATGTTGAGTCTATCATTATAGGGTAGGATCTGTTTATTATATATAGAATTTTAAATTTGTATTTTGCGTTGATTGGAGATAGCAATACTTCTGTTCCGGGAATGGCGAGTTCAGAGAGACGTCCTGTGTTTGGTACATAGACATTAAGTGTTTTATTATTGAAAGTTACTTCGGCCACAAATCTGTTTATTCTTCTGATGAGTTGAGCTTTTAGTAATCCGTCGGGGTATCTCTGCATGATTTTATTAAAAGACTCCGCCGGATGGCGGAGTCTTCATTTTAATTTATTTATCTTTAAAAACCGCTTTTCTTTTTTCTATGAAAGCGTTTACTGCTTCATCTTTATCTTCTGTTCCAAAACAGTAGATAGATTGAGCCTGCTCAAACATAAGACTTGCATATGTGTTCCCCTCTGCGGCAACATTAACTCCCCATTTCCCGAACCTGATTGCCGATGGCGGAAGATTGGAAATTCGTTTTGCAAGCTGAGTAGCCTTTCCCGCAAGTTCTTCAGGTTTTACGAGATACTCGCAAAGTCCTATTCTATAGGCTTCAGCTGCATCAATCATCTCTGTACAGAGAATAAGTTTTTTAGCCTGACCTATACCGACTAATTTTGTAAGTTTTGTTGTGCCTGTTTGATCAGCAGTAAGTCCGAATTTTACTTCAGGGAGTGCGAGAGTAGCACCCTCTGCCACAATTCTTATGTCGCAGTTGAGAGCCAGTTCAAGTCCGCCTCCAAGGCAGAATCCATTGATTGCAGCAATTACCGGCTGAGGAAATTCCTGAAATCTGCTGAAAGTTCTCTGTAAAAAATTCAGTTTGTCTTTTACGAATCTTGTATCGACAGTTTTAAGAAATGCAGTATCTACTCCGGCAGAAAAATGTGCTCCTGATGAGCAGAGTATTACAGCTCTAAGCTGGTTATCATCTGCTATCTCATCCTGAATTCTGGCTAAACCGAGAACAACATCTTCATCAAGAAGATTAAGGCCGCCCGGATCACAGAAAGTGATAGTGGCAATATGGCCGTCTTTTGTGAGCTTTATTTTTGATTCGCTCATAAATTTACCTCATTTTTTTTTATTGGCAGGAATGCCCGGGTAAATATTTTTATATATCTAAGACATGATTAAAGATATTTAAATTTTATTCAAGGAATAAAATTTAATTTTATAAAATTACTATAGGCAGCAGATGAAACGATCATAGAGAGATTATTTATGAATATATATTTTAAAAAAGTATTTTTATTTCATATTTTTTCCCATTACCCTGGTGTTCAAGAGATATGTTTTTAAAAAAATTCTGTTCCAGCTGGAATTCAAATTTGCTGAGCCATTTTTCAAATTCTTTATTATTTGAAAAGATATTATCAAGAGTAAGTTCAAGTTCGAAATCAGATGTTTTTACAAGAATATTCAGTTCACTACCGTCATCGCGAATAAGTACCGCGTTGAAAATAGTAAGGTCAAGAGCCTTTATCTCTATGTGAGACGAGGTCTCCAGGGTGAGTGCAGCTATATCCAGGACTTTCATATAATCAATCTGCGGCATATGTTTACCTCTTTATTTTTTCCGGAAGAGTTTTTGCCAGTAGGAAATTTCCTCATCTGTAATTGAGGGATTTTCTTTTTCAGCAGAAATCTGATTCAGATTCTGTTCCTCTAAATACTCAGCAAATGTTTTGTTAACTATTTCCGCAAATTTTTCACTTGTAATATTTTTTGCTCCGAATCTGTTAATATAGAATATAATATCTTTATCGGAAGTGACAACTGTTGTCATCTTCGGATTGAGATCTTTTTTTATGAACTGCTTGATCAGATAATCTGCCGAGTAATCGAGTGAATAATAAACATCAATTTTACCGATTTTTTCGTTTGAGGTTTCAATTGTTTTGTCTTTTTTGCCGTCAAAGACTACGCGAATTGCAGTTTTTTTAATTTTCTGGTACTCTTTAAGTTTGTCAAGAAGACCGGCACGAGCGGCATTGAGCTGACTCAAATACATCATCGCTTCAAGGTCGGGGAATTTATAGATAAGGTTAAAACCATCGATAAGAAGAGGCATAATTTTTCCTGATATTTAAAGTTTAAATTTCAAAACAGTTTCTTTAAGGTTAAATCCGAAACGGGTGAAGAAATTTATAGAATCATTATTTTCTGAAACTTCAATTAAAAAATCAGTAACTCCGGCTTTTTTTGATGTTTCCATGCATTGTATTAACAGGGCTTTACCCATTCCCGCATGGCGGAAATTTTTATTAACCATTAACCATCTGATAATTGATTCATCATTTTTAATTGAGCATGCAATAAATCCGAGAACCTTTTTTTTCCTTACAGCAGTATAACAGATTGAGCTGGAGGATGCGAAAATATCTGCCAGATTTTCTGCATTAAGTGCAAAAGACTGGTTAGCGAAAGCATTATAATTTTTTTCGATTGCATAGATCTGCGGCAGATCCTCTTCGGTTGTGTTTCTAATTATTATCCCTTTGTCAGAAAGTTTCATTTTCTTATCAATGATCTGAAATTTTCTGTTATAGAATCTTCAAGTCTGCTGATTGAAACTTTTTTATGATTCGCAATGAATTTATATGTATGTTTTATATTCTCCGGGAGATTAGGTTTCCCGCGCATTGGAACCGGTGAAAGGAATGGTGAGTCGGTCTCAAGCAGAATTCTATCTAGAGGGACATAGCCGGCAGCATCGTGAAGTTCAACCGCGGCTTTATATGTAACGTTACCGGCAAATGAAATTAGAAATCCCATATCGAGAACTTTTTTAGCAGCAGTGGAATCTCCCGCGAAACAGTGCATTATTCCATAGCTGTATTTCTTATTCTTAAGAATCTCAAGAGTTTCATTCATGGCATCCCTTGAGTGTATGATAAGAGGGAGCTTGTGTTTTTCAGCAATATCTATCTGTGTTTCGAATGAATGGATCTGCATCTCCTTTGTCTGATGCATTCTGTAAAAATCGAGTCCGCATTCGCCTATTCCCAGTAGAAGCCGGCTGTATTTTCCGTTCATCTCCTGTTCGACCAGAGAACTGAGATTGTGAAGACTTTTATCATCAGCGGGCGATGAAGGGTGAACCCCAAGTGTATAGAAAATCCCATTTTCGTAATGTCTTTTGGCAAAATCGCAGGACCAGATGAAATCCTTCTCTTCAACGGAGATCTGAACAGCATATTCCATATTATTATATTTAAGAGATTTAATTAAATCAGTTTCAGATATTTTCTTATCTTCAAGTATCATATTAAAGTGCACATGTGAATCGAGAATCATAGGTAAACCTTCAGCTTAATTATTTCGTTAATACTATTCTTTTAGCTGGTTTATAATCAAGAAGAAAAATGTATTTAATTTTCTGGATCTGTGAAGCATAGATACTCTGAAAAATAATCCGCTAACTTTTCATGTTTTTGAAAAATTATTAATTTTTAATTGAAAAAAAAATTATATTATAATATAAAAAAGGTTAATTATTGAACAAACATCTTAAAAAATTAAATATACTGGAATGTTAAAATGCTGAAATCTAGAAAATATCTGCTGCTTATCCTTGTATCGCTACTGATTTTTGGTTTTACCATTTATAAAAATAGAGAGATAGTTTTTTCCAATCCTCTGAATGTTCGTTTGGAACTTGCAAGTGCCGCACGGATTTCTACTGATTTGAACGGGAACAGGTTTATAATTTTTAATTCATCGAAGAAAATTGCTAAAATCAGTAAAAGCAATACAATCGAGTATATTCTGGAGGGTAATTCAGACAAGCCGGAAAGTTTTTTCCGTGCATGGGATATTGTAAATGATAGTGAAGGTAATTTTTATCTGCTTGATTATGCCACAGATGACTCGGGATTGAAAATAATAAAAGAAAATATTAAGATGTTTAATTCCGGTGGACATTTTATCAAAACTGTATTTACGCATGTGTATGAAGATGGTGAAAGGCCGGACATGGAGGGGAATTACAGAAGAATAACTTTTAGTAATAACCGGATTTTTTATTTTTATAACGATTCCGCCCGACTTCTTTTAGGTTCGATAAGTATTGAAGATGGTTCCAATTCTATTCTTAAAACAATAGTTATGGATAATCCGAAACGGAATATAGTGGATTGCGATTATATGCCAGACCTTTCTGCCATTGCCTATATAACAAAAAAAGGTCAGATCTTCATCAGTGAAAAAGATCTGAAATTTAAAGAGATATATTCAAGTTCACGCCCTGCTATTAAAAATGAATTATCAATTCCATGGCAGATTGCTGTAAACGGCAAATCTGTCTTTTTCTCTGACGTGGGTTTTAGAAAAATTGTTAAAATGGATAAGAATACTTATGGGGGATATGTTTATTCATTTTCAGAAAATTCTTCGGATATCATCAGAAATTTTAAACTTAAAGGCGATAGTTTTACAGCAGTTACTGACGCTTCAATTCTTGAAGGTGATTTTGAAGGGAATATTAAAATTGAGTCTGAAGGGAAGCGTTATTCAGTATTTATAATAGCGACAAGATTATTAATATTTTTAGGCGGTATTCTATTTTTTCTGAGTATAGTTTTTTTAATAGCATGGATTTATATTTACGTTTTCAAAAAGAGATTATCGGAAGTTACTGTTCAATCGGCAATGATAATTGCTGCTGTTCTTATAACTACAATTATTGTTCTTAAGATAGCAGTCTCCACTCTTACCGGTATTTATAAAGAAAATGTCTTCAGCAATCTTAAGCATATAAATCAACTTTCGAACAGATATATTGAAGGGGACCTTATAAGTAAAGTCAACGACCGTGAAGATTTTATGAGTAAAGATTATATTAAGTTGAGATCTCAGCTCCACAGTATGTTCAACGATAACGCAGATGAATGGAATGCTGATTACTATGGCGGGATTTATACTTTAAAAAATAATAAAATATATGTGCTGATGTTCTTCGATGACAGTTCAGGTGTAAATTTCCCCTATAAGGATAATTATAAAGATAGTCCCTTTGCCGATGTGGCAGATAAAGGTGAGATAAAAAGTGTCGAAGAGAATGATATATACGGATCGTGGATCTATTCTCTTGGACCTATATATAATTCAAAGGGGGAGATCGCGGGATTTCTTGAAGTGGGTAAGGATTTAAATTCATTCGAAGTGAAGATTAAAGAATTTATAACCAATATAAATAAAGAGATCATTACCGTTTTAATAATACTTGTGCTTATTATGATTGAGGTTACAATACTCAGAAACGTATTTATAAATAAGGATGAAACCAAAGAGAATCCTTTCGGTAAATACTCAGTTGAAATTGTCAGAATGCTTGCATTTATCATAGCTTTTTCCTACGCGCTCCCTGTTTCATATACGCCTCTGATGATGAAAAAGATACTCTCTACTTCAGGCATAACGCTATTCAATCTCCCTGAAACAATTGCTATGGCCATTCCAATATCCGCTGAGATGCTCGCAACTGCTGTGTTTGCTGTTTTTGCGGGTTACTGGACTGAGAAAAGGGGATGGAAATACCCTTTTATAATAGGAGCAATGTGCATGGGGATAGGTTCGCTCATTGCATATTATATTAATAATCCATATGCTTTTATAATAGCGAGAACATTTGTCGGAACAGCATATGGCTTTGCTCTGGTTACGCTCCAATGTTATCCCATGATTTCACCCGATGTTACTGTACGAAATAGCGGTCTTGCCTCACAGAATTCAGGATTGAATGCCGGGTATTGCTGCGGTGTTGCAATCGGCGGACTTAGCGCGGATTATATCGGATTTTCCAGTGTTTATCTGATATCAGTATTTGTTTCAGTAGTAGCATTACTGTATGCTTTTTATTTAATGAAGAACAGAAGAACTTACAGCAACGGTGAGGAAAAGAGAGTTTCGTTTATAGACATTATGAAGTATTTTACTAACCGGAATATTTTTCTTTTTTTCTTCACAGCATTTATTCCGGTTTCAATATGCAGTATGTTTCTGACTTATATGTTTCCTGTTTTTGCAGAGGGGCAGAATATTTCTGCAGGTGATATAAGCCGCGTGTTTATGATGAACAGTCTTATTATTATATATCTTGGTCCGGCGATAGTACGTTATCTCTCTAAAAGCGATTTTCTCAGAGGTAAATGGTCTATGGTGCTATATATGGCTGTTACATTAACGGGACTTATCCTTTTTGGAATTAAACCTTCGATTATAACAGCGGTTATAATCGTATTATTTGTGGGAATAGGCGATAGTTTCGGACTTCCCATGAGTAATGATTATCTGATAGAACAGAAGGCTTCAGCAGATATAGGATATGATAAGAGTGTAGGGTATCTGAATTTTATCGGCAATATTGGACAGATGATCGGTCCTGTACTTATGGGATATCTTTTTGTTTCAGGTTATAATCAGGGGATGATTATAATGATAACCGGTATGACTGCATTATTATTTATTTTTGTATTGGGGACTAAAAATGGATCTACAGCGGGTGAAAAGAAATGAATGAGATTCAAACTCAATTTGTTTATACCGAAGTTAAAACTACAGAAGATGTGGAGAAACTGATTACTTTTTTTCTTTCTGGAAGAGCTTTTGATGCTGTGCTGACTCCGGGGGAACGGGAACAGATATACCGTGAACCATTTATGAGTCTCCGGAGTAGAGATATAAAATATTGGTATTCCAGCAATAAGAATGGTGATATTATTGCTGCCGTTGGAGTGAAAGAGACAGAGCATAAAACTTCAGGTTATTGCATATCTTTTATCGCTGTTGACGAAAGCTACAGGCATCATGGTATAGGCAAGAGTCTCATCGCCATTGCGGTAGAATTTGTGAAATCGAACGAGGGGAGATTTCTGATTGTTGATACCTCGGATAAAAATGAATATGTAGCAATGAGAAATCTTCTCGTTAAAATGGGATTTACTCTTGTTGGTAATTTTCCTGAGTATTACCACAGGGGAGAGAGTACCCTGTGGTATTACATCAAAACTGAGGCATAAAATCTATTTTGAGTTAAGTTTTGCAATTCCTTCCCATCTGTCTGATGGCGGGGTTTGAATATAGGTTTTACAATGAGAAATCATTCTTCCGGTTTGTCTGTCGCCGGGTTTAATTTTGAGAGCATCTTCAAAGACCGGTATTGCATTTTTCCATTCTCTTTTATAAAAAAGACTAATAGCTGAATTATATATTTCAGTAAACTCAATAATCTTTTTCCCGGTCTCTCCTTTTATTCCTATTAGTTCGTGAATTGATATCCAGCTTGTTTTACCTTTTACAATTATTTTATCCAAATGTCTTGTAATGAATTCATTTTTAATCAGGTTATAGGTATCGTTGCTTATTATTATATTAGTATCGTAAAATTTATTTACACCTTCGAGTCTGCTTGCCAGATTGACGGTGTCTCCGATTGCGGTATAGTTAAGTCTTTCGGAATATCCCATGTTCCCGATAATTGCATTTCCGGTATGAATACCGAATCGTGTGTTAAGAGGGGGAAAATTGTGATTCTGTAAATCCGCATTTAAAATCTTGAGGAGATCTAAACACTGAAGTGCCGAGATGCATGCAAGTTTAGCATGGTCTTCGATGTAATTAGGCGCACCCCAAAAAGCCATTATGGCATCACCGATATATTTATCAACAGTCCCGCTGTTAGAATGGATATTTGAAGTCATTATTTCGAAATAATTTGCGAGCTTATCAACGAGTTTTTCAATCTCCATCGATTCGGCTATGGTTGTAAAATTCTGAATATCCGTGAACATAAAAGTAGCTTCAGTCTTATCTCCGCTTAGAACAGCTTCTTTTTGAGTTGTAACAATCTGGTGGACCAGCTCTGCCGGGACATAGCGTTTAAACGATCTTAAAGCTTTTTTTGTTCTATCAACAACATCTTCCATATTTGAAATTTCTATAAATATTGTTTCAGATGGTATAACATCTGCAAGTTCGAATCTCTGTATCATTGCTATTTCATTCTGAAGCTGGAGAAGCGGATTCGAAATCATTTTTGAAAAATAATTACTTAGAATGATTACTACTATAACTATAGAAATTGTTATAAGTGTCAGAATAATGAGACACTGAATTTCTGCTTTTATAACATCTTCTGCCGATACATCAATTCCTACCACTCCGACAATTTTTCCTTTAGAGTTTAATATTGATGAATAACCGGAAACCCATGTTCCGTAAGTATCTTCAATAAAAGATTCAATTACAACAACACCCTTTTCTTTGTAAAGTTTCATTGCCTCCTGTGGAAACTCAAGGTACGGAACATTTAACCATCCCATAAATCCCCTGTCGTCATCTGTGGGGACGGCAAAGACACTTTGATTGCTGCTGTTTAGTTTCATCGAATAGATGTAAAATATTTTTGTGGTATTTTTCTGAATATCCTGGAGTCTGGTCTGTATTGATTTATAGTATGCGACACTTACCGGGTCATCTTTAGAAACGATTTTTTCAAATTTATCACCATCAATATTTTTTGATATGGTGTAAACAAGATCGTTAAGACGTGTATAGAGGTTACCTCTTAAAACATCGCGGGTATAAATAAAAACAAATATACATAAGAGCAGACCAGTGGTCACTACGATTATATTGAAAGCCATGGATATAAAAATTTTAATTGATAATTGACGCTTTTTCAGTTTCATCAGGTTATTCCCTTATTCAAAGATGATTAGAAGAGATAGATATTTAAATTATAACTAATTGATTATTAAATTGGAAGTATAAAATAATGCTTCAATCGGTTTTTTAATAAAATCATCCGGTTTTAATTAATTCGAAACTGTAAAATTCATTTTAAGCAACAATCTATTATTGTATCTGAGTATCGGGAAAATATCCGATTATTGTATTATTAATATTGGTTATAATTGTTGTATTGAAAATGGTACTGGTTGTTTTTCCAGAGTTAACCGTAATGGGTGCTGTTATATTATTATTGCTCCATCCAAGCCATGAGTATTCCGGTAGAAACCGGACATATCTGTATTTATCCGATGGATTCATCTCTGTTTTATAATCGGACGATGCGTTTTTTATATTGCTTCCTGCGAAATCGATTCCGGTATAACCGCCATACACAAGAACTCCTAAACCGACCCCGGCTAATTCGGCCGATTCTGCATATATTCCAAGGGCTGCAATTCCAATTCCGGCAGCACCTATGATCGTGAAGATTAAAAGACCTCCGACAATACCGAATAGTATTCTTCCTGACATTTTAGCAGAACTCAAACTGAACTTTTCTGCATATTTAACATCATCAATTGTATCAGAAATTTCATTATTACGAGTTTTGTGTCTTGCATACCAGGCTGAAGAATCCGGAGTAATGAAAAGATTTAATTTTATATTTTCAGGGATAGTAAGCGTGAGATTTGATTTATTACCGGTGGCTTTGAAATCCACATCCCTGTATCCTCTTATAAATGAGGTACCTTTCGGGTTCCAGTAGGGCTGGTAACCTATACCACCAAGAATCAGTGTAAGATTTTTCGGTGCATTCTCCATATTTATGAGTTCTTTGATCCACTTCATTGAAGGATTAAGCATTACTGCGCGTCTGAAATCTGTCCGGGCATGGTCCCACTCTCCGCACATATTCCATAGAACACCGCATATGACACGCATAAAGGCATCATCGAATCTCCCCTCTTCACTGAACCTGTTGCTCAGAAGTACAGCAGATCTGTTTACTTCAACACGGGCTTTTTCGAAATCACCGCGTAGTGAGTATCCCCAGCTGAGTAAAAAATGCATCCAGATTATTTCATGTTCAGAGGCATAGTATCCCTCCGGAGTTTCAATAAAGAAAAATGATTTCGCTTCGCGTGAAACTTTATAGCGGATCTGACTGTCAACTTTGCGGGAATATGCGGCAAGAGTATTAATATCCGGGTTCCCTTTTAAAAGACTCAGATATGTCTTTTCCATGATTGAAATAAAGGTTTTACCCTCACCATGGGGGAGACTCCGGAGAGCGCTGTCAATATCTCCCGAAGCAAGAGAGGTAGATGAAAAGCTATATGTACTTTTTGTATTCAGAGATGAGCAGCTTATATTGAGTAATGATATCGCCAGGACAAGTGATACTATTTTTTTCATATTGTGGTATTCCTTTTAATCCGGATAACTGAGATAACTATGCGTTTAATGGAAATTTATCTAATGCATAGAAATGATAATTTAAAAAATCAACAACAAATTAAGTGAAAATGTTGCTTGTAATAATAAAAAATCTGATAAAATTAATGTAAAAATCTGTAGAGTCGAAGAGATAATGAATTAAGGGGATTAAGTCATGTTAGAGTTGAAAGAGAAACAGTATTTGAATTCTTCAAACTATCGATCAAGGATATATCTGCATTATAAGTTCAGCAGCAACAAATTTACATGGCCTATGTGGATTTTTGACAATATAAGTAAAACTGCAGGTGCGAAAATTCTTGAGATAGGTTGTGGAAATGGAATACTCTGGAAGTTAAATATTGATAGAGTTCCATCAGATTGGGATATTACTCTGACAGATTTTTCAGAAGGCATGCTGAAAGATGCAGAGAATATGATCGGAGAATGCACTGCTGATATAAAATACAGAGTAATGAATGTAGAGGATATTCCTTATAGTGATGAAAGCTTTGATATTGTATTTGCGAATCATATGTTGTACCATGTGAATGATAGAAAAAAAGGACTTATGGAAATTCGAAGAGTTCTTAAAAATGGAGGTATTTTCTATGCCTCCACAATGGAAAAAAATTACATGGGTGAACTTTCTGATATTATCAGAGAATTCAGATCTGTTCCTAAAACAGGTAAAAGGACGAATATTGTTATAGAAAATTTTTCTATTGAGAACGGCGGGGAACAACTGGAGGAATTTTTTAGGAATGTGGATCTTAAACTATATGAAAACATGCTTATTATTACTGAAGCTGAACCTTTTACAGATTATGCTGTTTCGCTTAACAATATTACTCCCGGGAGGTTTGTATTGGATGAAAGTGAGAAAACTGTATTTTCTGAATTTGTACAGAGCCTTATAAATCGTGATACAAGTATTGATATATCTGCAAATGCGGGTGTTTTTATCTGCAGAAAATAAAAGAATCTTGACAATTCTTTTCAATGGTATCTGGTATTACCAGATACCATTGTTGGGGAGTTACCATATTATGCGTGAATTACTCAAACCGCTGAAAACTGAAAGCCTCGTTGATATATTTATCCGCCGATTTGAAGAACTTATCCTGTCAGAAAAATTATCCATCGGGGACAAACTCCTATCGGAAAGAGAAATCGCCATGCAGCTTGGTGTAAGCAGATCAGTTGTGCATGAAGGTCTTATTGAACTTGAAGCTCGCGGACTGGTAAAAATGAAACCGAGGGTCGGTACTTTTGTAAGCGATTACAGGCGGAACGGTTCCCTTACTCTTCTTAATTCTCTTGTCCAATATTCAAGCGGTATACCTGGACCGGATATACTCGAAAGTATGCTGAAGATGAGGATATTGATTGAAACAGAGACGGCCTCTCTTGCTGCTGTAAATCGCAATAATGATCATCTGAGTGAATTTAAATTTATTATAGGTGAAGAAAAAATATGCAGTAGAGATGATATAGAGAGGATTTCTGATCTTGACTTTGAATTTCATCTTCTAACAGCGATAGCATCGGGGAATATAATTTATCCACTCATGCTTAATTCGTTTAAAGAAGTTTATACAAATCTTACCAGAGAATTTTTCATTGATGGTTCAATAGTTGAATTTGTATTCAAACAGCACGAGAAATTTTTCAGAGCGATAGAAAAAAAAGACAGTAAGGGTGCTGTTAGGATAATGAATGAAATTATGACCCATGGAGAAACTCATCTTAAGAAATTATTATCAGCAAAAAAAGTGTAATATTATAAAAGGATAACGGGGTAAAATTATGGCTGGATCATCTGCATTAAAACAGGAGTTCAAAATCAGAGAACCAGAGGGATTAACTCCTCGTATTAAATGGCTTAGAGATTATTATTTTAAAGGTACGGCAAGAAACTGGAGCAATGAGACCACTTCATGGTCAACGGGAACACCATGGGATGCACAGTATAATGAGCTTACATTTTATATAGTTCCGGAAACCTACGCTCTTATGCAGACTATATATTCATCGTATCGGTTATCAGCAAGAGATATTGAACTGCATAAAGATTTCTGGACATGGACTTTACCTGAACGCAGAGCATGGTTTAACCGTGAAGTTATGGTAAAATATCTGCCTAAGGAGATTCTTCCGGGAGACCTTATTGTCGGGGCAAGATTCAACATAATGACATCGCACTGTCTCACAGAAAATGAAGCGAAGGCCCGTAATAAATTGATTAATGGTAAAAATGGTTCAAGGGCGATGATGAAAAAATTTCATGACCATGGTTATGGCAACTCCGGAGCAACAAGCGGTCACCTGGTTCCCGGTTATGAGAGAGCATTAAAACTCGGATGGAAAGGTATACATAAAGAACTTACAGAGCGCTATAATAATTCAACAGATAAAGAAAAGAGGAGCGAAAAAGGTGGTCAGATTCGTGGGATGATTATCGCTTCAAAGATGCCCCGTGATCTTGCCGCGGCATATGCTGATCTTTGCGGAACTATAGCCGTGCGGGAACAGGACATTTCAAGAAAAGATGAGCTGGTCCAGATGGCGGATATTCTTTCAAGAATTCCATGGGAAGCACCTGTTACATTCCAGGAGGCGGTACAGTCTTTATGGCTGAATCATATGCTTGTAATGAGCGATGAAAATTATCCCGGCCCGGGAGTCTCCTTCGGGAGAATGGATCAGTATCTTCTTCCATACTGGGAGTATTCGATTAGAAACGGTATGGATAGAGAATTCGGGAAGGAGATGCTCCGCTGCTTCTGGATACATGCAAATACTGCATATGATTCTATGATCAGGACCGGTAACCAGGGAATTACTGCCGGTTTCGGTCAGCTCATTACTCTTGCGGGGTGCGGTGCAGATGGAGAGGATCTTTCTAATGATCTGACTTATGCGATTCTTGAAGTGATCGATGAGATGTCGCCGATTCTTGAGCCGAAGCCCAATGTGCGGCTTCACAGAAATACTTCAGATGAATTACTTGATAAAGTTGTTGATATGATCTCAGGGAGTCAGGGTGCTCCCTTTCTTCTGAACTTCGATGAAAGATCAATTGCCGGAATGATTCTTGAAGGCCGAAGAGCCGGTATTACTGATCTGATAAATGAAAAGAATGCATGGGAGTATGCCCCCGTGGGCTGTCTTGAAAATACTATGGTGGGGAATGACAGGTCAGGTACTGTTGATAATAATCTCAACCTCCTGAAAGCTGTGGAGCTTGCACTTACCGGCGGTAAAGACATGAATCAGTTTATAGATCCTATAACAGGAAAAGCTGATAAAATTAAACAGGATGGACCATCAACCGGTGACCCGGGTCAGTTTAAAATATTTGAAGAGTTCTGGAATGCATATGAAATTCAGACTAAATATATAATTAAAAAAATAACAGAGCTTTATGAAAAATCGGAAAGCATCCGGGCAGTGTATCATCCTACTCCATATCTTTCTTGTCTGATTAAAGGGTGTGCGGAAAAGGGTATTGATGTAACAAATGGCGGCGCCGAGATAAGCATGGCAACGATTGAAGCTGTAACATATGCTACTACTGTTGATCCAATTCTTGCGGTTAAATATCTGGTGTATGATAAAAAGCTCTGTTCAATGGAAGAGCTGATTGCTGCTTTGAGAGGTAACTGGGAAAATCATCTTATACTTCAGACTACGGCAAAGAACAGGGCCCCCAAGTACGGAAGGGATGATGACGAGGCTGATGACATGGCGCTTCGGGTTATGAAACTCTGGACTGATGAAACATGGAAGTATAAAACACGTTCTACCGGGAGACAGTTCCGGCCGGGGATGCTCAGCTGGAACTATTGGGCGGGAGATGGTTATGTAATGGCGGCGAGCCCTGACGGTCGTGCAAGGGGACAGTTTCTTTCAAATGCAATATGTCCTTCTAACGGTGCTGATATAAACGGACCGACTTCAAATTCAAATTCAGTAGGTAAAGTTTTAGGAGGGAAGTCTGATGATAGTCCTGATTCATTCGCGGGTTATCTTAATCTGCTTCCAAACGGGGCGAGTCATACAATTACATTTAACCCTTCAATTATGAAGAGTATGGAACATCGGACTAAGTTTAAGGCGTTTCTGCGAGGTTACATTGAAAACGGCGGAACAGCTCTGCAGATAAATATTCTTGATCCTGATATGCTCCGTGACGCACAGAAACATCCTGATGAGTACAGATATCTGCTCGTGCGGATAACCGGTTACAATGCATATTTTACAGGTATAGGGCGTGAACTTCAGGATGAAGTAATTGCCCGGCTCAGCCATAGCAGAATGTAGGCGGTAGAATTGTGTCTATAGTTAAAACAGAGGAATTACTGCAGGGGACAGTTCTTGAAATACAGAGGATGTCCACTGAAGATGGTCCCGGAATACGTACAACGGTTTTCATGAAGGGTTGTCCCCTGTCATGCAGATGGTGTCATAATCCGGAGAGCATATCTTTATTACCTGAGATTCACTGGCTTGGAGTCAGGTGTATCGCATGTGGTACTTGTGTCGACGTGTGTCCTCATAAAGCATTATCTCTAAGCGGGAGCGGAGTAAAGATAGACAGAGCTCTCTGCACCGGATGCGGAATATGTTCAGAGCATTGTCCGTCAACTGCTCTTGAACTTCTGGGGAAAAAATGGGGAGTTGACACTCTGTTTGAAGAGCTTGTAAAAGACAGGGCATATTTTGAAAAGTCTTCAGGCGGTATTACTATTTCCGGCGGAGAGGGGACGCTTCAGACAAAATTTGTAAGTAGACTTTTAAAAAAACTGAAATCGGAAGGGATTCATACTGCAGTGGACACATGCGGTCTGTTTAATAACTCCGTCTTTGATGAAATATTTCCATTTGTCGATCTTATTCTTTATGATCTTAAAGAGATAGACTCTGATTTACATAAAAAATTTACAGGAAGCGGCAATGAAAGTATACTTGATAATCTTATAAGAACTGCTGATTATATAAAAGAACATATCTATCCAAGGGAGATATGGATTCGCACTCCGGTTATCCCCGGTGCAACTGCACGGAAAGAAAATATCGAAGGGATAGGAAAATTTATCGCATCACTTCCACATGGTGTTGTGAAACGGTGGGATCTTTGTGCTTTCAATAATCTCTGTGCAGATAAGTATACCCGGCTTGATAGAAAATGGGAGTTTGAAAAAACACCGCTGATTGAACAGTCAAGTATGGAAGAGCTTGCAGATATTGCAAAGCGGAGCGGAGTAGATCCGGATATTGTTTCGTGGAGCGGGTCAACAAGGTAGCTTAACAAGACTTATACTTAAAATCTCTTGTCCTGGCGGCCACCACATCCAACGGCCCCCCAAACCCCCCGGAGGGGGGCTTCAAAGATAAAGAATAAATATTAAATTATTTATTATTGATTAGTGGTATATATTTAAGTTGTGACTTGATCGAATAGTTTTTTAAAAAAGTCTTAAGCCCACCACCGGGGGGTTTGGGGGGCTGAAAATCTGATGTACGATTGGTTTTACTTTTTAATATGTGGGTATAAGTCAGTTCAACAAAGGTGGGTAGAGGGGATTTTCACAAATTACAATAAAATGAAGTTTTGTAAGATTATAATATTCAGTCGTAGATAACCGGAGGATAAAATGAACTCAATGAAAACTTTTGCAGAAGATGAAATAAGAAAACTTGAACCGGCTGAAAAGATCGGACTCGTGGCAACTGTAAATGGTGAAGGGGAACCTCATATTTCGCTGATTACATCTATTCAGCCATTAAGTGAAGATAAGCTTATCTTCGGCGAGTTCAGCTACGGTCTTTCGAAATGGCATGTACGGAATAATCCGAAAACCGGATTTCTTATGATGACTATGGATAAGAATTTGTGGCGCGGAAAAGCTCTCTGGAAAGAGAAAAAGAGAGAGGGCGCTGAATATATAATGTACAACGAGAAACCCATGTTCAGGTATAATACATATTTCGGGATTAATACAGTACACTATCTTGATATGGTAAGCTGTGGAGGCAGGGAGACTCTCCCTATGATAAGTATTATCAAGTCTGTTCTACTCACTCGTATAGCAGGTCGTAACAAAAAAATTTCACGGGATACTCCTCTGAATGATCTGTCTCTTTCGTTTTTTAACAGGCTGGATTCACTTAAATTTATTGCATATATTGACAGCAACGGTTTCCCGGAGATTATTCCCGTAATTCAGAGTATTGCATCAGCGGATTCAGTTGTCTTTTCACCTGCAGCATACTCTGACGAAATGAAAAAAATTCCTGAAGGGGCCGATGTTGCTGTCTTCGCTATGACTCTCGATATGGAGAGCGTTCTTGTAAGGGGCAAATTCAGAGGATACAGCCGGTCACGTTTTATAAAACGGGGAGTTGTTCATATTGACTGGGTTTATAACTCAATGCCTCCGGTTCACGGCCAGATATATCCGCCGGTTGAACTTGTACCGGTTGAAGAATTTAATTAAAATTATCATTATAACAATACAAAATCCCCCGGCCTATCGGCCACCCCCTTTATTAAAGGGGGATGTTGAGCAAAGCGAAACCGGGGGATTTAAAGTATATGTAAAGAATAGAATAATTAATGATTACACGGTTATAGCATTTAAGAAAATAGTTTGACCGGTTTTTATAATCTGTTATTATTCAGGAATTGGAATCACATGTAACTGCAGAGAGAAAATATGACCGAAAAAAGCAGAAAATCAGAAACCGGATTTAAAGGTGTATTGGAAGTACTTCTGGTCTCTTTAAAACTCGGTTCAACATCCTTCGGCGGCCCGATTGCACATCTGGGATATTACCACAATGAATATGTTGATAAAAGAAAGTGGCTCGATGAGCGGAGTTATCTGGATCTTGTGGCTCTATGTCAGTTTCTTCCCGGGCCGGCAAGTTCACAAATCAGTATTGCAATAGGGACTATTCGCGCAGGAATTGCCGGAGGGATTGCGGCCTGGTTTGGTTTTACTCTTCCTTCGGCTGTTATGATGATTCTTTTTGCCTTTGTTCTGCAGGGATTTAATATTATAGATTCAGGCTGGCTTCATGGTCTGAAGATAGTCGCAGCTGCGATTGTTGCTCAGGCAATTCTTACTATGTGGCAGAGAATTATTACTGATAAACTCAAGGCTGTAATTGCTATTGGAGTTTTTATAATATTGCTCTTCTGGCAATGGGCATTTAATCAGATTCTTATAATTGCCGCGGCCGGAATTATAGGATTATTATTTTACAGGGACCATGAAGCATCGGAGGTTTCAAAAATTACTGTACCTGTCAGCAGACGCTTTGCTGTAATCTGCCTTGCCCTGTTTTTTATTCTGCTTCTGCTTATGCCTGTACTTCGAAATTTAACCGGTAATTACATGATTGCTGTTGCAGATAGTTTTTACCGTTCAGGTTCTCTTGTTTTCGGAGGGGGTCATGTTGTTCTCCCTCTTCTCGAGCATGAAGTTGTTCCAACAGGTTGGGTGAGCCGAGATGTATTTCTTGCAGGTTATGGAGCGGCACAGGGTGTACCCGGGCCGCTGTTTACATTTGCGGCATATCTTGGAGCAATGATGGGGGGCATTAAAGGGGCAATAATTGCACTCACTGCAATTTTTCTTCCGGCATATTTATTGATTATGGGATCTCTCCCCTTCTGGAATATGCTTCGAAACAGTTCTAAAATTCAGGGGGCTCTCACTGGTATTAATGCAGCAGTTGTAGGAATTCTTCTTTCTGCTCTATATAATCCCGTATGGATATCTGCAGTCTTTTCAAAATATGATCTTGCACTGACAGTTCTGTTGTTTACCATGCTGGTTTTTATTAAACTACCTCCATGGATTATTGTAATAGCCGGTGCAGCAGGGGGAATGATAATTGAATATATATCTGTTGGGCTTTGAAAGTTAGAGAGTATAAATGTTGTCTATCTATTTGTAGTAATATGAAAAGAATTATAAATAAAAGATTAATAAATAAAAAGGATGTATAAAATGGACGAAAATATATTTTTATCAAAAATTGCAAAGAATTTTAAAGTTACTCTCCCGGCAAGATATGAACAATTTATTAAAGAGAAAGAGTTTGAAAAGTATGAAGAGAATCAGGCGCTTTTTACAGGTTTTATAAGCGGACTTTTTCATCTTCATTTTTTTGACGAACTTCTTACAGATGTAATTGAGCTGGGGGAATCTCAGGGTATTAATAATATTGAAGAGATTTGGACCAGCGAGTTTTATACTTATATTCCTTTAGCAATTTTTAATCATCCCGAAGTTCCTGAACCGAAGGGATTTCTTGTATGGGATAGTTCTGAAGAGATGATGCCGGTTCTGATTTTTGATTTTGAGGGACCGCGGGTTTATGCAGTTGCTGATAATCTTGATCAGTTTCTTGAGAATTTTCCGGATATTCATAATAAAGAACAGAAAAGCAGAGACGCCTCTGAGCTTTCAGCAAAAAGATTTGAGTTCTGGAAAAAGGGTGACAGAAAACATTTTGATTTTTAAGACGGAATCGAATAGTTATAGAATTAATACTGAAAAATCAGAACTCATTACTTGATAAATTCCCCGGGATTTATTACAGTTACTATGCAGTCACAGATTCTGCCGCCTTCGGCGGCGGAAAAAAAATTCATAAGTAAGTGCTGAATTTAATAAAATACCGCAACTTACTTATGAGTAAAGTATAAATTCAGGAGGTGAAATGATATGCATGAAAGAAATAAATCAAGAGTTGTATTTCATGTAAATGCTTCGCTTGAGTATGATGGAAAAACGGTTAACGGTGATGTTGAAAATCTGAGCACTAATGGTATGTTTATGAATAGTCTAGAGGATATTCCCGTTGATACTGCAGTGGAGGTTTCGATATATCTTTCAGGTACAACCTCTGAATTAAGTCTTAAAATTAATGGGGTAGTATCAAGAAAAGAGGCAAAGGGTGTTGCTGTAATATTTAAGGAGATTGAATTTGATTCATTTATTCATTTGAAGAATATCATTGATTTTAATGATTCGGGTAATTCTAATGCAATGAAGGATTATGGAAAATCTAGGGAATAAGCGGAGAAGCAATTAATCCTGTAACTTAAGGTTCTCTATTTTGACACATTACTTCTGATCACTGTTAGTTCAAATATTTTACACCGGGTAAATAATTAAATTTAAATGCCGGTATTTATGTTCTAACTTTACAGCAGTTTTGTAAAGTGAATAAAATATTGAGGAGTAGTATGAAAATTCCAGTTATAGACGGCAGCAACTATTTTAAAGGTATGCTTCTTCTTGTCCGTAAAGATAATAAAATTTCAGAGCCGGAACATGTTATTATAACCCGGATAGGGAGGGCTTTGGGTTTTGAAAAAAGTTTTATTGAAGAAGCTATAAATGAAATAATAGGAAATAAATATATATCTGAAGAGCCTCCTGTTTTCTCCTCACATGAGCTTGCTGAAAAATTTATCAAAGATGGACTTATTCTTGCCGCTTCTGATAAACAGATTCATCCGCATGAGGAGGAGTGGCTTCTGATTGTTGCAGCAGCGAACAACATTGAATCCTCCTGGTATTTCAACGAAAAAAAGTCCTTGCTGCAGATGAAGCATCATACTATTCCTCTTGATGCAGATGATTTTGATGTGCGATACTGATATGCAAAACCCATAATAAGATATTAATCTATCAGGAAATCCTGAAGATTGGTTTTACCGTAAGTAATCTTTTTATCTCTATCTTTTATCTGTTTTGCTATTTTTGCCATAATGGTTTTAACACCATCAGTCTTTTCCGGATCGGTCATGGGGAGTAATCTTACTGTAAGACTGGTTTGTTTTTGTGAGAGCTGTACAAAAAAATTCTGATTCCTCCCGTTTTCGATAGCAAGAACTTCAATTAATGCAACCTGCTCCGTTGAGTTTAAATATTTATCTATTACTTTAAGTATGCCATCTTCTGTTTTTTCAGAAAAGGGTAAAATAGCATCGTAGGCCTGTTTAACTTCATTGATATTTTCCAGAACAATATGGGGCATTTTTTATCCTCTTTAATAATTAAAAATTTTATTAATACAATATTTAAAGAATTTACTGTTAATAGCAATACTTTTCATCTTTTTTTTAATCCTCTGTGGATAATTTATGACTGAGATTATTTGTAAAACAGAGCCGTTTTTCTAAAATAATAATTGAATTAAATCCTCCTCCAATTCTTTAGTTGTATTAATAATATATAGAATATAATGAAAACGATAATAATAAAATATTCTGCCATGATAGTGGCTTTGTTTTCAGCAGCTCTATTCGGTATTAATACCCCCTTTAATAAAATTCTCTTAAATGATCTTGATCCTGTTTTTCTGGCAGGTCTTCTATATCTTGGAGCATCAATCGGTTTATTGCCGGTAATTCTGGTTCGTAAAGAACTGCCTCATCTGCTTAATCTGAACCGGAGTAATAAGATAAGATTATCAGGTTCAGTTATACTCGGCGGAATTGTCGGCCCTGTATTGGTCTTAACCGGGCTGAAGTATGCATCTGCTTCTTCTGTTTCTTTGTGGCTTAATCTTGAACTGGCTGCTACTGCTTTTCTGGGATTTCTTTTTTTTAAAGATTTTCTCGGGTTAAAGGGATGGGCTGGAGTAATCCTTGCTCTTGTTTCAGGTCTGATACTGTCAGCAAATGAGGGCGCTTCAGGTATTCTTTCTGCGGTTCTAGTAGGCTCGGCATGTATATGCTGGGGTTTTGACAATCATTTTACAGCTCTTATTGACGGCATCTCGGCGGTGCAGAGTACTTTTATCAAAGGTCTATTCGCCGGTTTTGTTAATACTGCCGCAGGTTTTTATTTTTCCGGGAGTATACCATCGTTCGAGTTCATAATTTATGCAATCATTCTCGGGAGTGTTTCTTACGGACTGAGTATTGTTCTTTATATTATTTCAGCGCAGAAACTCGGCGCGATCAGAAGTCAGATAATTTTTTCCAGCGCGCCATTTTTCGGTGTGTTCTTTTCCATGATATTTTTATCTGAGAGTATAAGTATTATTCAGATTCTTTCTTTTGTATTATTCACAATATCTATAATATTTTTTATGTTCGAAAAACACGAGCATTATCATCACCATCATAAAACTGAGCATATTCATTTCCATAGACATGATGATCTGCATCATGATCATCATAATCCTCATGATAAAGAGAAAATTTCTTATCATGAGCATCTTCATCTGCACGATGAAAATGAACATGCCCATCCTCACTGGCCGGATATACATCACAGGCATAAACATTAGAGAATCTTTTGCGTTTGTAAAGAGGTTGACTTCTCTTCAATGCAATGCGGGATAAAGATAGAGCAAAGATAAAATGAAAATAACATTAATAAATCCTCCAATCGAAGATTTCTATGTTACGGGAATCCGTCGTCAGCCCCTGGGGCTTCTTTATATAGCTTCAACCTTGAAGAACGGGGGATTCAATCCCCTCCTTCTGAACTGTCACAGCAGTAAAAAAAGTGTAATGGAACTCCCGGCAGAATTCAGTTATCTTAAACCATATATAAACAACTCAGATCCCGGAATCCGCTTTCCGTATAAAAATTATACTCATTATGGAATGAGCTGGCAGGAGATTGAACGGCAGATTAAAAATTCACCGGCTGACATATATTTCATCTCCTCGCTCTTTACAACATATTATAAAGAGACCGAACGTGTAATTGAGATAATACGTAAATATGCAGGGAAGGCATATGTAGCCGTGGGCGGATATCATGCCTCACTCTACCCTGAGTATTTTTTAAATGATACAAGCGCAGACTTTGTAATATGCGGAGAGGGTGAAATCGCTGCACTTGAGCTTGTCAGAGCGATCAGAAACGGTTCATCTCTCGAATCAGTTCCCGGACTTGTTTATCGGGAGAATGGAGAGATAAAAAAGAATTCAATTTTATCTAAACCGGATGTTTCACTCCTGCCATATCCTGCCCGTGAACTTCTGCTGGAGAGGGATTATAAAGCTTACAAAAAGAATTTTATCTCTATGATTACCTCACGCGGTTGTCCCAATAATTGTTCGTTCTGTACCGGGAAAATAATCTGGGGGAACGGAAGAAGAGAGCGCGGCGTCACAGACGTCATTGGTGAGATTATGGAGTGTGCCGCGAGATATAAAGCGGAGATTATAAATTTTGAAGATGATAATATCTTTCCTTCCAAAAAACGGGCACGGGAATTTCTTGACCTGCTGATTCATGAAAAAGAAAAAAATGGAATATCGTTTGAACTTACAGCAATGAACGGAATTTCTCTTGAAAAAGTAGATGAAGAAATTATTGGTCTTATGAAACGTGCGGGATTTGGTGAACTGAATATTTCGCTCGTAACTCACTCCGCGGATATACAAAGGAGTGAAGGTCGCCCCTTCAGCTCTGAAAAGTTTAAAAGTATCGCCGAATCTGCAAAAAGGAATGGTATGAATGTCAGAGGATATTTTATTCTTGGACTCCCCGGACAGAGTTGTGAAGAGATAGATGATACTATTTCATTTCTTAAAAGTATTGAAGTTAAAGTTTTTCCGTCGATATATTATAATATTTACGCGCCTCAAGAGGAGTGGAAGATGCAGAGGTCATCTGCTTTTTATAATGAGAGCGGACTTCTCAGTCGTGAGGATCTTTTCCGCAGTTTTAACAGCTGTTTCAGTATATACTCTTAAACTGGTAGAATTTTATATCCGCCGCACCTGGTTTGTGACAAAGAGCAATTTTATCATTGGTTTTTTGTAGTTACCAGTTTCCAGACAGATTGAGTAAAATTCTGTTGCTTTTTTATTTATATATGGTTAAATTATAAAAAAAGAGTGTTGAACAATATACTTTGCTGCTAAAATATTATTGTCATACCCGCGGTTGCGGGTATCCCTTTTTAATTAAAGCATTTTTTATTACACTAAAAGGTATTAGATGATTCAGCTGAAAAAAGAAAAATCCCGTTTAAAAAAGAAACTGACTCTTTATTTTATACTCATCGCGATTGTTTCAATTTCAGTGAGCGTTGAGATGATATTTGAATTCAGCTCCGCGAAGTTTAGAAATGATATAAGAGATAATCTAATAATTGAGGTTCAACAGGGTGTGCCGGCTAAGTATGTGCAGAAGCTCGATCTTGACAGGCTTAACTCTGCTATAAATGATCCGATTAGTGATCTTAGAAACAGAATGATACTTCTTCTGCTGGTTATATGTGCAAGTATTATTGGTGCTTTTGTAATGTTCGCGAAAGATATTGTCTCACCTATGGATGGTATAGTTGAGGCGACTAAAAAGATTGTCGATGGCGACCTTACAGTAATTGTTCCAGTAATGTCTGATGATGAAATAGGCCAAATTGCAACACTTATAAATGATATGAACACCAATCTGAATAATATGATAATGGAGATCAAGCAGGAGGTCTCCAGGCATAAAAACAAGATCCAGATTGCAACGGACGCCATCTCATCTATATCCCGTGAAAATGCCG
>JBBRFT010000009.1:0-36979 GCA_038241375.1 Spirochaetota bacterium
ACGCGGCGAAGAGTGAAATACTCCCTACTCCGGAATAAAGATCAAGAGTACGGCCTCTTGTCAGGGATAGAATTTTCCGGTACATCTGAAGTGCCATTTCGGAATTGGACTGAAAGAATGAATTAGGAGTTATCATATAATCTATTCCGTCGAAAGTTTCAGTTATAACACCTTTTTTCAGAGTCTGAAAAATATCCCCATAATTAAGATCCGCTATTCCGTCACTCAATAAAAGTGATGATGAATCGACCTCCTCGAGAAAATCATAAAGAGCAAAACCGAACCTGTTCTCCGGTTTCGATACCACAAAATTAACCATGATCTCACCGGTAAACCGGGCCTGTCGGAGAACTATATATCTCAGATAACCCTCATGTCTGAGGTAATCGTAATCTTCAATTTTTTCAAGAGTGGTTCTCAGATTCCCGTACATCTCGTCTGATCTGCTCTGCATAATCTCACATGTTTCTATATCAACAACCTGGCGAAAACTCCCCGCTCTCCGGAGCCCCTTCTTGCCGAAGGCGGTAACCATATCCATTCTGCTTCGATATCGAAATGGAGTTGACGGAGCAACGGACTCAACCGAAGACAATCCCTCGAAGATCGAATTTACATATTCTTTCTTTAATAAAAGCTGATTTTCATAGGGTATATTCTGAAACATGCAGCCGCCGCACTGACCAAAATATTTACACTGAGGCTCGCAGCCCTCACCTTTATACTTTTCTATAAGTTCACCGAAAATTTTTCTTTTCTTTCTCTTCATTTTACGTCCTTAATATAATTACTCGAATCATTCAATTTCAGAAAATCTATTCCTATTGTAAAGTCAAAATTATCTTGCATTAAATAATAGAGCTGACATATATTTATTTTTGAACGAACCGCGCTCCGCGCGGTGCAGGAGATGGGGGATTACGGGGGCGTTGCCCCCGCAATCCCCCATCTCCGACGTATGCGAATCATACGCATCAATAAGAATTAAATTCATATTTAAACGGCGAGGCTCTCTTATGAATGCACTTAAAATAACACTTATACAGTCAGAAATATCATGGCACAACAGATCCGAAAATCTTAATCATATTGAATCATTAATTAAAAAAAATAATCTTCAGACAGATCTGATCGTACTCCCTGAAATGTTCAACACAGGTTTTACTATGAATCCGACAGAGGTAAGCGAAGAGATGGACGGCGTTACAGTCGATTTTCTAATCCGAATAGCTCGCGAAACGCAGGCAGATATTACCGGCAGCATTGCTGTTAATGAAAACGGAAAATACTACAACAGACTAATATGGATAAAACCTGATGGGGAAATATTGACCTACGATAAACGCCATCTCTTCCGCATGGGAGGTGAGGATAAGGTTTATACGCAGGGTGGATCGCTCCTCACTGTAGACTTAAAAGGATGGCGAATACGCCCCTTTATCTGTTACGACCTGAGATTTCCCGTATGGTCACGCAATTCAGGAATAGAATATGATCTGGCTGTATTCACCGCAAACTGGCCCGCAGCAAGAGACCTGCACTGGGACATACTTCTCCGCGCACGAGCTATTGAAAATCAGTGCTATGTTGCGGGAGTCAACCGGACAGGTCGTGACGGCAATGGTGTAAATTATAACGGAAGATCTTCAGTGATAGATTATTACGGTAAAACTTTATTCCAGGGTGAAGCGGATGAATGTGTACATACAATTACACTTTCTCATTCGGAGCTTATAGGTTATAGAGAATCTTTCCCTGCATGGATGGATAGTGACAGGTTTGAATTGATTTAATAACCATTCACTTATTAAGTCAAATTGACAACAGACTTATTGTCAGGAATGTCATTATTGATATTCTTGAAAAGCTGCATTATAATCACTCCAAGAGCAAAGCCAGAGGCCAGTTGTAATGATAAAATTAAATTCATATTTCAACCTGCAGTTATGGTGTAAATGCTATAATTCGGCTGTGTTGAATGTATCACCGCCGCTGATGGTGCCGGACTCAAATCCTTTCCTAAACCATCGGGCTCTCTGTTCGGAAGTTCCATGTGTAAAACTGTCGGGAACAACATAACCTCTTGCATTTTTCTGTATGCGGTCGTCTCCAACTGCGCTGGCGGCGTTCATCGCCTCTTCAAGGTCACCCTTTTCAAGCACCCTCATCTTCTCTGCATAATGCGCCCATACCCCTGCGTAGTAATCGGCCTGCAGTTCAAGCCTTACGAGGTATCTGTTATATTCTTTTTCGCTCATCTTTGACCGGAGTGAATCAACCTTACGCAGAGTTCCTGCAAGTTTCTGAACATGGTGACCGACTTCATGTGCAATTACATAGGCCATGGCAAAATCTCCGGATGCCTTAAACCGGTCACGAAGTTCATTGTAAAAACTGAGATCTATGTAAACCGAGCTGTCGCCTGCACAGTAAAAAGGACCGGTCGATTTGCTTCCACGGCCGCACGCTGACTCTACGCTTCCTGAATACAATACAAGTTTAGGCATAGTGTAACGCACACCTTCCCTAGTGAAAAGATCGCTCCATACATCTTCAGTATCAGCAAGTACAACCGACACAAATCCGGCAAGTTCATTCTCCTCTGCTGTACCCTGATAACTTGAACTGTTAACTTGTGAATTCTGTACCGTGTTAAGTACTGCAGTAGGATCGCCACCAAGAAAGTATATCGCCAGGGCAAGTACAATAGTTCCTATTCCTCCAAGGGCAACCCCCTTGCCAGCCATTCCCCTGCGGTCTTCAACATTTCCGCTCTGTCGTCTTCCTTTCCATATCATGATATTTCATCCTCCACATTAGGCTATTTATTAATAGTTTACAGATACTTGCTTCTCTTAGCAAGAAAAAAATATTTGCTTGTTATAATTAGATATTTGATTTGTTCCTGTATTCGATCATTAAAGAATCGTGTCACATGGTACGCAAAAGCAAGTCAGTGAATAATTCATTTAATCTTTATTTGTATTAGACTTTTTGTAAAGACCGGTTTTATTATGACGTCCCGTTATGAACCGGCATGAGAATTTTTGGTATGACGGGCTGCAATAGCTTTTTTGGTTCTTATGAAATTAAAGGAAATAAAATTATTATAAATGAAAATATAGGTGCAACAAAAATGATGTGTTCGCCTGAAGAGATGAAATTTGAATTTAACTTTTTACAAAATTTACAGGGTGAGTTTGAAATTATTAATGATAATAATATTATTTTAGATAATGGCAAAATGAAAATTTATATTGAATAGTAACATCTTCGCTTTAGCTAACCTTACCGGTTTTAAGCATCTCATTTATATAGATCTTTATGTCATTCTCATGCCCATGCTGTATAGAAATGAATTCAACTCCGAATATTCCCTGTTTACTCAATTTTACATCGCTGTGCCTGATAATACCACTTGCCTTGAAGCAATTATCTGGCGGAAGAGTTATTATAAGTTCTATTGGATGATCTATATCACAACCTTCAAATTTATAAGGAACTTCAATTCCCATACCAGTTTCGCTCACGTCACGGGCAAGAAAAATATCAAGAAAGTCAGTTCCCATTATCTGAATTTCAACGGGATCTCCAAGACCGGGACGTACCCGTTGTTTCTGTCTCTGCTCTGTCATAAAACCTCGGTTAAATCGAACATCTTTATAATATACTTTAAGAGTGCTTTGTTGTCAAACAGTATTCAGGCACTCTTCCCTAAAACCAATATCTGCTGCGCTTCGAGTTTAAATTCAGATTACATATTAAAGAAAAAATTTCACTTTTTAAATATTTATTTAAACATACTTATTCTAATTTGTCAAGGATGGATTGAATAGTCCAATCCTCCCTGCAGCGAAGTGTATTACCTAAAACTTTGTACATTAATTCTTCTTTACCGAAAACTTTGTATCCTATATGTTTAATATCTTTTACACCAGACATGGCTATCTCGCTGACCTGTTCAATTACTTCAGACATTCCTTTTATTCTAGCTTTTATAAGTTTTACGCTGTCCTCGACAAAACCATGGTGTGTAGAAATAAATCTGGTTCCAGACTCTGCATATACAAGCATCTTTTCAAGACTTTTAAATTCTTTTACATAATCCTCACCAAGAGTTACATACCGCTTCCGCGTGGAAACGGGTATTGCATCTCCGGAATAAATTATATTATAGGGCATAATGCGGTATACCGTATGATTCGGTGAATGTCCGGGCGCTGGAATAACTTCAATTTTACGCCCCATGTCTGTTGTGAACACTTCACGGTCTATCATTTTATATCGAAAGGTCTTTGGTCTGCCCCAGACAAAGTTCATAAGACCCGAAACAAAAGAAAAATCTACAACTGATTCCGGCGAATAGATTTCAGCTCCAAGTTCATTTTGAATAAGCTTGTTTCCTCCGACATGATCTTCATGCATGTGGGTGTTCAAGATTACCCACTCCCTGTTTTTATCAAGGGTCTTCAGGTAGTTTAGCATTTCCTGTTTACTGTAATTAGGGTTGCCGGTATCAATAAAAATATTATCAACAAGAATAAAAAATCCGTAAATATGCCACAAACCGAAAAATGTCCCCGCATACTTGAAAATTGTAATTCCATCCAATTCGGGGATTGCTTCTATTGAAAGAAATCTCTCTTTCAGTTTTAATCCTTTTTTTATCTTCATTATTTTATCCGTAAAGAGTCCTATCAAAAATTGTAATAATCTATATTATTTTTATATTAAATATTTTATAAACTTCTATATATGACATTTTAATAAATCTTTATATTAGTATCAAGAATTAAAAAACTGACTCCCCGTTATTTCCTATATCTACCGGACATCAGGGGAACTTTGATGAGTCTCTTAAATCACGGCGAAATCAGACAATAAAATAAAATTGATTGAAACTAATCTGTAATAGAGTTCCCTGACAATTATTAGTAATGACAAGATCTTTAACCGATACTTTTTAATAAAATGAGAAGAATAAAATCATGCGTAAAATAGAACTACTTGCTCCTGCAAAAAATCTTGAAACTGGTATCGCCGCGATAAACTTCGGCGCCGATGCCGTATATATAGGCCCTGAGAAATTCAGCGCACGTGCCGCCGCTTCGAACTCACTTGAAGATATTGAAAAACTTATCAGTCATGCACATTTATACAAAGCAAAAGTTTATGCCACGATAAACACAATACTATACGACAACGAACTTGAAGAAGCGGAAAAACTTATTACCGATCTCTACAACCGGGGAATTGATGCTGTAATAATTCAGGACATGGGAATACTTGAGATGAATCTCCCCCCTGTGGAACTTCACGCAAGCACTCAGACCGACAATTACGATATTGAGCGAATAAAATTTCTCGATCGTATCGGATTTCCACGAATTGTCCTTGCGCGCGAGCTTTCGCTTCAGCAGATAAAAGATATCAGAAAAGAGACAAAGTGTGAACTTGAATTTTTCATACATGGCGCGTTATGTGTAAGTCTCAGCGGAAGATGCTACATGAGCGCAGCTTCCGGCGGGAGAAGCGCCAACCGCGGTCAATGCGCCCAGCCGTGCAGAAAGAATTATACTCTTACAGATGCGGATGGAAAGATTATTTCAAATAGTAAATATCCGCTATCACTTAAGGACATGAACCAGACTGCAAATCTCATAGACCTCATCGACGCAGGGATCGATTCGCTGAAGATCGAAGGACGCCTCAAAGATATTGATTATGTAAAAAATGTAACCGCTCACTACCGCAAAGCTCTTGATGTTATCCTGGAAGGGGGAACCGATATAGTCAAAGCATCTTCAGGAAAAGTCTATTTTGATTTTTCTCCCGATATTATGAAAACATTCAACAGAGGTTATACCAATTACTTCATGAACGGACGGACCGGATCAATCGGTTCATCCCACACCCCCAAGTCGCTTGGGAAAGAGATCGGAAAAGTTGCCGAAATCGGGAACAACTGGTTCAGACTCAAAGCAATTGAAAAAATAAACAATGGTGACGGTCTTGCATTCTTTGACAGAGAAAAGAATGTAACAGGACTAAAAGTAAACAGAGCAGAGGATACAAAGATTTTCCCTCTTGCGATGAACGGAATATATAAAGATGCTGCAGTCTACCGTAACCATGACATTCTGTTTGATAAAACTTTATCCGCAAGCAGAACTGAACGGAAAATTAGCATCCTCATGGAACTCTCTGAAACTGAAAGCTGGTTTAAACTCACCGTGACAGATGAAGACAACTTCATTGCATGGGAAGAAATTGAGATTGCGAAGGAGATTTCGAATTCAGATGACAACAGTCAGATAAAAAAACAGCTGGCAAAACTCGGCGGTACGATATTCACAGCATCCGATATAAAAATCAATACAACTGAAAACTATTTTATTCCGGTAAGCATACTCAATGATCTAAGAAGAAAAGTAATGGGAAAACTGCTGGAGACACGAATTACCGGGTATAAGATAGAACCCATGACAATAGATAGAACAGAGAATCCATACCCTTTAAAGAAAGTAGACTACCGACATAACATAAGCAATCACCTTGCTGAAAAGTTCTACGGTCGACACGGAGTTGAAGAGATAGAAAACTCCTTCGAGACTTCAGCCAGCCGCATAACAGGACCGCTTATGACAACTAAACTCTGCCTGAAGTATGAGAACAATCTCTGTCATAAACAGAATAAAACTAATAAATATATTGAACCATTTTATCTGACAGACGGCAATCTGAAATACAGAGTAGAGTTTGACTGCGGTAACTGTTTTATGCTGATATTTAAAGAGTAACTGATATTTATTAAGAAGTCCGGAAAACTAAAGTTAAATTTTCAATTTAAAAAGGCGCCCTCAAGGGCGCCTTTTTTTATTCCAACTTAACTAATAAGCTCAGTCCAATAATGATTTGATTACTTGATTAACTCAATAATAGTCGCAACTCCCGGTCCGCCCCCTGCGCATAACGATGCCACACCATATCTGATATCTCTCTTCTGCATTTCATGAAGCAGAGTCACTATAAGTCTGCATCCGGTCTGTCCTACGGGATGACCGAGAGATACTCCCGAACCGTTTACATTGACTATATCTTTATCTATCTTCAGCTCTCTGTTACACGCGATAACCTGTGCCGCGAATGCCTCATTAAGCTCCCACAAACCGATGTCACTCATAGAAAGACCCGCGAACTTCAAAGCCTTATAAACTGCAGGAACAACTCCGAATCCCATTACTTTAGGATCAACTCCCGCAGAAGCAGTTGTAACTATTCTTGCAAGAGGTTTAAGACCAAGCTCTTTAGCTTTATCAGCACTTGACAGCACAAGAGATGCGCCGCCGTCATTGAGAGAAGAGGCGTTCCCTGCAGTAACCGTTCCGTCCTTTTTAAATGCAGGCTTCTGTTTTGCCAGAGCTTCAAGTGTAAGGTCCGCACGAGGATGTTCATCACGGTCAACTATCTCTTCACCTTTACGGGTTTTGATAGTAACTGGTACAATCTCATCCTTAAACTTACCCGCGTTAATTGCGGCAACCGCTCTCTGATGACTCATATAAGCCCACTCGTCCTGCTCCTCTCTGCTGACATTATACTGTTCAGCAAGATTTTCAGCGGTGATTCCCATGTGATAGTTGTTGAATGCATCAACCAATCCGTCATGAAGCATATGGTCAACAAAGGGCTGATCCCCCATACGGAGACCCTGACGTGCCTTGAGAGACATATATGGAGCATTGCTCATGCTCTCATAACCTGCAACAAGCTGAATGTCATGCTTACCCAGCATAATCTGATGTGACGCAATTTCTGTTGCTCTCATTGATGCCGGGCATAACTGTGTTACAGTACATGCTGATGATTCGACTCTGCAGCCGGCTCCAAGTGCCACCTGTCTTCCGGTATTACCCTTACATCCTGCCTGAAGGCAATGACCGGCAACAAGTTCATCAACCTGCTCAGGTTTAATGCCGGCCTTTTCCATTGCAGATTTCGCCGCTATTATTCCAAGTTCAACGGCTGAGAGTGAGCTCAAAGACCCGAGATAATCACCTATTGGAGTACGGCTCGCTCCGAGTATTACTGCTTCTTTCATAAAAAACATTCCCCCATTTTTATTGTTATACAATTACTAATCCGTATTTTAAACATGCTGAAGTATACAGTTTCCCCCGGCCGGAATACCGGATAAACAAGTGAAAAGTTTTTTATATTTCGAATTTGTTTTTTGCTTCGGAGGATACTACAATCAAATTATTTTTTGTCAAGCCCCGTTTAGTTTTTTAAAGTTTCATTTCAAAAAAAATTACACCCCTCCGCCGACTCTATTGTCAGCTATAATAGAGTTTCCCCCGGAAATCACACTAAGCCAATTTATCAAAATTGATTTTTATTAAAACTTTTAAACCTTTATCTTGGCTATTGCCGCGCCCTCTCTTTAAAAAAAGAAGAGCTTCTTAAAAATAAATTTCCTGCATGAATCTCCCATCTCTTTCTTTCCAAAAAGAGTAGAGGGTGTGAGTTTAAAAAGTTTTCGGCTTTATATGTTAGTATTTAATTACTGACTACACGAATAAAACACTATAGTTAAACACGAAATTAACTAAATTATTTTTTTAACTTTCATTTTAACAAGCAGGGCAGCAAGATATTTTGACTTAACCTGTTCATTCGCAAGAATCTGCTTAACAGGGGGCAGCTTGAGGATAACACCGAGAATCGCTGCCATAGCACGATGATTCCACATCACCTGATTGTCAAAAATCAGATGCTGAAGGGTTCCCCGTTCTATTGCCATCATCACAGCTTTATGAACCGAATCGACTGGAGTGATAACCTTAACTTTTCTCTCGACAAGTTTAATCGCATCGTGAGGACATGAACGGACACAGACACCGCAGCCGAGGCAATGCTGCTCTAACAGCTTCGCCTTTTTCTTTTTCTTATGCTCAGGGTCACTCGCGGAAACAAGGGAAAGAGATTCAACAGGGCAGACCTCAACACATTTTCCGCATCCGGTACACTTATCATCAACAATCTGAGGAATAAAATTTGTTGTATTAATTGAGTTTAAAATGGCAAAACGTTTCTGCGCCTGCATCGCCTCACAGCAGCATCCGCAGCAGTTGCAGATAAAATTCACATTCTTCTGCTGATTCTCTCCAAACTGTACAAGATTGTGTTCGTATGCTTTCTCAAGAAGTGAAAACATCTCCGCCTTATCGACAGCTCTGGCAGAACCATGCTTTACAAGAGTATACGCGCTCGCATTAAAAGTCATACAGATATCAAGTGGAGCATCACACGCCTTAGCCGCGTGCATCATTTTGTGACGGCAGTAACATGTGCTAATGGCCATATGTTTCGCGCTGTTGATGACTTCACTTGCACGTTCGTAATCGAGTACAGTAAGTGAATTGTCATTTGCTAAAACTTTTTCATTTACAAAAGCCCGTCCGAGTTTAGTATCTCCTGTAGTAAAAAGAGTTTTAACAAAATCCTCCTCCACATTCATATACTGATAATAAAGTTCAGCGAGATGTTTCTGATTCCTGTCATTTCCAAGACGCATCATGGAGAATTCTATAAAGCCGGCCATTGGAGGCGGAATAACATATTTCGGCTCGTCCCCTGTTTCCATATCGACGAGCATTGTCTTATGACAGAAATCGTTCAGTATTACCTCAGCTTCATTCACTTTGAGTTTCCAGATTTTCGCTGCTTTGGCGGCATTAAAAGGCTTTATCGGAAGAACGGAAAGCATCGAGGCTTCTTTCTCTGTCACAAGCGTTTTCAATATTTCATAAAGAGTATCGGACTCAACAACTCCCAGAGGGAATTTATTGAGTCTCTCGGTAAATTTCTCATATCCGGATTTTGTGGTAAAATGCGCCATTGATTATTCCTGAAATAATTATTATAAAGATAAGAAGCAGCCCTTAAAGTATTAGCAGAACAGAATCTATAAATTATAAACAGTCAAGCATTTTTGTTTAGATAATATGAATAGAGGTATTAAATTATAAAGATAAATTACTCTCGAAGCTTCTTCCACGGTTTTATCACTGATATTACAACCATAAATAAAAGAAGAAGAACCTGAACTGTTCCCCAGATCTTAATTTGTGAAACATTATTTAGAAATTCGGAATTTAATAAAGCGGCTCCGCGAAGCTCAAGAGCGATATCGACATTTTTATTCAGCCAGGGACCAAGAGCAAAAGTCCCGAAAAGAATCTGTACTGTAGTCATAATCCATTTTACAGTTACCCAGTTATGTTTAAAGAAACCCCATCCGGTCCATATGCCGTAAACCAGTCCTGCGATAAGAGAACCCATTGCACCGGGTATAATAATAAAGTCATCAATCACCTGCATTGCACGAAACTTCATATATATATCATCGGAATGAGCAGGAACTGCCAGAAACATTATAGCCACAAGCCCCAGCCCGCCGCCGATCCATAATACAAAAAGAAATATATGAATGATCTTAAGAACGCGCATCTGCGCGGAATTTATTTTTTTCATAGAATTACTCCATAACTCTCAGGTACAGTAGAAAGCGGCGAAGTAGAATTGTTAACGTTACACATAAATATGAAAACAGAATATAGTCTTAGATAAGACATTTAAACTTATCAGAACCCGAGAAAGAATCCGCTGTTCTGAGCCGCAACCTGGCTCAGAAATTTTACAGCTATTGTATCGGCTTTATTCCGGAACTCACTCCCGATACCCACTGTAAATATTTTTTTACCGCCGCTGTTCATTTTTTTGATGCTTCCCAGATATTGATCAAGAGTCATAATTTTTTTTCTCAATACATCAGGCTCACCGTCACTGAAGAGTATTATACCTTCAGCTGCAGTATAACGGCTAGAGGTGAGCACAAACTCAAGAGCCTGCTTTGTCGGAGTGTCATGATAAGGTTTTAAACATGAAACCTTCTGATAGAAATAATATTTATCATTTTCGTTTAACAGCGGCTTAAGAGCTCCCTCAAAAAAACCGTATTTATAACAGGAAAGAGATTCATTATCATAGGCATCATCCCTTCTTCCGTATTTTGAACATGCCTGATTCAATTCAGGCTTAATTGTAAAATCTTTGCAAACTACTGAATCAACATTCTCTTTGAATGCCGGGAAAAAAACAATATCTATCTTATATTCCTGATCCATGGATGCAATGTACATTTTAATTGCTGCTTTTACCTGAGACAGACGGTCCTCATGATCATCATTCTTATCCGGGGCCATACTTCCGGAAAGATCTACAAGCATTACTACATTTTTAGGAATCTTAAATGCCATTACGCCTTTATCTTCAGGAGAAGCTGAAAAATCTATCTTAACCTTTTTTATAGATTCGATAGTATTATTAATTTCACTGATATTCTGACGTATAAGTGTTGCTACCGAAACGATCTTCTCATAAGTAGTAGATTTATCCGGTTGCTCCTTCTGTAACTCCTCACGGGTTTTAACAAGCTCATCCCGGGTATTTACAAGCTCAGATGTAGTGGTCATCAGTTCAGATTTTAAATCCTGACACGATTCATTTTCTATACCGATTTTCTGAGTGAGCAGAACCACCATAATTACCATAACGGCGCCAAGTGCCCCGGTCATTACATCGAGCATCGATAAATTGAAAATATTAAAATTTCTGTCTATCCTTCTCATTTATTTCATCACCGTCAGTCCGGGTTTTATTTTGAAGTGAGCCTGTTAATAAAATTGTTAAGAACATAACGGGCGCTGTTGTTAAGCGCCTCCTCCTCCTGCTTCTGAACAATGTGTATCAGAAAAACAAGAATCGCAGTATGAATCAGGGCAACAATTGTTGTACCGAATGCAAACCCGAGATCCAGTGTAAGCGCCCGGAACTGAGCAACCTTATCCAGGTGCGCCCCCATAAACTTGACAATATCGAGTTTACTCAGCGCATCGGATATACCGATAACAGTGCCGATAAAACCGAATGTCGGGATCGCCCAGACTATATACTTAAGCAGAGAGTAACGGAGTTCGAGCCTGTGAATATGCAGATCAAGCGCACTGTTAAGAACAGAGATTGTATCGCTCACAGTATGTGATTTAAGATATTGAATAGAACATGTATTTATCAGATCGGGAAGAAAGGCATCTGCACGAACAGTAATATTATTAACATTAGAACGTATTGCGTCAATCGCGCCATCTGTTGACAGAACTGTGGTTTCATCCTCAGGCAGAAATCCCGACATATTAAGAAAAACATTCTCCTCGTGACTGCTGAGCCATCTGACCCATAACTGACCGAGTCCGATAAAAAAGAAAAGATTCATCAGATTCTGAAGCGTAAAGGGATAATGAGAAGCGCTCTGGTAGCCGGTCATAAGCTCACCCATAGGGGTCTTTCCTGCAAATACAGAAAATATTGTAATAATAAATGAGGAAGAAAGCAGGGCGATTATCAGCGCCAGCAGATTCCTTTTGGAATAATTCATCTTATAAAGCCTCCATCTGTTTTTTAACGCCTGGGAACACATTTCCCGCCATTATCGTAGTTGTAACCGTCAATACATCCGCATTTGTTGCTCCCTCTAATCCAGGCCTCGTTTCTCCCTCTGCATTTTTTTACGCAGATATATTTATGCGGTCCATTTTTCATCGACACCTGATTTTCATCATCGTCGCATTTTGAAACACAGGCCCCATTATAATCTATTATAGCACATGGCTCACAACGGTTTCTCTTTTTATTAAAATTATAACCTGCGATACATACACATGCGCTTTTATCTGAATTCCATGTTTCACCAACACGGCAGACACACTCTCCATCGCTGTTAAGCACTCCTCTCCGTACAGAACATTTATCTTTCCAGAGAGAACGGACTTCCGATTCCTGTTCATTTCCTTTTTTGAGAGATACTTTTTCCTCTGCCAGCCGTTTAAGCTCCCTGTCAAGCTGGTGCTGCTTCTGAGCGATGCGACCCTTCTCCTCTTCAAGCTCCTTGCCGACAAGTGCTGCATTCATAATCTCTTTAGCTTTATCCAGATCAGCCTGGTTCTGTTTCAGCTCTCTGTCTTTTCCATCAAGTTTTTGGCGGGTACGGTTAAGCTCGTCTTTTGCTCCATCAAGACGGATTTTAAAATCTCCAAGTGTGGTCTTTGTACTCTCCAGCTCACCCTTTGTGCTGGAGAGGCTATCCTGAAGCTGCGATATCTCCTTCTTTGTTGTTCCCAGTTCACTTCTGATACCATTTAGTTCACTCTCTGTATCAGACAGCTTACCCTGTGTCTTCTTTAGATCACTTTCTGTTTTTGACAATTGTCCCTTCGTTTCATCAAGTCCGCTCTTCAAACCCTTCACTTCACCTTCGAGCTTCCAATTCTTATACAGAGACTGCTGTCTCTTCTCAAAAAGGTATTCACCACGGGAAAAGCTATAAGTGACAGCTAGCCCCCACTGAATCTCTTTATTTTCGGGATGATTCATCTGAACCGCCGGAGCGCCATAAAGTGTAAACTGCACAGGATAATTATCCAGAGGCAAAGTCAGACCTAGAGGGAAACGGAGAATATATTCTGATTCACCACCGGCATACGATGCCATAAAACCTGCACCAACAGTAAAATACAGGTTCCATGTTGCCGCGTGGAACATGCCGAATGGTTTATAGATAAAATCAATACCAATAAGCGGTTCCGTATCAAGACTGAAACCTGTTAAAGCCTCAAGCCCGAACCGGTCTGAGAACCAGTATCTCATAGTAAATCCGCTCGGTACACCGAGAAGGCCTCCGACTTCAAAGCCGTTAAGATTAGATGAATATGAGCCGGAAGACACGTCTAATGCTGGAATTGTATCGGATTCATCTGCAAAGAGCAATACTGCAGCGTAAAAAAGCAGCAGAGAGAGAGTTAACTGAAGAAGTACTTTTTTCATAACCGTTATCCTTAACAACAATTTAATTCTCTTCAAAACACTTTATCAAGACTGTAATACAAAACAACTTTTATAATCCCGCAGCTTTCAATGGCGGAGAGATACAGCCCGTTCGTTTACACCATAGCTTTTAACGAATAAAATAGTCCGCAATCTGTCATTTCGAAGAAGCGATAACGACTGAGAAATCTTATTCTTGCGTTAAAACACAGATTTTTCACATACGTTCGAAATGATAAGGTCTAATTCAATCATTAACTACCATAAGATATTTATTCAGGAATTATTACTTCTTTCAATATAACGTATCTCAGGACAAGTCAAAATTTAAAAACCCTTTTTATTAAAAAATTATAAATCAGATGATCTGTTGTTCCAGAAAAATTCCATAGCAAAACGTACTTACAAATCTCTCTGTCAATACATCTATATCTATGGCATCTTTACTTTTCTTTGTTACTCCGTAATAATAAGCCGTCCTCATAATCGCCCCCCCTAAGAGATTCGACAGCAATTCAAGGTCTATATCCGGTTTAATTCTCTTCTGTTTAATTCCGGCTTTAAGATAATTATTAGCAAGACCCACCATCTGAATATCAAAACGTCTTATTATCTTATCAAAGTTCTCGCCTAGACCAAGACCAATTCTAAGCAGAATATTGCAGTAATCGGGATCCTCATCAAAAAATTCAAAAATACTTTTAATTTTAAATCTAAAAAATTTAAATCCGTTTTTATAATCATCAGAATCAATATCCGGTTTTTTATCGAGAGCATTTTTCCATTCAATAAATAAGTTTTCAAGAATGGTCTCGAAAATATCGTCCTTATTTTTAAAGTACTGGTATATAGTTCCGCGCGCAACCCCAGCAGCTTGCTGTATATCGGATATTTGAGTCTGGTAATACCCCTTTGATGCAAAAAGTTTTTTCGCGCAATTAAGTATCTGTTTTTTCCTCTGCTCTGCGTCCATTGTTTGTTTTCCTTAAATTTCTTATGATGTATTAACAGGATGCAGCTGAACTGACTGAATAAAATTTACCAATTGACATTACCATGATAATGTCAATTGAATAACTGCGGACCCCGTCAATCAAGATTAAAAAAAATGATTCTCTTATCCGGAAGGAACATGGCCATTTTATCTGTCATATGAGTTACCCTGAACTCTTCACTTTCCGGTACAAAAAAAATCGATCTCCTCAAATCCTCCTTTGTAAAAACAGAACCGGAGAACTCAGAATCCCCTTCAACAGCCTGATTTACGAAATGGCGGTACCCTCTCCTTTTCGCTTCAACAGTTGATTCAGATTTTAGAATCTCCGGAAAATGGTGAAGCTTCATAACCGAACACCAGTCCCACCTGAGATAATCTAGCAGAATTTCATTGAACCCGCTATGATCATCTCTCACCATCCGGATCAAAATTTCACACTGCCGCTCCCATTTCCGATGTGAACCATCATCCTCTCGCTTAAAATATCCGGCCATTTTATTATAAAAACTGAAGGGATCTCCGTAAAGCGAAACCATGAACTTTTCAGTTAGGTTAAACTTGCCCGCATTATGCAGAAGATCAACAATTTCACTTACAAGCTTAAGTCTCTCCATCTCCTCCGGTGTAATCCATCTGTTCCCGATAATTTCATAAGGGGGGAGATGGTTATACACAATGCCGTACTCTCCGCTTTTACGATACATCTCTGTACCCGGAAGAACTTTAAGAAACCCGCCCTGAAAATGTTCAGCACCGAGAGAGTATACTTTGTTAAATGATTCTCCATATTCAGCAGCCGTTTCATAGGGAAGTCCGACGATAAGATCGGTATGAAGATGGATATTCCCGAATTCAACAAGTTTTTTTATATTATTTTTTGCCTTCACCCAGGAGCTCGCACGGTGAATCTCATTCAATGTCTGTTCTTTTGTCGACTGAATCCCCATCTCAAACTGGAAAAGCCCCGATGGAACTCCGGATAAAAAATCAAGATCATCATTATCCAGAAGCTCGGGGAAAATTTCGAAGTGAAAACAGGCACGGCTCCCGCTTAACTTTTTCACTATATGTTCCCACACCGGAATGTAATGTTCTTTTTTTAAATTAAAAGTTCTATCGACAAATTTAACAAGTGGGAGATTATAACGCACGAAAAAATTAAGTTCCTCAATAACCTGATCGATATTTCGAAACTCCACATTCTGACTCTTCACAGAAGAGAGACAGTATGAACAGTTAAAAGGACACCCGCGACTGCTTTCGTAATAGACGTATCTCCCTTTAAGAGATTTCATATCTTCATCACTATATGGGAAGCGGATCTGGCTGAAGTGAGGATTACACCCTGTGATTACTTTTCTCTCCACGTTAACTCCGGAGATGACAAGTTCCCGGAATGCCGCCTCACCTCCGCCTGTTATAATATAATCAATTTCATCAAACTCAGAGATCCACTCCCCGCTATTATAACTGACCTCGGGTCCGCCGAGAACTATTTTTAATTCAGGCAGAAATAATTTTATATTCGCAAGAATCTCTTTTACAAGAAAGGAGTTCCAGATGTAGACAGATATAGCAAGAAGATCCGGTTTGATATTTTTCAGCTCGGAAATAATTTTGTCTGCACTCTCGCCGATTGTAAATTCAGTTATGATAGTCCGGAAATCAAGATCTTTTATACAGCTCTTAAGGTAAAACAGGGCAGGATTTGAATGAGAATACCGGGCGTTTATACCCAGCAGAAGAATTTTATTCATCAGCTTTTTTTTGGTCTTTACACAACTTAAAACATCTTTCAGCAGCAGCTTCACATCTGTCGGTACACGCATATGGGGAGCTGAAACCGGATTTCCCGAAATCTATAGAAAATCCGAAGTTATTGTACCCGCCGCAATTCTGAACACAGTCACGCTTTGAATACTCACAGTTTTCTTCGCATTTTGAAAGCTCACTCTGCTGCATACTTTTGCAGGAAAAGAATGTAAAAAAAACTGTTAAAAAAAGTATAAACAGAAGAATCGATCCGGGAAAAGCAATTTTACCCGAAGAGTTAAAAAGATTTAACTGCTTCATCTTCCGTGTCATAAATATTAATGATTTCATGGGCATCCAGTATCTGAATTACTTTTTTAACTGCAACATTAAGATTGCTTATCTTAAGACACCTGTTATTAAATTCAAGTCTTTTTGTAGAAAGAATAAGCACGCCGAGACCGGCGCTATTCATAAATTCGACCTGTTCCATATTTATAATAAAATTATAGTCGGGATACTGGCTGATAAGTGTACTTATATCCCGCTGAATTAATGGAGAATTCCCGATGTCAAGCGGTGTGTCGACATAGACAATAATTATATTTTCATTCTTTTCATAGTGCAGATTCATTATTATACTCTAATTTATCATTGTATTTTTAAATAATTTGTCGAGAAAAATTTATCATGTCTACAAAAAAATGATAAATTAGAGTTTTTGATAAAAAAACCTGCTAGTTTATACAAAATGAACAAATCTTAAGAAAAGCGCCTTCTGCGCGACGGAGAGTAATTTTACCTCTGGTTTTTGAGTAGTTACAGGTTTTGCTTCAAATCAAAATAAATTGAAGTTGACATTATTAAAAATAAATAAAAATTGTATATGTTGAATCAAGGAGATTAAAATCATGGCATTAGTTAAATCTACAGGGGATCAGTCAACCAATGTAATAGGTGAAAAATCATATTTCACCGGGAATTTCAGCATAAACGGTTCTCTAAGAATAGACGGGCGCTTTGAAGGGAAATCCCTGAAAGCAGACCAGCTCTATATAGGACATGAAGGTAAAGTTAAAACAAATATTGAAGCTGTCTCTGTAATTGTTGAAGGGCTTATCATGGGGAACATAAACGCTACAAGCCGGGTTCTGCTCATGCCCACCGCTAAAGTATTCGGCGATATAAGAACTCCCGAGCTTATTATACAAAATGGCGTACTCCTTGAAGGGAGATGCACAATTGCAAACGATCTGAGAACATCCGCAGGTGATGTAATAAAAGCGGAATATGAGAAAAACAAAATCATTCCTGAAGATATTTTTAAGATTACAGAGAAGAAGAATTAATAGTAACCCGATAAAAAAGATTAGACGCCCCTGATTAATATTTTAATCCGGGGCGTTCTTATTTTCAGTCTGCTCCAAACGCGCCGAATGTCCAGCCTGTAGTTCCGTTCCCAGTACAAACAATACCAGCAGCATAAACCAAAATCAGAGTATAAGCAATCTCGAAAACTATATATTTCCGCAAGTTCTGAACCGTGATTTCCAGGATTAAAGGATTAGCCTGATTAAGTATCAGATTACTCCATTTAAGTCCTGAAAATCCATTAAACCAGATAAATAAAAGTTTGGCCGATTTAAATATTTTAAAAAAATTTTTCATCAAGTCCCCCTGACAGACGTATATATATCAGGGTGACAATATGACAAAAAAACATAACACGCACGATTCCGGGTACAAAAAGCTCTTCTCTAATCCGGTAATTGTTAAGGAACTTCTCTTATCGTTTGTTGACGAACCATGGGTTAATGATCTCAATTACAATACTCTTGAACGGTTAGATAAAAGTTTTATTACTGAAGAGTTTATCAATAGAGAATCTGATATAATCTATAAGGTCAATTTCAAAAATGAGGAAATCTTTATTTACATTCTCATTGAATTTCAGTCCTCTGTTGACAGATTTATTTCATTGAGAATACTGCGATATATTACAGAATTTTATGAATATCTTGTCTCTGCGAAAAAGATAAAAAAGCTACCGCCAGTCTTCCCTATTATGCTTTATAACGGTGAAAAAAAGTGGACAGCACCGATTGAATTCAGTAACCTTGTTGATAAGGTTATTCCTGATGTTTATATACCGGCATTCAGGTATTACAAGATAGCGGAGAATGAATTTTCAAAAAAAACTCTTCTTAACATCAAGAATATACTCTCGGCGATATTTTATCTTGAAAATTCAGATATGAATGATATATCGATTGAGATTCAAAAGATAATCAATCTTATTGAAAAAGAGAAACCGCAGGAACTGAGACTTTTCAGAAAATGGATTAAACATTTTTTCTATGGTAATGACGAAATATCAGATGTAATTGAGAACAGTATAACAGAAATTGAAGAGGTAAAAGATATGCTTTCAGCAACACTAAAAAAACGGGACAAAATTCAGTTTGAGCAGGGAAAACTTGAAGGAATACAAAAGGGTATGCAGAAAGGGAAAATTGAGGGAAAACTTGAAACAGCTAAAGCTTTATTAAACAAAAAAATGCCTGTAAAAGAGATTTCAGAAATTACCGGACTTTCAGTTAAAGAGATAGAAAAACTGAATCAGGATTAAAGAATATGCCCCTTATTCCAACACGGTCAGGACACCCTCTCTATATCTGAGATTTTATCCCAATTACCAGGGATAAAATCATCTCCTCCATACTATTACCCGTGCCCTCTGCAAATTCAGCTCTTAGAATTTTTTCTCCATCCATCACTTTAACAAGAGCTTTTAATCTCCCCCCAGCTGTTACTGTTGTGATGTTATCACCTCCGGCAAAGCTAATCTTTTCTGCACCGGAAGAGTAACTGTAGAGAACGATAACAATATGGTAAGGACTCGCAGAATCCGTTTTAATGTCCGTAAGGCGGGATTGCAGTTCAGCTGTTTTAATATCTATATGAGCCGGTATTACATATTCGATTCTGCTGAAAGTAACTGCTGTATCACGGCAGGATGACATAAAAACCATAGAAAACAGCAGTAAAAACAGTTTTAACTTTAAACAATTCATTTTAAACCTTCAAATTATTATCACAAACTGCTCTTACCGGATATTTTTATTGCAATAAAGCAATAAAAATTCGATAATAAAAACAACTCTGGTAAAACCGGGAACACAGAAAGACTTTAAGTTTCGTCGCAGAGACAGACCGGTTATACAGTCCTGTTCTGATTAAAACGGCAGTTTTATTATCAAGGAATCAGCTTCCGCCTGCCTGTAAAATGATATAAGGTGAACTTCATGACAAATGATGTATTAATGATCAAGTCTATTTTCCTTTTCTTTTCCATATGGGGATTAACAGTACTCCTGCTCTGGTTCCGACCGAGAATTGAGTTATTCTGGAAGCTTATTGCCTCACTTATTTTCTTTTTTTACGGTTGGTTTTTCTTTAATGAATTAACCGGTGCGTTTACATCATTCAAAGCTGGATGGTATATCTCATTCATCGAATTTTTCAAAGAACTGCTGATTATAGCTTTTGCCGGAATGTTTATTATATGGCCACTGGCTCTGATAATTATTTTTTATAAAGCCAACGATACGGGAGCTGAAAAAATGCTGCGGTTTCTCTGTCTGCTGACCATAACTCTCTGGATCATTTTTATTATTTACTTTTTTTTCAACCAGGGGATCGAAAAATTCTTTTATGAGAATCTTCAGAAAATGATTCCCAAAGCGGGATGAGAAATTGAAACAGGCTGTTATCATTTTTATTATTTTTATATTTGCCCGGTGTACTTTATATGCTGAAAACTCTACGTTCTACTACAACAAGGGTGTAGAATCATTTAAATCCGGTAATTATGCCGACGCTGAAATAGATTTTAAAGATGCGATTCAAGTAAATCCTTCCTACACTCTGGGGCACTACGGACTGGGAAGAATATATATTCTGCAGAAGGGCAAAGCTCCCGATGCTATAAAGCATCTCAAGCTTTCAGTTTCACTAGATCCAGGCTTTGTTAAAGGATGGTTTCAACTTGGTTTGGCTGAGTTGATTTCAGGAAAATATCTTGAATCACTGCAGTCTTTCAAGCAGGCCTATGAAAAAGATAAAACCTTAATAGAAGCACTGTACAATATGGGTGTAGTATATGACCTTCTCGGTGATAACTACACCGCATTCACATACTACCGTCTTTACTACAGAAGAGTAAAAGGGGAAAGAGACGATTTCCTTTAATTCCGGTCTTCAAATTAAATATTGAAAAGACCCTCCGCTTTCTTTTTACCGGTTACCCTTTCATAATCATCATAATCTACAAAAATAAGATCAGGCAATTTTTTTCTGGTTCTTACAACTACATCTGATTTTCCGCCCCGTGCATCCTTTGATGTGGCATATTTAAACACTCTGCCGCAGCCGGGGCAGTTTTTAACCTCTTTCAGCTCTATGCCAATCTGCTTACAACCGGGACAATGACCGTACTTATCTTCAACCATTATTATATGATTCTTAACTTCTTCAATATCAATCTCTTTCCAGACTCTTAAATATTCCATCAGTTTAATCCTCCTGCAAATGTATTCGGTGACACATCGCCCCCGCAGAGTACCCTGCGGAACTATTGTCCATTAGACCCCAAAACGAACTTTTAAAATTCCCCCCTGCCCCCCTTTATTAAAGGGGGTTTAACAGAGAGAAACATTACAACATTGCTCATCTTCTCTAAAATCCAGATGTCAAAACCCTCTTTATCAAAGGGCGTGGCCGCAAGGCCGGGGGAATTTTATTCAATACTCAATAATTTCAATTTTAAATCTATGATTAAGATTATCAATTCTCAAAAATCTTTATCTTCTCATCGGGATTCCTCATAACATATTCATCAATAATTTCAATCATTAAATCTATCTCACCGGTATTTCTTATCTTTTTAAATATGTCGTGTGAAAATACAAAATTTTTACAAAAATAGAATGCAAATCTGTGTCCCCTGCTCTTATGAAGATGCTCCGGTAAATCTTTTTTTATCCCAAGTAGAACATCACTGAAGACTTCCGGAAGATTAACCTCAAGTCTGAAGCTCCCGCCATTCAGAAGCCCCCTGGCAAGAGCAAATATCCATGGAGCCGCTACGGCATTTCTCCCTATCATAATTCCGTCACAACCGGTTTCACTAAACCTTTTCCGGACATCTTCAGGAGTGGCTATATCACCATTACCGACAACAGGAATTTTTATATTATCTTTAAGAAGTTTGACCAGACTCCAGTCGGCGGTTCTTCTGAAGGAGAGTTTTCCGTGGCGGGGATGCAGTGTTATGTAATCGACACCCTCCCCTTCCAGCATCTTTGCAAAATCGACAAGATACCTGTTGTCGCTCTCCTCGAAACCGCTTCTCATTTTTACGGATAGAGTTCCGCTGTATGCCTTCCTGCACTGTTTTACAATCTCCCGTGTTGCAGCCATATCTGAAAGGAGTTTAGACCCCTGGAATTTCTTAACAATATCGGGAGCAGAGCATCCCATATTTATATCTATTCCCGAACACTTCTTTTCAGAAAGTATACGGCATGCTTCCGCCATTATTCCGGGATCACCCCCCAGAAGCTGAAATACAAAGGGCTCATCATATTCATTAATAATAGTCAGAGACTCATTATGAAAAGAACCGCAGGCTATCCCTCCGCCGCTGAGCATCTCTGAATAGAGAACTGTCTCTGAATCGAATTTTCTGATACATCTCCGGAGGGAAGGTGTGGTTATCTCCGCCATTGGAGCCATGAAAAGAGTTTGAGTGTTAAAATTTATCATGTGTAAAAGCATAATTTGCGGCACAATGTGTCAAATATATTTATAATATTTCATAGGTGTAAAATCCTGATTAAACCGGTTTATCCATGGTTAAAATGCTTTAAAAATGAGCCTGTCCCCCATTATATAATTGACATATTCAACTAAACGCCGCAAAAAGGTAAGTCACGAAAAAGTACTGGAAATACCCTGAAAATGATCGATTTTCACACTAAACCTGTGAATTGTTTTATTCTGAAATTTCCGGTGCTGTACTTTCTGACTTTAAACGGTTGCCATTAACATTAAGCACAACCTCTGTATATTTCAGGCGTTCGCGCCTAATAATATAACCAATTAATTTTCTTAAGGAGCGTTTATTATGAAAAAGTTACTCGCGATTCTCTTTTCTCTCATGCTTCTTTCCTTTGTTGCATGCGGAAAAGATTCTGACGTTATCGAGTCAGGAAAAACCATCAAAATCGGTTTCCTCGGACCAATGACCGGTGACGCAGGCAACTACGGTAAGCTTATGAGCCAGTCTGTTAAAATTGCAGTTGAAGAATTCAATGCTGCAGGCGGAGCTTCAGGTTTCAATGCTGAACTGATTGTAGAAGACACAGAAGGAAAAGTTGAGAAAGGAAACCCTGCTATAGAAAAACTCGCAGGTGTTGACAAAGTATTCGGTATAGTAGGTTCTGTATTCAGCTCTGTATCACTTGCTGTTGCACCAAAAGCTGAAGCTGCAAAAATTGTTATGATTTCACCATCATCAACTCACAAAGACCTCCCTGGAAAAGGTAAATTCATATTCAGAGATGTTATGAGTGATGCTCTTCAGGCCGTTGTTTTCGGTAAATATCTTGCTAAAATAGATAATGTAAAAACAGTAGCTATTCTTTATGTTAAAAATGATTACAGTCAGGGTCTTGCAATGGATTTCAAAGCCCAGTATGAAAAAGAGGGCGGGAAAGTTGTTGCTGTTGAAACTGCTCTTCAGGGTGACAAAGATTTCAAAACCCAGCTGACAAAAATAAAAGGTGCAAATCCTGAAGCTCTTTATGTACCAAACTATGTTGCTGAAATAGCGCAGATTCTTGAGCAGGCAAAACAGCTTGGACTTAAAACTAAAATTTACAGCGCGGACGGATTCTCAAATCCTCAGATTTTTGAACTCGCTGGCGACCTTTCTAACGGTGTAATCTACACACAGGTAGCTGAGCAGCCTGCAAGCCAGATAAAAAAAGATTTCGAAGCTAAATATCAGGCGAAATGGGGTGAAAAACCGGATGCGTTCAGCCTTAACGCTTATGATGGAGCAAAAATAATTCTTAATGCAATTAAAGAAACTTCAAGCAAAAGCATGGGCGGTAACCTTGGAATCGACAGAGATAAAGTAAGAAATTTTGTTGCTAAAACAAAAGATTATGACGGAGCATCCGGAAAAATCACTTTTACAGCTGATGGAGACCTTGTTGCAAACATCGGTATTTATACTGTAGAAAATAAAAAGTTTAAGCAGCTTAAAATGTTCAAACTTGACGGCGAAAAACTTACAGAAATAAAATAACACTTTTGACTTTCACTCTCCGCGCAGCTACGCTGCGCGGGAGAGATAGGGGTAGAGGGGGCTTTCAGCCCCCTCTACCCCTATCTCTCCCGCCGGTGCGAAGCACCGGCGTTTGACCGCAGCCAGTGGCTGCGTTATGAATAGATCTTAAGGAAGTAAAACGGATGAATCTTTTCAACATACCATCGAATGAGCTGCTGCAGCATCTAATAAACGGACTGACCTTAGGTGCCATATATTCACTAATAGCCCTGGGTTACACAATGGTATATGGTATACTTAAATTTATAAATTTTGCTCATGGTGAAATACTTATGGTCGGCACCTATGCCGGATACTATTTCTACTTTTTCCTATACGACCCTTCAAAGGGAGCAGCATATACAATAGGGATCTTTGTCGCCGCGCTTGTTATCGCCATGATTGCCAGCGCAATACTGGGAGTGCTGATTGAAAAAATTGCCTACAAGCCGCTCCGGAAAGCCCCAAGACTTGCACCTCTTCTCAGCGCCATAGGAGTATCAATTATTCTGGCAAATCTGGCTGCAATGTTTTTCGGTACAAAATCTAAAAAATTTGAATACCCTTTCGATAACACATCAATAGATATAGCCGGTTCAAGCATAACACCTAATCAGATTATGATACTTGCTGTGGGACTTATCATGATGGCAGGACTTAAACTCTTTGTAGACAGAACAAGACTGGGAAAAGCCATGAGGGCCACCAGTCAGAACCAGCCCGTTGCGGCTCTTATGGGGATAAATGTAAACCTCATAATATCACTGACATTTGCCATCGGATCAGCTCTTGCTGCTGTAGCCGGTGTTTTAATAGCTCTTGAATATAAAGTCTACCCCACAATGGGAACAATGGCGGGTCTTAAAGCATTTATAGCCGCAGTTGTCGGAGGTATCGGAAACATCAGCGGCGCAATGCTTGGAGGTTTAATTCTGGGACTTCTTGAAACTTTCGGTGTAGTTATTCTCGGTATACCCCAGGGACTGAAAGACACCATTGCATTCTCAGTTCTTATTCTGATTCTCCTGCTCAGACCAAGCGGAATTTTAATGAAGAATATCAGGGAAAAGGTTTAAAGATGCTCAATTTTATATTACTGATCTTTATCTATATAGGAATTTACGCCATTGCGGCACTGGGACTTAATCTTATCGTAGGATATACAGGACTGCTTTCGCTCTGCCAGGCGGGATTTCTCGCAATCGGGGCCTACACCACTGCTGTTCTGATGACAACATGCCATATGGGATTCTGGGAGTCCATGATCATCTCGGGATTTATCGCTTCGCTTTTCGGAATTCTCATAGGTATCCCCACACTCCGACTAAAAGGGGACTATCTTGCAATCGCTACACTCGGCTTCGGAGAGATAGTAAGAAATGTTATTCTTAACTGGGACAGCGTTACAAAAGGACCAATGGGTATCAACGGAATTCCGGGCCCGTCAATATTCGGAACAACACTGTCATCAATGGATAAACCAGCGTGGATAGTGATAATATGGATATTCGTTGCTGCGACCTACTACTTCATCAGACGCATCATAAGATCACGTGTAGGCCGCGCACTTGAGGCAATAAGAGAGGACGAAATTGCCGCTTCATCCATGGGGATTAATACTGCTAAATACAAAATAGGCGCCTTCACAACAGGAGCATTTCTTGCCGGAATTGCCGGCAGCCTCTTTGCGGCATTCAATCAGTCTGTTGCTCCGCTCACCTTCGATTTCATGATGTCCATAATGATACTCTGCATGGCAGTTCTCGGAGGACTGGGTAACAGTTTTGCCACAATAGTCGGCGCCGTTATAATTGTTCTTGCATCTGAACTTCCAAGACTTATGGGAATTTCACATATAATACCGCCGCAGCTTAACCAGATACTCTTCGGACTTATACTTGTTCTGATGATGATCTACAGACCGCAGGGTATAATCGGAAGAATAAAACTTAATTATGCAAAAATTGTAAAAGAAGAAATATTAGACCTGGAGAAGTAAAGTGCCTTTACTATATACACAAAATTTAAGAAGAGAGTTCGGCGGAGTAATAGCTGTTGCTGATGTAGATATTGAAATTTTCAAAGATTCAATCACCGGACTCATAGGTCCTAACGGTGCCGGGAAAACCACTCTTTTCAACACTATTACAGGACTGGACTTTCCCACAAGCGGACACGTTTTTTTTAAAGGAGATGATATAACAGAACTCCCGGCATACAAAATAACAAGAAGCGGAATTGCCAGAACATTCCAGAATATAAGGTTGTTTAAAGAGATGACAGTCTTTGAAAATGTTATGATCGGAAGGCATTTCAGAGGGAACAATCCAAAAATAGTTAAGAACAGATTCCTTAACTTTATTCTTGGTAGAATTAATGTTAAAAAGGAAGAAAAAGATATTTACGAAAATTCGATTAAGTGGCTGAATTTTTTCAACCTCATCGATCTTCGCGATGAATATGCAAAAAATCTCCCCTATGGAAAGCAGCGAGAGCTTGAAATAGCACGGGCACTCGCCACTGAACCTGAAATACTGTTTCTAGATGAGCCGGCCGCCGGAATGAATCCCCAGGAAACAGACAGACTTATGAATACAATCAAGCGAATACGTGACCTCGGTGTAACTGTAGTTCTTATTGAACACGACATGAAGCTTGTCATGAACATCTGTGATAAAATTATAGTTCTTAATTACGGGAAGAAAATTGCAGAGGGCACACCCTCTCAGGTTCAGAATAATAAAGATGTTATAGAAGCATATTTAGGGAAAACCGATGAGTAAAATAATACTGGAACTTAAAGATGTCCGTGTAAATTACGGAAATATACAGGCATTAAAAGGTATAAACCTCAGTGTCGAAAAGGGTGAAATAGTTTCACTCATTGGCGCAAATGGTGCCGGAAAATCTACACTTCTTAAATCAATAGTAGGGCTTGAATCTCTCACTAACGGAAATATTACATTTAACGGAAGCTCTATAAGAGACGCCGGTAAAAACAGCAGGCTGAATATCCCCACAGATAGAATTATAGCAGCGGGAATATCCATGGTCCCCGAAGGGAGAGGTGTTTTCCCTGAAATGACAATACTGGAAAATCTTGAGATGGGGGCATATCTTCTTAGAGACAAGACTGAAAAAAAACGCCGCATTGAAGAGAAATATGAGATGTTCGGAATACTGCGCGACAGAAGAAAACAGCTTGCAGGATCTTTATCGGGCGGAGAGCAGCAGATGCTTGCAATTGCAAGAGCGCTCATGAGCAATCCAACACTTCTGCTTCTTGATGAACCGGCGCTTGGTCTTGCCCCTTTAATTATACAGAATATTTTTGCTACAATATCAAAAATCAGTAAAGAGGATAAAGTAACAATCTTTCTTGTTGAACAGAACGCGAAAATGGCTCTTAGTATTTCAAACAAAGGTTATGTAATGGAAACGGGCAATATAATTCTTGAGGATTTAAGTGCAAATCTTCTTGAGAATCCTAAAGTAAAAGCCGCGTATCTTGGAGAATAATCTGATACCGGTTTCATCAAATCTGACTATTCTTTCACAAAATGATATTACATTCATCCTGAATATAATAAATATTGCCGGTTCTACCGCACTGGAGATGCAGCGGGGAAAACTTGACGTGAAAAGAAAAGAGGACCGCTCAATAGTTACCCAGGCCGATATATGGGTTCAGAACTATCTTACAGAAAAAATATCTGAGCGCTTCAGCAGTTTTCAATTTATCTCCGAAGAGGAGACCCATCGGATAACCGATTTCTCCGGAGATAAAATCTCCGTCATAATTGATCCAATTGACGGAACAGCTATGTTCAGCATGCATCTCCCCATATGGTGTATATCTGTGGGAATATTTAAAGGATACACTCCCCTATACGGTTTTGTTTTTTCGCCTGGGTCAGATCTCCTCTTCTATAACGATGATGAAAACTCCTATCTTAACGGAAAAAAACTGGTATCCGATCCGGATATTGTAATCGAAAATGAAACCAATATCTTTTACTCTTCCGAAATCAAAGATGTCACAATTACCGGCTTTCCGGGGAAAGTCCGCAACTTAGGCTCAACAGCACTACACGCGTGCCTTACTGCAGACAACAGCAGAAATCGCCTTCTTGCATTCATCGGCAAATCATATCTGTGGGACTGGGCCGGAGCGATTCCGGTTTTACTTAAAGCCGGGGTTAACCTGAAATATCTCAACGGCCGTGATCTTGACTTTAAAGCAATAGTTGAAAACAAATTCGAACTTGAAGATTATGCAGTAGCGTATAATTCCAGAGATTTCGAAATTATAAAAAATATTTTTCATCGTTAACATTAGCCAACAAACATAGGAGATACCATGGGTGGTATATTTGCCTGCACTTCCAAAACCGCTTGCATAAACGAACTTTTTTACGGAACAGATTACCTGTCCCACCTTGGAACCAGAAGAGGCGGTATTGCAACTATCAGCCAGGATGGAATTCATCGATCAATACATAATCTTGAAAATGCCTACTTCCGGAATAAGTTCGAACCTGAGCTGGGCGACCTTAAGGGCAATATGGGTATAGGTGTAATCAGCGATACTGATGCTCAGCCCATTGTTCTGTTTTCACACCTTGGACGATTTGCACTGGTAATGGTAGGGAGAATAACTAATTCAGAAGAACTTGTTGAAGAGATATTCTCTCAGAACATCCATCTGTCCGAAACAAACAGCGGCGGACCAAGCCCGACAGAAATTGTAGGAACCCTGATAAGTCTTAAAAGCAGTTTTGAAGAGGGAATAAAATATGCGCAAAGCCGGATCAAGGGGTCCTGCTCAATTATGCTCCTTGCTGATAAAGGGATTTATGTAGCACGCGATAAACTTGGTAGAACACCGATAATCATAGGTAAAAGAGAAGATGCATTTGCCGCAAGTTCAGAATCCAGCGCTTTCCCCAACCTGGGATTTGAAGTCGAACGTACCGCTGGTCCGGGAGAGATTCTTCTGATGACAGCTGAAGGAGTTGAACAGATTCAAAAACCGGGCGACAAGATGCAGGTCTGCTCATTTCTATGGGTCTACTACGGATACCCTGCTTCGAGTTATGAGGGTATAAATACGGAACAGGTCCGCTACAGGTGCGGTGCAGCTCTTGCGCGCAGGGAAGATGCCGAAGCAGATTTTGTCGGGGGTATCCCCGATTCAGGTATCGGTCACGCCCTGGGGTTTGCACATGAATCCGGAATTCCATACATGAGACCATATGTTAAATACACACCAACCTGGCCAAGAAGCTTTATGCCCCAAAATCAGAAGATGCGGGATCTGGTAGCAAAAATGAAACTTATCCCGATCAGAGAGATTATAAACGGGAAAAAAATAATTTTCTGCGACGACTCTGTAGTCCGCGGAACTCAACTTCAGGACAATGTTGAAATCCTTCACGAATACGGAGCCCGTGAGATTCACATGAGAATAGCATGCCCATGCCTCATTCATCCATGCGAATTTCTAAATTTTTCAACATCACGTTCAACACTTGATCTTGCCGGAAGAAAGGCTATACTCGAAATTGAAGGATCTGAAACATCTGAATTGGCCGATTATGCCACTGACGGTTCAGAACGGCACAAGGCAATGGTATCACTTATCTGTAAAAGACTGAAACTCTCCAGCCTACGTTATCAGACACTGGATGATCTTGTTGACGCAATAGGACTCCCAAAAGAACAGCTATGTACACACTGCTGGGATGGTTCGAGTTATTTTTGAGGATAAAATTAACGGGGAGATTAATACTTTTTGTGTTATACTGGAGAAATTTTAATTAAAAGTTAGTTATAAAATATTTTGTTATTCATAACTATGAATTCCTCCGGCCTGACGGCCACCTCCTTTGATAAAGGAGGTTTTTTAATTTTTGTCTTTCAAACCTATTTTATCAGACTATAGCATTTTACGAATGAAATAGTACATAATATGTCATTTCGAAGAAGCGATAGCGACTGAGAAATCTTTATTATACAGTTAATTTATCAGGATTTAATAAGATTTCTCACCCGAAAAATTGAAGGGGGTTCGAAATGACATTTTCTAAACATTTCGTAAAATGCTATAATTGTTACCCGTATCTCAACAGCCCACGCACCCCCGGAGGGAGCAAAGCACCGTTTAAAACTACCCTACTTCCCGATACAGAACCTGCTGAAAATTGAACCGAGTACATCCTCAGTGGTAATCTCTCCTGTAACATCGGAGAGTTTCTGAATCAGTTCATCAAGTTCAAATGCTACAATCTCTCCTGGTTCTTTTCGTGTAAGGAGAGCTGTAGTCCTTTCAACAATTTCTATAGATGAATCTATAATGGAAATAATCCGTTCATCGGCAAGAAAAGAATTATCAAAATTTACAAATTCACCGGCAATCACGGCTGCGATCTCTCTCTCCAGATCCTTAAACCCGGTACCGAGTTTAGCGGATACTGGAATAAAAGAGAGACCTGTTTCAGATGAAATAATATCTTTACGGTCAGCACCGGTAAGGTCAGTCTTGTTAAGAACGTAGATAACTTTCTTACCGCTGAGCCCTGAAATTATCTCTTTATCTTCATCGGTAACACCGGAAACAGCGTCAATAACCATGAGCACAAGAGATGCAGACCCGATATTTTTACGCGAGAGTTCAATCCCCATTCGTTCAATATCATCACCTGGAATTCCCAAACCTGCAGTATCTGTCAAATTAATCCGCACACCATCTATCTGCACACTCTCTTTAATCAAGTCACGTGTAGTACCTGGAATGTCCGATACTATTGCCCGCTCTTCGTTAAGAATCAGATTAAGAAGACTCGATTTACCCACATTAGGGCGTCCGGCTAATGTAACATCAATCCCCCGCGCTGTTCTGTTCCCCATTGCACATCTTCCACGAAGATCAGACAGAGATGATGCAATCTCCGCGACAATTTTAAGACTCTGCTCATTAGAAACAAATTCAATATCCTGATCGGAAAAATCGATTCCGGCTTCAATATCCGCCTTAAGAAGAATAACATCATCGCGCAGTCTATCCACAACATGCTTAAGCGAACCGTGCATCTGCGCAATAGAAGCTTTTATCTCCCAATCGCTCCGGGCGTTAATAAGCGTATTAATCGCCTCTGCCTCGGTAAGATCCATCTTACCGTTAAGAAAAGCTCTTTTGGAAAACTCACCCGGTTCGGCAATCCGAATATTAAGTTTATAAAGCATACGGAGAATATGGCCCACGACAAGATGGTTCCCGTGACAAAATATCTCTACCATATCCTCACCTGTAAAACTTGATGGGGACTTGTAGTAGATTAATATTACATCATCGATAATCTCACCCTTTTCTATAATAGAACCGTATGCCGCGTTTCTGTGTTTTATATTTTTCGGAGCTGAGAAGAAAGAACAAGCGGCCCCATATGACTCAGGGCCGCTTATCCGTATAATTGCAAGGGATGAATTAACCGGCGCACTTGCAGGCGCGCAGATTGTATCATTAAACATTTTACTTTCTGGGAGCTGGAGAAATTTTTATTTTTCTGTAGATCCCCTGCCCTTCACTTTTAGTTGTAACTCTCTTGTCGTTCTGCAGAGTAAGGTGTATAAGTCTTCTTTCAAAAGGATTCATCGGCTCAAGAATCATCGGTCTTCCTGTTTTAATAACTTTAAAAGCGATATCTCTTGACATCTTCTTTAAAGCTTTCTCCCTTTTGTCTCTGTATGATTCGATATCAAGAATAATCTTTTTTTCGCTTCCGGTACTGTTGTTAATCATAAGATTAATCATAAACTGCAGCGCTTCAAGAGTCTTCCCCTTTTTACCGATCAGAAGACCTGAGCTGGTTTTGCTCTCAAGCTCTACATAGACTTTACTTTCGCTCTCTTTAAGATCTTTTACTCCACCTTCAATATCCATCCTGGAAAGAAGAGCTAAAAGAAGCTCCTTTACTTTTGCACCTACATTTTCTGTACTTTCATTATAATAAATTCTTACCTTGGCCGGTCTTGATACTCCAAATCCGAAAATTCCGCTCTTACCCGGGTCTATAATTTCAACTGTTACCTTTGAGGTATCTCTGATACCAAGCTCTGCCATGGCTTTCTTAGTCGCATCATCCGGAGTTCGTCCTTCTACTTCGATAACTTTCATTTAGCAAGCCTCCCGACTTTATGATATTTAAAATTTCAACTATTTCCATTTAAGATTTCAATCTTCAGTCATACCCGCCAGATGATGCACTTCTATAAACTTAGTGCGATTCATCTCAATCCAATACAATACGATAAACAGGCACGACATCCGACTTAATTCATAATATCAAATTGTGTTCTATTCTAAGCTTTAGCTCTCTTACCCATATGATTAACAACTTCCTGATTTACAATCTGGAATAAATTCTGAAGGAACCAGAAAAGAACAAGACCTGAAGGCATTGTCCAGAAAACAAAAAGCAGAATAAAAGGCATCATATACATCATAATTTTCTGCTGCTGATTCCCGGTATCAACCATTGTCTGCTTCTGCTGAATGATTGTAGAAACAGTCATCAGAAGGGGGAGTATATTAATATTAAAACCGGATATTGCAAACACGGTATCAGGCATTGATAAATCTTTAATCCAGAATATAAACGGCACATTCCAAAGATCTATTGAGTTGATCAGAGCACTGTAGAGCCCGAAGAAAAAAGGCATCTGAAGAAGCAGAGGAAGACATCCTCCAAGAGGATTAACTTTATTATCCTTGTAAAGTTTCATTGTCTCTTTCTGTAGAACATCCGGTTTATCTTTATATTTCTCTTTAATTTTAGTAATCTGAGGAGTAAGCTCCTGCATCTTCTTCATTGAATCCGTTGACTTCTTTGTCAGCGGCATAAACACAGCTTTGGCAAGGATAGAAAAAATTACAAGAGACCAACCAACATTACCGAAAAGTTTATTAATACCCATAAGACACCATACAACAAAGTATCTGATAGGTTCAATGATTGTGCTAACGTCAGATGCTTTTACAATTTTCGGATCAACACCCTTCAACATAGTTTTATTTTTTTCGCCAAGATAAATTTTAAACGATTTAACAAGCTCTTTACCGGGAGAAATCTCGGCCATATCAACGGTCATACCAGTCCTGAAAGCTTTATCGGCTCTGTTGTCGAAAATCATCTCTGTGCCGTTAAACTGCTCCGGAATCATAATGAGAAGAAAATATCTGCTCATTATACCGGTATAATCAACCTTACCAGCTTCTTTTTTAGTATCACCGGCTTTAGAGAAAAATCCGCCCCCTTTAAGATTCTGGGAGTAATCATCATCGATAGAATAAATCCCTACCATATGATTATATCTGTTGGAATAATCGAGTTTAGGACCCAGAGTATCTGAAGGTGAAAATATTGCTTTTCCGTCTCTGAATTTAACAGGTTTTTTCCCTGTATTTATAAATCTGTATTCGACTGCGAAATCGTAACCTTTTTCTGTGAATTTAAAAATCTTCTCCAGTCTCAGAGGATTCCCCTCAACAAGAACATCGGTAAAGAATCTGACTGTTCTCTCATCAACCTTAACAACATTCCACAAATCGGAGTTAAGACTATTTCCCTGAAAAAATTCATTTTCAGAAAAATGCACTGAAAAATCAAGATTACCACTTGCGCCGAATTTTTTCTCATTAAGCGTAAGATCAATATTTCTTTCTGTATAATTTGCCTTTGAAACTGAAGCGCCTTTATTGGAGAGTTCAAATGAGAATTTCTCTGTTTTTAAACTGACTGTTTCTTCTTTAACATTTTTATTTAATCCTGCTGTAAGTCTTTTAACATCCGCAGTCTGAGTCGTATTACTATCTGCCTGGACCTTTTTTTCAGTCTCAGCGGCATTAGTCTCCTGAGCAATCGGATTCTGGATATTCTGTACAGGCTCTTTAGGTTCGAAAAACCAAAACCAGCCAATCCATACCACCATGGTTAGCAGAACTGCAAGTAGTGTTCTTTTTTCCATTTGTTATTCCTTATGTGCGAAATTATTTATACAATTAATAGACTAATATTCTCAGATGTGAAAAAGAGGAGTTTGTTTAGGCAGGTAATCAGAAAGTTTATGAAACTATTTTTTTTAAACTGAAAACTTCGGGAACGGGATCAAATCCCCCCTCACACAGAGGATTACACGTTATAATCCTTTTGATGGAGAGAAATCCGCCCTTAATTAAACCAAATTTTTTAATCGCCCCTATCGAATAAACCGAGCATGTAGGATAATATCTGCATGCTGCCGGCAATAAAGGAGAGATAAAAAATTTATAAAACTTAATTATATATACAGCAAGACCGGAGAGAGCCGCCCCGATAAAATCCATTATATTTTTAACTGCTCCCATTCAGCACTCCAGCATTCCTGAAAAGTGTAACAAGATCACTTTTGAGTTCCTCAAAACTCATCATTTCATTTCCCTGGCCGGGTTTTATTATTATAGAAAATTCATCCTTCATCTGTACTATCAATTCGCTGCAAACAGCCCTGATTCGCCTTTTAATCCAGTTTCTTTTATTAGCTTTCCCTAATCTTTTACCAACCGCAATACCGATCTTAATACCACCGGAAGCTGATTCATCTTTACAATTATCAATGGCGCTGTTTTTCAAAACAAAAATAATATTACCCCTGCCTTTTATCTTCTTCCCTTTAAAAAAAATAAACTTATACGATTCCCTGCTTTTTAATGAATATACCCTTTTCACATCATGAATGTTATATAATTACTTATTTAGGACTTCTTTTCTCATCAGAAACAGTCAGTTTTAATCTTCCCTTTCTTCTTCTTCTCATAAGAACTTTTTTACCCGCAACATCTGCCATACGAGCCATAAATCCATGTTTTCTAACCCGCTTAATCTTACTCGGCTGAAATGTTCTCTTCATCTGAAATACCTCTCTTACAATTAATTTACTGTTTATATTTATTTCACAGATTTTTCGAAAATAGCAATTTGATTATTTTAAAGGATTACCCTAAAATTAGCGAAATTTTTGTCAATATTAATTTAAAGGCAAAGCTATAACACTCCAGATTTGGTCAGGAGTAAGATAAACATTACCACAACTGACCCGATTCTGTCATTAATAAAATATTTCCAGTATCTGATAACAACAAAAATAGAGTATAAATCCGAATCCGGTAATTCAATTCAACATCTTTAAGACAAATTCTCATTTTCAGCCGGAGTTTACCACCGAAACACTCCTAAAAACTCTGCTTGCTTAAAAAAAGCATATATTTAAAATTTTATATTTCAAAAAAAGAGTTGAATTTCTTTCTCACTAGCCTTTAGCTTCATCTTAAGGCTAAACTCATGAATAATAATAAAATAAATATTACATCCTGTAAATCAGGTCAATTGGCGATCAAAATTCCATACAATGAAGATCTCCTCAAAGCCATGAGAGGTATCCCCGGGAGAAAATGGGATCACATATCAAAAACATGGTTTATCCCGGATAAAAAAGAACATCTGGATATTATACTGGAATCTGCATTGATTACCGGCTCTGATGTAAATATTGAAAGCGATGACTCCGCCAGTTCACCCATGGCTATAAATGAAAAATTCCTCATCAATCTTGCAAAGGTAATGACTGTAAGAAGATACAGCAGAAACACCATTAACAGCTACATACACTACAACAGTGAACTACTGAAAAAATCAGGGAAAACACCTGAAGAGATTCAGCAGGTTGATATTACCGAATTTATCTTCAATAAAATCAGTAAAGACGAAATAAGCACTTCTACAGTACAGGTAATAATCAATGCAGTTAAGTTTTCTTACGGAGAAGTACTGGATAAAGACTTTATTTACGAAATTAAAGCACCGAAAAAAGATAAAAAACTTCCGGTTGTCATGAGTAAAAATGAAGTGCTGCGAATAATTGACAGCATATCCAATGTTAAACATAAAACTATTATTATGCTTATTTATTCCGCGGGTCTTCGCCTCAATGAAGCCGTGACAATGAAAATAAAGGATATAGATCTTGAACGTGGTATGATAAATATCCGGTCTGCAAAAGGAAGAAAAGACCGAACTACAATTCTGTCGGAGAAATTCAAATTACTTCTCGAAGAATATTTATTACAATACAGACCTGATGAATGGCTATTTGAAGGTCAGGAGAGAAGATACCCAATACATTCCCGTTCAATTCAGCATGTTTTTGAAAGGGCTGTAGTTAAAGCCGGAATTACCAGAAGAGTATCTGTTCACACATTGCGCCATAGTTTTGCTACCCATCTGCTTGAACAGGGAGTAGATGTAAGATATATTCAGGAATTACTTGGCCACAGCAGCCCGAATACAACTATGATCTATACTCATGTAAGTACGGGGAAAATTAAGAATATTAAGTCTCCGTTAGATTTATGATTCTTACACGTCATTATTCGCTTTTCACATTTTTTTTTCAGTCTATACGACACACTTCGCATAAGAAAAAGTTAGGCGCAATACTGGATTAACTAAAATGGTAATGAATACAATAAAAGATACGAATCTATACTGGATAATAACAGATAACAAACTAATGTTATATGAGAAATATATTAAAATTTCATATAGTATTCTTATTAACCTTTTCATTACTCCATTTATTATTTTCAGTTTTTATTTAAAATATAATAATTCGAACTTACAATTAAGCCCGGAGATGATCAGCGTTTTATTTGTAATGTCAATGATACTTTTACCTGTGGTTATTTTTTCGATACTTGGTGTTTCTAGTAAATTATTAATATTTACAGTAACAAGTGATGGAATTATAATAAATCAGAATCATATAAATATAAAAACTGAAAAGATAAAAGAATT
>JBBRFT010000010.1:0-35002 GCA_038241375.1 Spirochaetota bacterium
GTTCAAATCTTAAAGAGATCTCTTTCCCCAGTCCAAGCGGTTCAGTGGTTTGAAGAAAACAGTTCCCGATAGAGATGTCGTTTGTCCCGAGATATTCACTTACATTCCCATTTTTAATTATTTCAACATCAGAAATTATCGGCAGGCTAAGAAGACTCTTTACAAAGAACAGAGGATTTATTGCTCCGGAAATAATCAATACAAGCGCTATACAGAGTGGGAAAAGAACAAAAACAGCAACTGCCTCCTCTCGAGCAAGAACCAGATGATGTGTTAATGCAAGCTCACGGTAAAGGCTCATACCGGTTCCGGCTAAAATCACCAGAGCGACAACAATAGTAAATTTAATTATACCCGGATTCCAGTTGAAAAAAGGAGCCGGACTCGACTTCAAAATACCTGTATAACGCTTAACCCACCGGTCATACCTGGGCTGCCTGTCTTTAAGACGCCACTCTTCAAAATTGATCTCCATTACTTTCATTTTTTTCTCTGAAAAAAATGATTGAGACCTCGCCAGAATTATTTCCAGATAAACAACTGAAAATATCAATACTGGAGCCGCGATATATGAATAATTTTCCCCTTTCATTAATGCTGCATCAAACATCCCATGAAATAAAAGCGGGATAACAAGACTCTTCAATCTGAAACGGAAAACTCTGCCCGATGACCATGAAAGTTTTGCAATACCAAGATAACATCCGGCGATACCGCATGTTGTAATATGCAGCGGTACAGAAAAAATCATCCTTATGTAAATAACCGAGCTGTGCAGTTCCAGAGCATAGAAAAAATTTTCTACACATGAAAATCCTAGACCGAAAAACATGGCAGTAACAATACCCTCGGAAATAGAAAACTCCGGGAATCTTTTCAACAGAACATATATTGCAATTACCGCGCCGCTTTTTTCCAGAAAACCTGCCATAATAAATCCCCGGACAACGGGATTAACTATAAACATCAGATCTGCTATAAAACTCCCCGCAAGAAGAATAAAGAGAGCATAGGTAACTCCGGTAAGAAGAGAAGTAACATATTTAGTTACAGCCCCTCCTGACAGAAAGTACCTGTTATAAATCAGTAAAAATACAATTACTGGAATAAATGATAATACTATTTTTTCAATTTCCATGATTAACCGGTGACATTATATTCAAAATAAACAGAATTTATGCTTTAAACAAAATTTTTATACTTTTTTTTATTATCGGTAAAAACTGTCAGTTTCCGCTTTTTATTCTCGCAAATTAAACCAATCGTACATCAAATTGCCAGCCCCCAAACCTGGGGTTTGGGTGGCCGGGAAAGAAAAGAGAGTAGCAAATTATTTTTGGGGGCACAGCGCTGCGCGCTGCGCCTTAAATGGGGGATTACGGGGGCAGCGCCCCCCGTAATCCCCCATTTCCGCGTATGCGAAGCATACGCACCCCTTAAAATAATTAGCTACCGGGAGGGAAGCGGGTATCGTACAGAAAATTTATTGCCATAAAGTTAAACATGACAGATATTGCCTGAATGAAAAATTTTAATATACTGGTTATATGCGGCCCTACAGCCAGCGGTAAAACGTCACTTGCGGTTAATTTTGCGCTTAAATATAACGGCGAAATTATTTCCGGTGATTCCCGTCAGGTCTTCCGGGGAATGGATATCGGGACAGGTAAAGATCTGAATGAATATAAAACCGGTTCCGGCGAAGTAAAGCATCATCTCATAGATATAGCTGATCCCATGGAGGAGTATAACCTTTACAGATATATCAAAGATTTTAATACTGCTTTCGATTCCATAACTACCCGTGGGAAGCTCCCCATACTGGCCGGAGGATCGGGATTATATATTGAAGGAGCACTTAAAGATTACAGCTTATACCCGGCACCGGAAGATCCCGGACTTCGCAATGAACTGAACGATAAAACAAAAGATGAACTTCTAGAGATACTCCGTTCTGAATCTGAAGAGATTCTGAAAAAAACCGATACTTCCAGCACCAGACGGATTATCAGAGGGATAGAGATTGCACAATATATCCGGAATAATCCGTCAGATGATGCAAAAAACGAGACCAACAGACTGACCCCGCTGATTATAGGCGTAACTTTTCCGCGGGAGGAACTGATTAAAAGAATTGATTCAAGACTTGATGAACGGCTTAAAGATGGGATGATTGATGAAGTAAAAAATCTTCTCGATAATGGTGTAGCAGCAGAGAGACTTATAAGACTTGGTCTTGAATACAGATACTGCACCATGTACCTTAGAAATGAGATCTCTTATGATGATATGACTGAGAAGCTGAAAGTTGAAATCCACAAATTCTCCAAAAGACAGATGACCTGGCTCAGGGGGATGGAGAGACGTGGATTGACTATTCACTGGATTAAAGGGAATAATATGGTCGAAGCACTCTCCATTCTGCAGGCCTAAGCGACTGAATCCTTCCTTAACTTTCTGAATTGAATCAATTTAATCAGTCCGATTATCAAATCTATTATTCCAATAATTGCCGCTAAAGCAAAACCAAAATATCCCGAATAAAGCCAATTATCAAAAACTGAATTTTCAGAAATCTTTAACGTTTTGGCAATCCAGGAGTTTGCAAGAGTAATTGATTCTGTCCAGAACCGGCCGTCTGTATGAACAGCTCCTTCAAACCAATTTACTTCGATAGAGGGATTTATCTCCTTAATTTTATTAACAAATTTCGGGTAACACCAGTAGCATTCATCAGCAGTCCCGGCCATAATATATCCTTCAAATTCTGCACTTGGTGCCTTGTGAAGATACAAAGGTTTGCCATCAAGCGGATAGCTTAGTGCGGGAAACGTAGCGACAAATTTCGGAGTCAGATTGCTCATGGCAAGATAAACTGCAGCGCCACCGCCAAGGGAATTTCCAAAGGATATAATGCGATTAGGATCAATGTATTTCAAAGCCCTCACATAGCGATAAGCACCTAAAGCATCACCAAAACATTCATCGTATCGATTCCCGTCTAATTTGGGGAATGTGCCTTCGGACTTGCCATGACCACGATATGTAATTGAAAATGCAACAATCCCCATGTTTACAAGTTTTTTTGCGAGACCATCGTTATCTTCAAGTGTTCTATTGACGCCAGCGAACATTATAACAGCAGGAAAGGATGAACGAAATGAATGATTCCGGGGAAGGTAAAGACGGCCATGAAGCTTTAAAGAAGTATCCACACTGGTCCAGTCGTTTATGAAAGAAGGGTTAAAATAAACTTCCTGCATGGTATAATTTTTTTTACCGAAATTCGCAAGAATTCCCGCAGCGCTTAGACCAATTAAATTTAAAACAAGAAAAATTTTCCAGAACTTAGACAACTTTTTATATAATTTCATCTCTACCACATTTTTTTATTATTTTGAAATAGAAAACTGCTATTAAATAAAATAAGTCAATCTCTTTATATCTCCTGAAATTTGAAAATTAGTATCTCATAAGTAAGTTGCATAATTTTATCAAATTAAGCACTTACTTGCGGATTATTTCCCCGCCGCCAAAGGCGGCGGGGTTAGTGACTACTCAAAAACCGGTGGTGTTTTATCTCCGCCTCGCCTTTGGCGCGGCGGAGAACAATTTTACCACTGGTTTTTGAGCAGTGACGAAAATTAATACTCGAGTTCATGGGCTTTTCCGCCTGCTTCTTCCGCATCCTTAATCATCCCCAGGCTTTTGTAGATTTCTGATGCCTTTAAATAATAGAGCCCCGCCAGCGATTTATTCTGAATCTTATAAATATAAGCCGTATTTTTCATTAATTGAGCGTAGTCTGCATTCCTGTGAAGTCCAAGACCATCCATTACAATTCTGCTGTTTGTAAAATAATCAAGAGCTGTATCAAGCTTATCTCTCTTCGCATAGACCAGTCCGATATAATTGTATAGATCCGCATAACCGGATGTTTTCTGAAGGCCCAGACTCTCCTTGATAGATTTGCTCTTCATGTAATATTCCATTGCACTGTCAAGATCCCCTTTCTTGCCGTAAGTGGTCCCTATGTTCAGCATAAGAGCACTATAGGGGGATGTCTTCTGAAGTTCAAGGCTATCCTTGATTGACTTGCTTTTCATGTAGTATTCCATGGCCCCGTCAAGATCGTTTTCTTTGCTGTATACAATCCCTATGCTCATTGTCAGGTCGCCATAAGCGGAAGTCTTCTGAAGATCAAGCGCGTCCATAACAGACTTGCTTTTCATGTAACTATTCATTGCGCTGGTATAATCAGATTTTTTAAAATATACGGTTCCGGTATGCATCACAAGGAGAGCATAGGATGATGTTTTCCGCAGTTCAAGGCTCTCCATAACTGATCTGCTTTTAATGTAGTATTCCATTGCTGACTGAATATCACCTTTGCCGGATGAGACAAGTCCGGTATACATCAACATCTCGGCATATGCTGGCGTTTTCTGGAGCTGAAGACTCTCCATGAGTTCACTGCTTTTTTTAAGAGGTCCCATTGAACTCACAAGATCGCCTTTGTCAAATAAAACGATGCCGGTGTACATCAGAAGATCAGCATATGATGCAGTATTCTGAAGCCGGAGATTTCCCATTATTACTCTGCTTTTTTTTAGATACTCAAGAGCGCTTCCGGGATCACCTTTATTATTGATGATGATCCCGGTATACATCATCAGATCTGCATATAATGATGTATTTCCCATCTTAAGATTTTCTATAATTGAACTGCTTTTCTTTAAATGTTCAATAGCTCCTGACAAATCACCCTTCTTATCATACACAATACCTGAGTGCATCATAAGTTCAGAATAGCCCGATGTATTCTGAAGTCCCAGGCCATCTTTGATTGCTTTACTTTTACTATAGTATTCCAGAGCACCCGGGAGATCCCCCTTTTTAAAAGATATGATTCCGAAGTTCATCAGTAAATTGCTATAGCCTGAAGTATTATAAAACCCGATAGTATCCATTATTTTAAGGCTCTTACTGTAATGATCTATGGCGTTTTCGAGATCTCCTTTTTTATAATATAAAATTCCGGTATTCATCATCAGGTCGGCATATACTGACGAGCTGCGAAGCTCAAGACTGTCGAGAATTGTTTTACACTTCATGTAATATTCCCATGAGCTGGCAAAATCCCCTTTGCTGAAATATACTATACCGATTTTCATCATGAGATTAGCATAACCGGATGTATTCTGCAGCTCAAGGCTCTCTTTGATTAACCGGCTTTCCAGGTAATACTTCATAGCACATTCAAGATCACCCTTATTCCAGCAGATGCCACCCATGTTATTTATCACAACTGCATAACCGGCACTCTTCTGCAGGCTAAGGCTGTCCAGTATTGTTTTCCCTTTATTATAATACTCCATTGCTCCGGAAGGATCACCACGGCTGTCATACACTGCGCCGATGTTTATCATAAGATTTGCATAAGCTGAATTTTTATGAAGTCCGAGAGCTTCCATAATTGATTTGGATTTATTGTAGTGTTCAATAGCATTTACAAGATCGGATTTTTCATCATACAGCGCTCCGATCGTTGCCATAAGGTCTGCATAGAAGGAAGTGTTTACGGCTCCGAGCCCATCCAGAATTTTTCTGCTTTCAATGAAATATGACAGTGCGCTTTCAGAATTACCCTTGTGCAGGTAAACATCACCTATGTTGAACATCAGATCCGCATATCCCGCTGTATGAGTTTCGTCTCTCCCTTTTAATACGTTATCGGCTTTATCCAGATATCCGAGAGCATCAGCGAAAAGATTAAGCTTCTTTCCTGCAGTATATCCCGCCGCTTTCAGAGCATCTACATAGCTGCTGTCAATTTTTATTGTCTGTCTAAACAGTTCAAATGCAGCCTCCGGGTCGGTATCCTGCACAGCAAGCCCTCGTGAGTAAAGTTCATATGCTCCGATGGATGGCCTCTCTCCGGTCTCAAGCTGCTTCTTCTCATCGTAAGTTATTACAGGGGGATCGGTTTCTGGAAACTTAAGTTTTTCACTCTCGTCCAGAAGAAAAATGATTATTTTTGAATGAAGTGAAAATACATCTTCAAGAGTTCCATCAAATTTTTTTGTCTTAATAACAGAACCGGATTTTACTTTTATAATTTTTGAGGTTATGCTGATCTTTGTGTCTGAAACTGTATAGATCCCTGTTAATATTACATCAGCGCCAGTCATGCTCCCCAAATTATTTACGGTGATTTTATCCGGAAGACCGGAGATTAGTGAAGAAGTATGGAGCATGGCTTTTCTGCGCTCTTCACCGGATATGACCTGAACAGAGTATACCTTCTCCAAGTCTGATACAATGGAATCTGCCATCCCCGCGGATAACCATAGAAACGCCGTATCGCCGGTGTTCAAAAAAGGGTAAACGAGTATCCGCATCTTCCTGGCGGCATAGGCACTCTTTGAATCTGCGGCGATAACTGCGAGCAGAAATAAAGATGTTATAATTGCGTATAAACTGAGCCTGTTCTTCATAAAGCCTGCGTGAGTCAACAGTTTCCATTTAATGGAGAGAGTGAGGGATGCTGACTGATATTTATTTAATAAAAACCGATTGTGAAGGCATTTTAATAATGAACACTATTGTATTGTCAACGAATATTTTACAAACTTCTATTGACACATTATCCGTAAAAGAAAAAATATCATAAAACAATTAACTGAATTATATGAAAATAAAAATAATATCACTGGGCTGCAGACTTAATCAGTCGGAAATTGAAAGTGTTTCCACAACCCTGCAGAACTCCGGACATGAAATTACAAATGGCGACAGCGCTGATATATATATTATTAATTCCTGCGCCGTAACCGCAAAAAGTGAAAGAAAAACCAGGCAGCTTATTTATCAGGCTCTGGCAAAGACCGGCGCGTCGGGGAGAGAGAAAATTATCGTAACCGGATGCGCTCCGGAGGATATTTCAGGAGATTCCCGCATAACATACCTTTCGAATGACCACAAATATATGATACCGGAAATTATTAACGGAATGGATCCTGATGAATCGAAGATGACCGCATCGCGATTTAAATTCGATGCTCCCGTAAAATGTTCAACCAACAGGGTAAATCTCAAAATTCAGGATGGATGCGATAATTTCTGTTCATACTGTATCATTCCATATACAAGGGGAGTCCCACTTAGCAAACCTTCCCGAGCTGTACTTGACGAGTTCAAGGAACTGCTCGATAACGGCTACAAGGAGATTATACTCACCGGAGTAAATATCGGGAAGTACGGTGACGGGAAAACCGGTCTTGCAGAACTTGCAGAAAGTATACTCTCTCTGAATGGGGAGTTCCGGCTGCATCTGACATCTCTTGACCCGGACTGCGCCCCGGAAAAGCTCCTCTCGCTGTTCGGAGAAGAGCGCATGGTAAAGCATCTCCATCTCTCCCTGCAAAGCGGAAGTGATACAGTTCTGAAGAGAATGAACAGACCGTATAACAGAGACCAGTATATTGCAGTTTCGGAATTCCTTAAGAATGTTGATAATGATTTTAATTTTACAACGGATGTTATTGCTGGATTTCCCGGAGAGACCGACAACGAATTTGAAGATACACTCTCGATGATAAGGCAGGTAGGCTTTTCACACATACATACCTTCCGCTACTCAAGCCGGGCAGGAACCAAAGCCGCGGAGATGGGGAATGCTATCCCTGAAATTTTAAAGACAGAGAGAAGCCGACGGATTATCGAACTGTTCAACGAACAGAAAATTAGTTACTACAGAAAATTTTCAGGAAGAGATGGAGTCTTGCTAAGTGAAAAATTCAGCAAAGGGATTACAACAGGTTTTAACGAATACTATATACCGGTTGAAGTTCATGATAAGCTTGAAAAAAACTCATTTTTTAAAGTTAAGACCGTTTATAATGAAAGTAAAAATATACTAACGGGAAATCTGATATAGATTACACTCAATAGAATCCAACTGCGAGCCTTGACCATATAATTAATAATAACATATAAAGCCGCAAAGTTTTAATGAAAATTTATTGATCAATAAACTAATACGAAATATCATAACACAAAACAACGAATTCAATGTTAGCGTGGGTTTAAATTTTTAGATTATTTTCTTACTTATAAAATCTTCAATTTCTTCTTTGGAATACCCCGCATCAGTTAGTATCTCCCTAGCATCGCCTCCGGTTTCCGGAAATTCAGTAATTATCTCACATGGAGTTTCTGAAAGCTTTACAGGATTACCTGTTACAAAAAGATCCGATCCGCTACCTTTGAAATTCATCACCTTAACAAGCATCTCCCTTGCTCTAACCTGCTCATGTTCTGAAACTTCATCAAGATCGAGTACCGGAGTAAAACATATATCAGAATCGGAAAAGAATGAAACCCATTCATCTCTCGACCGCTCCAGCATAATACCGCTTATATCTGCAATAATCTCCTCCTGCTTCGAAATATCATACTGGAAATTTATATAATTCTCCCGCCCTATCTTTGTACAGAAACCGCTCCAGAACTTCCCCTCTATCGCGCCCAGGCCGACATACCTCCCATCACCGCACCGGTATGTATTATACATCGCAAATCCCCCGGTTAAAAACTCCCGGCCTGTTTCAGGTACACTCCCCTTTCCGCACCATTCGCCAACTGTATATGCAAGCAGACTCAATGCGCCGTCCATCATCGATATATCAACGATCTGTCCTTTACCGCTTCTGCTCCGGTAAAAAAGCGCAAGCAGAATACCAATCACCGCATAGAGACTCCCGCCGGCAATATCAGCAATCTGAACTGAAGACATTACAGGTACACCATCTCTCCCTGCAGTAAGAGCGGATATACCTGAAGTATTCAAATAATTTATATCATGTCCCGCCCGGTTGACCCATGGGCCGCTTAAACCGTAACCGGTAACCGAACAGTAAATCAGCCCTTCATTCAACTCCTTTAATTCACGGTACCCCAATCCCATTTTATCCATAACACCCGGACGAAACTGCTCAATTACAACGTCAGCGGTCAATGCAAGTTTTTTAAAAATCTCTTTCCCCTGCTCACTTTTCAGATCTACTGTTATACTTTTTTTATTTCTGTTAACCGCGCAGAACCGAGTACCGAGACCGCCGATAAATGGGGGGAGGAAACGCCCCAGCTCTCCGCCAGGCTCCTCCACTTTAATAACCTCCGCACCGAAGTCGGAAAGCAGCTGAGTGGCAAATGGCCCGGGAAGATATCTTGTAATATCGAGTACTTTTATCCCATCAAGAGGTTTGTTATTTTTCCCGGAGTTTTTTTCCATTCCCGACCATCCTGGATTATTCATTTTAATAGTCTATTTAGAAGATTGCGGGTTTATATTTCAATCAGTATTTAAAAGATCTTTTCCAACATATCCTGAATTACCTGCAACTTAACAGCCCCCTAAATCCCCCGGAGGTGGACTTGAAGAGTGCTTTTCAAATAAGTATCAATAATAAATAATTTATTTCCTGATATTTTTAAAAGTCCACCTCCGGGGGATTTAGGGGGCTGCACGAAAGGTGTAGAAATGATGAAATCTATTGGTGTTGTTTAAGATACTTATAATGATCAGCTTCAGATAAATTAAAAATAAAATAATCAAATGAAAGGCTAATGATAATTTACATGAAAAATTGCAACTATGCAGAAAACGTTTAAAACTCTTCATCACTACCTTTTAACATCTGCTCCAGAAAAATGATTTGACATAAACAAAGAGTATTTTACAATTTCTATAAATACTTAAACTCTGTAACTTAAGGGATCAAAATAATGTTATTTTCAGAATGTCAGATAGACACAGCAACAGAAATTTTAAAGTCGATAGCTCACCCTATCAGGCTTAAAATCCTATGTTTTCTCCTTGATGGCGAAAAAAATGTGGGTGAAATCGAGCAGGAATTCGGATCGACAATATCTAATATTTCGCAGCACCTCACTGTCCTTAGAAAAGCTGATATTATAGTACGCAGAAAAGACGCGAATTTTATGTTCTATTCTCTGAAAGACAATAATATTGTAACTCTAATGGATACTCTTAAAAATCTGTTTTGTGAATAAATGCCTATTAAACAGACAATATCTCTACTGATACTCTTTATAATACTCATTTCAGCGCCTCTGAGTTCGAAGGATAATAAAAAACTAACACTTAAAGGGCTTAAGCTTTTCACCGATGAAGAGATCTATTCTAAACTACAGCTGAACAGATTTGAAGAGGGGAAAAAACCTCTCGCTGAAGTAATAAGCTCAATTGAAAAATTCTACAAAAAAAACAACTTTCCCTTTGTTAAAATCTATTCAACAAATGTAAGAACAAGTAACGAATACGTTCTGTTTGTCGATGAGGGTAGACTTGGGAAAATTGTTGTTCATAATCTCAATAATTACTATTCACTTAAATTCAAACAGCTGATAGATATTCCCGAAAATATATATAATACTGAAACACTAAAAAAAAATCTGGATATTATCAAAAAGAAATTCCCGCAGTCCGACATAGCCGTGGAGTTAAGACCGCCCCCCGACTATGAAAGCAACATCGTTCAGCTCGACAGAGAAATTGAAAAATTAGAACTGGGAGAAATCTTCGATATAGATTTATTTGATCGATACGTACCACTTCACGAACTGCACTTTTTTGTTACAGACAGTAAAAATGCAGACACACTTAATAGTAAAATCGAGGATATCGATTACAACATACGCTATAAGTTTCCGTCAGTTCTAATACCGGAAATATCATTTTATAAAGAAAATTATTTTGCGGCTAAAGACTATTTCGAAAGTGAGATCTCAGTGGGGCTAGATCCCGGAATTAAAGGCTTATTCAGCTATCCTCCGGAAAACACTCTATTATTCCCGCCTGCAATAGCATTTATTGAATTAACAGGTGAATACAAAATGAGTCCCATGAAGAATAAATCCATTGGTCCTCTGATCAGAGGACTGATATATCACAGCAATTCAGCAAGGACAGATCTTGGTATAACAAAATATAAATATCTTAACGTAAAGGCCACGCTTGCTCCGGAGATAACTCTTCTTAAAAATCTGAACATCTATGCCGGTATCGGTACAGATCAGATTGCAGTGTATGACTATGAAATTGATTATGAAATGGAAAATCATCTAAGTAAAAATAAGGACATTTACCACAACACCTTTGCCGAAGCCAGATTAAAATTTGCCCCGACCCCTATCAAAGCAGGGAACAGGATGGATAAATATGTTATCATTACATACACTTCATACTTAGCGGGTAAAAACGCCAATCAGCTTGAAATAGTTACCGCATATGATATGGAATTTAAAAATCTCAGCATCTTATCATTCCGGTCAAAAATATTTATGCTATATGGAGATTCTCAGTTTTTTCAGCACGAAAATGTACACAACAGTTATTTTAAAGGATTCCCAAGCGACAGTTATTATTCAGGCAAAAAAACTTCAGTGTCGGGGGAATACAGATTTTCGCTATATCAGGATTACATCTATACCGGTGCATATATTGAAGCTGTCTCATTTGAGCCCGAGGGCTATGTGTTATCAGGATCAAAGAACGGTATTAACTTCGGACCTACGGGGAGGCTTCTGCTTTATGATCAATTTGAACTTACTGCATATTTCGGTTTTCACATACTGCTACCCGATAATAAAACCGGAACAAATTTCCAGATAACGCTTAAAAAAAAGTGGTAGTTACTCTACGCACATAATACGGCTGGTTAGAAAGCATCTTTCACTGTCGCGCAGAAAACAGTGCGCAAGAATGTAATTATTTTTACCGTATGTAAGATACTCCCTGGGAAGAATTTGTCTCCGTGTAACAACGCCATCTGAATCGATATACTTAATTGTAACCTCTTCACCTATACATATATTCCTCCAGACCTCTGTTCCTATTGAAGACTCCGACGTCATACCGGGACGAACGGGATCACCGTGAACTCTGATCAGATCGGAGAAGGTTGATTCTCCAGTTATTCCAAAACCTTTTAATGTTTCGCAAAACACGGCCATGCAGGCTATCGCGTCATCAAGTGCTCTATGGCTCACAAGTTCAAGCCCCAGATGAGACGCAAGCGTAGATAGCTTGTGATTCGGAAGACCGGTAAAATATTTTTTCGCAAGCTTCACAGTATCAAGCGCGTTAAGTTCGGGTCTTGGAGCGTTACTCATGCTGAATGCGCGATTAATAAATGAAAGGTCAAATCTGGGATTCTGAATAACCAGGACCGTTCCGTCTATAAACGAAAAGAATTCGTCCAACACATCTTCAAGAACTGGAGAACCGGAAACCATGCTGTCAGTAATCCCGTGAATCCGGATTACATTTTCAGGAATATGAATCCCGGGATTAACCAATGTCTGATAACAGATGCTCTCTCCATCAAGCCTGAACCTTACCGCACCGATCTCAATAATTTTATCGAATGCGGGATTCACTCCGGTAGTCTCAAGATCTACAGCACAGAAATCTATTGAGGAGAGTTTTACAGAATTCCTGACCATCAGAATTCCCCCATAATTTTAATCTCTGTTTCAAGAGTTACCCCTGTATTTTTAAACACAGTCTCCTGTACATGTTTTATAAGATTATAAATATCTGATGACCGGGCATCTCCTGTATTTATAATAAAGTTAGTATGCTTCTCGGAGACCATAGCTCCCCCGATTCTGCATCCTTTCATACCGCTGTCATTTATCAGTTTCCATGAAGAGTGTCCTTCCGGATTTTTAAAAACAGATCCGGCTGATGGGTGTTCCATGGGATGTTTGCTCCACCTGTCTTTTATTATATCATCCACTTTACCGGCAATTTCAGCGGGATTATCAGTTTTCGGGAGAGAGAAAACTCCCCCTGTAATTACGGTATTCACGGGGAGATTCATCTTTCTGTATCCGGAGATGTCTGTGCAGGCATCCACTTCAATTATTTTACCGTTATAATCCACGACGCGGATCTTTTTAAGCATATCGACAAAGCACCCCATGAATGTCCCTGCATTCATAAAAATCCCCCCACCTATTGAACCGGGGATACCAGCCATAAACTCAACTCCGCCGAAACCTGCACTCAGAGCCTCATGAATAAACTTCTCTTTGCTCAGAGCAGCTCCGGCGTAAATGAACTCATCTTCCATTTTAAAACTTTTATCCAATCCGGAAATTCTTATCACAGCTCCCCGAAGGCCATTATCGCTTATCAGAAGATTTGATCCCCCGCCGATAATATGAAAAGGTACCCCTTCACCTGTAATAACCGGTAATATTGAAGAGAGAGCATCTTCACTGAACGGCTCAATGAGAATATCCGCGTTTCCGCCGGTCTTAAAAGTCGTACAGAGAGAGAGGGGGGAGTTGAAAACGATTTTCCCGACTTTTGAAATCTCTTTTAACGCATTTTCTGAAATTATATTATTAGTACACATTTTATCCTGCTTTTAATGGTAACTGCTAAAAAACCGCTGTTAATTATGTTTCTGCCGTGCCTCTGTCGCGGCGGAAAGCAATTTCACTACCAGTTTATAAGTAGATACTTTTAGTGTATCATTTTATGCTGGAGTATCATGTCAATAAAATTCATATTAAATAATTAAATTTTAAGGTAACTGCTCAAAAACCAGTGGTAAAATTGTTCTCCGCCGCGCCAAAGGCGCGGCGGAGATAAAACACCACCGGTTTTTGAGTTGATACAATTTTAAGACAACCAATGAGGAGAGTTTAATTATACGGGTAAAGAGATAAAAAAATCCCCCTGTTAATTTCAGGGGGAGATAAAGAGGAAGCAAAAATGTTAACTCAAAATACTAAGCCGGTATTCATTAAGTGAAAACCGCCAAAAAACTTTTCAATTTAATATAAACAGCATTTGCATTATTTGTCAAATATTTTTTATTATAAATCTTACAATAATTCAATTTATTCCCATTTTTTTTAACAAATCATAAAGATTCATGATCATAAACCTATCATTTACTAATATAAAAAGGATAAAATATACATTTTTCTCGAATTTCCGTATAAAATCCGGAAATGATACATTTTTTTAAACAAAGGTCCCTGCGGGGCTCTCTTAAGGGCTGCCGCCCTTAAACCCGCAAAAAATAAAAAATTTAGTGCCATTCTTATGTTTTCGTTTCTAATCTTATCCGGCTAATGAGCCGATAAATACCCGAGGAGAAAACTTTTTATAGTCCCGATGAAAAAGAAAGAACAGAAAGTAATAATTCCCGATCTTAGGGAATTCACCGATGATAGCGGAAAAAAATGGGTACAGACATCAACTGATGATCTTTTCTCCATCAAAGAACTTAATGAAATTATCTCCTCAATTGAAAAAGAGAGGGCGAAGGATGAAGTTATATTCGCTCGTATCGATTTTCAGAAAGTTGATAAGGAATTCTATGATACAGCCGTTGAACTTCAAAAGAGAGTTCAGAAACAGGGAAAACTCCTTCAGAAATATTCAACGGAGACAAAACGGGTTATCGATAGAAAAAACCTTAAACTAAAAGAACTAATCGAATATATTAAACAGCTTCATCAGTTGATTGCTCAGATGAATTCTCACCCTGAAGACGCAAAAAATCTGGATTTTTCAGCTGCATTTGCTTTTAGCGGGAAAAGAGAACCCGAAAGAATCTCTCACTACGAAGATGTTGAAGAAGTTGTAATGAAAGAGGGGGATAAAGAATAATCCTTCCTAAAAAAAGTTTGACATAAACATCCCCCGAAGAAGTTATTTTCCTACAGTTAAAATTCATGTTCTGATACATTTTATTACAATTTAAAAATACTATAGCATTTAACAAATGAAATTGACCTTGTCATTTCGAACGTATGTGAGAAATCTTAAATTTAATGCAAAAATAAGATTTCTCAGTCGCTATCGCTTTTTCGAAATGACAGATTATGGATTCTTTTATTCGTTAAAATACCATTCTAAATTGTTTTACCATATTTACGATTACTTCGGAAAACCGGCACACTGTACTTTTATTCAGCACTGCTGAAGTTGTCAGTTATGACGGAACTATTATTTCTGCAATCAGGAGGATAACGTGTCCCTAAAGATATACAATACACTTACAAGACAGATCGATGAACTTATTCCAGGCGGTGTAAAAAAAGATAAACCTGAAGACTACCCCGCTGTAACAATTTATTCCTGCGGCCCCACTGTTTACAGTTACGCCCACATCGGCAACTTCAGAACTTTTATCTTCAATGATTTTCTAAGACGCTACCTTAAGTTTCGGGGATTCCGCGTAGATCACGCAATGAATATTACAGATGTGGATGATAAAACAATAAAGGGATCTATCGAAGAGGGGATATCACTCGCTCAATATACAGAAAAATATACAGAGATTTTCTATGAGGATCTAAAAGCCCTTAATATTGAAGATGCTGAACATAACCCGAAAGCTACCGAATCTATAGATGAAATGATAAACATTTTAAAAAAAATTGATGAAAATGGTGTACTTTATGAAAAAGAGGGATCTCTCTATTTTAACATAGCTAAATTCCCCGGTTACGGGAAACTCTCCATGCTCGACAAAAGAGAGATTAAATCAGGTGTAAGCTTTGATGCCGATGAGTACGAAAAAGAGGATGTGCGCGATTTCGCCTTATGGAAAGCACCGAAGGAGAACGAGCCGTTCTGGGAGACTCCATACGGTCCCGGAAGACCGGGATGGCACATCGAATGTTCAGCCATGATACGCAAAATTTTTGGAACTACGATAGATATACATACCGGGGGGGTTGACCTCATCTTCCCCCATCATGAAAATGAAATTGCACAGAGCGAAGCGGCATACGGAGAAACATTTGTCCGGCACTGGATTCATACGGAGCATCTTCTTGTCGACGGAACCAAAATGTCGAAATCTGCAGGAAATTTTTATACTCTTAGAGATCTCCTGGGAAAGGGATACTCGCCCCGCTCAATAAGATATCTTTTAATGTCTGCCCATTATAAAAAACAGCTGAACTTTACCCTTGACGGGATAACTCAGGCAGACCAGGCTCTTGAAAGAATAGACAACTTTATTTTAAGATTAAACGACAGAAAAAATACCGAGGGAGAGAACCCCGAAATAGAAACAGTTACCAATGCTCTTATCAGAGACTTCAGTGAAACTGTGGACAATGATCTGAACATCTCCGGCGGACTTGGAGTATTCTTTGAGTTTATTCACAAAATAAATTCAATGATATCTGAAGAAAAGATTTCTGAAAAAGACGCGGATAAAATTATTGGAACGGTAAAAAGACTCGACCAGGTTTTCGGATTTGTATTCTCCGCGGCAGGAGAAGAAAATGACGCCGACAGAGAGAGAATTGATACACTTGTAAATGAAAGAATTGAGGCGAAGAAGAATAAACAATTTGCCCGGGCCGATGAAATACGGGATCTACTCAAAAACGAAGGGATAATCCTTGAAGATACTAAAGATGGTACAAGATGGAAAAGAAAAAAATAATAACCGGGCGTAATCCCGTAATAGAATATCTTAACAGCATTACTGACGGAAACGGAATGGAGCTCCATCTTTCATCGTCAGCTCATGGAAAAATAATTGTTGAGATACAGCATATCTGCAGAAGAAAAAAAGTTAAAATCATTACTGAAGATAAAGATTTCTTCAAAGATGTAAGTTCGTCTTCTGTACATCAGGGTGTTGCACTGCATATCCCCGCCGCTAAAAAAGATGACATCGACCCGTCTGAAATCCTTAAGAAAATAGCTGAAGAGAAAGGAGCTGTAATACTCCTGGATCAGATAACAGATCCTCACAACCTCGGGTCGATCATCCGTTCAGCCGAAGCCCTGGGATGCGGTGCCGTGATAATTCCGAAAAATAATTCCGCTGAAGTTAATGAAACAGTACATAAAACTTCAGCAGGAGCCACAGCTCACATTGAAATAATTACAATAGTTAACGTGGCGCAGTTTCTTGATGAATTGAAAGAACTGGGATTCTGGATAGTTGGAACCAGTGATCGCGGAACAATTCCAATTACAAAGCTGAATGATATTCACCCTGCATGCATCATCATAGGGAGTGAAGGGAAAGGAATGAGAAGACTTACAGAGGAGAAGTGTGACTACATTGTATCTATTCCGCTTAAAGGAAAAGTTTCTTCACTCAACGCGTCAGTCGCCGCAGCCATTATAATGTACGAAGTTCTGAAAAGTTCATAATGATATACCAGGGGATAATATGGGAAAAATTGTAGCTGTACTCGGCGCAACGGATCATACTGGAAAATTTGCAAACCGGGCGATAAAACTTCTGAAGTCAAAGGGTCATACAGTTCTTCCGGTAAATCCGCTTTACGAAAATGTTGACGGCAGCAGATGCTGCAGAACACTTGCCGATTGCGGCGAAACCATAGACACCGTTACAGTCTACGTTAATCCCGATAGAGCCGCCTCGTACATCGATGATATAATATCCGTTAATCCGAAAAGAGTAATCCTTAATCCGGGTACAGAAAATCACATGATGACTGAACGTCTTAAAGAAGCGGGAATCACAGTTATAGTAGACTGCACGCTGGTAATGCTGAACAGAAACGAATTCTGAGATTATTGTAAAAAAACCAGTATAAATAATACTTGCCAATAACGGGCAATAATTATTGCTATCATCAGGAACTTATATTATTAATCACTAATCTGCAGGTAAAAAATGGATTTAGCTCACATAAGGAATTTTTCAATTATTGCCCATATTGATCATGGGAAATCAACTCTTGCGGACAGGCTTATAGACAAATGCCGTCTGGTCAACGACAGAAACAGAAAAGATCAGATGCTTGATACTATGGATATAGAGCGTGAAAGAGGGATTACAATAAAATCAAATGCCATAACCCTTAATCATACGGCAAAAGACGGCATAGATTATACGCTTAATCTCATCGACACTCCCGGCCACGTAGACTTCACATATGAAGTATCACGGGCGCTATCCTCATGTGACGGTGTAATACTTATTGTTGACGCATCACAGGGAGTTGAAGCTCAGACCATTGCAAACTTTTACCTTGCTCTTGAAAACGACCTTGAGATACTGCCGGTAATCAACAAAATAGATATGCCTAGCGCGGATATTCCGTCGACCAAGAACCAGATTGAAAAGATCCTGGGACTTGACACCGAACATGCCGTATTGACATCAGCCAAGCAGGGTATTGGGATTGATGAGCTTCTTGAAAAATTAATTGAATATTTACCGCCCCCAAAAGGAGTCGCAAATGCGCCCCTGAAGGCACTAATCTTTGATTCTTTTTATGACCAGTATCTGGGAGCGGTTATTAAGGTTCGGATTTTTGACGGCACAGTAAAAAAAGATGACGTTATAAAATTCTATGCAACAGGAAAAGAATTTACTGTAATTGAAGTAGGAGTATTTAGACTCGATCTTGAAAAAAGAGGGAGTCTCGGTCCTGGCGAAGTAGGATATATTGTTGCCGGTATTAAAAGTGTCGGCGACACAAAGATAGGTGATACTGTTACTTCGGCGAAAAATCCCGCGAAGGAACCGCTTCAGGGATTTAAGGATGTCAAGTCAATGGTATTCTCTGGCCTATACCCCATGTTCGGAGATGAGTACGAAGCTTTGCGGGAAGCTCTTTTTAAACTTCAGCTTAATGACGCGTCGCTGCTCTTTGAGCCTGATAATTCATACGCTCTCGGCTTCGGATTCAGATGCGGTTATCTGGGACTTCTCCACATGGAGATAGTTCAGGAGCGTCTTGAGCGTGAGTTTAACATCTCTCTGATTACAACCGCTCCAAGTGTTGAATACAAAATCCATATGCAGAACGGTACTCTCCTTGAAATAGATAATCCGGTGAACTTCCCCGATCCTGGATATATCGACCACATAGAAGAACCATATGTTACGGCATCAATAGTAACACCTAACGACTATGTCGGAAATATAATGCAGCTCGTCACCGAAAGCAGAGGAATTCACAAAAACATGGAGTATATCACAACTGATAGAATCCAGCTTACATACGAACTTCCCCTGTCAGAAATTGTTTTCAACTTTTACGATAAATTGAAATCAATCTCACGCGGCTATGCTTCATTCGATTATGATCCGATCGATTTCCGTCCTTCAGACATGGTAAAAGTTGATATTCTTGTAAACGGTGAACCGGTAGATGCTCTTTCGTTCATTGTACATAAGGATAAGGCGAGAACCAGAGGAAAAGATATTATTGAAAGACTTAAAGATATAATCCCGAAACACCAGTTCAAAATTCCGATCCAGGCAACAATCGGCGCAAATATAATCGCTCGTGAAAACATCTCGGCAATGAGAAAAGACGTTACGGCAAAATGTTATGGCGGAGATATTTCACGGAAAAGAAAGCTTCTCGATAAACAGAAAGAGGGTAAAAAGAGAATGAAACTTGTAGGATCTGTAGAGATCCCGCAGGAGGCATTTTTAACAATACTTAAGATTGACTAAGAAAATTATATAACCCTACTCCTTAAGGCCCCCTAAATCCCCCGGAGGGGGACTTGAGTAGACCATTCTTTAATTATTCATAATTATCAACATCCTCTTTGAAGTCCACCTCCGGGGGATTTAGGGGGCTGGTTTGTAGAAAGTAACTCAACCAAAAAAAGGCATCCCCGAAAGGATGCCTTATTCTATATAACCAATTTCATGTTCTTCAAATCATTTAAAACATTTTGCAAGATGCTCTTCTGTTGGAGGCGTTGTCATTAAACTGACTACGATTGTCACTACTATTGAAAGAGGGAGCGCCACTACTATCGGGTCAACAAACTGAAGCTTAGATGCAGCCCCGGCAAGAGATGGAACTCCGAAAATCAATTTACATAACCCCAGCGGAGCAGACTCTTTTGCATGTACAAACAGAATCCAGAATGCGGCCGCAGTCATACCGGTAAAAAATCCTGAAAGAGCACCGGCCTTCGTTATCCTTTTGAAGAAAAGCCCACCAAAATAAAGAGGAAGAAAAGTAGCGGCACATAAACCGAAAAATATAGCTGTCCCTATTGCAATAATAGCACTCCCCTGCTCAAAAAATCTCGGGAGATAAAAAGCAAGCAATGTGCTTATAATTATACCGGCCCCCATAGATAATTTTATTGTTCTAATAGTACTCTTGGTCTTAACCTTCATCCCCTGTTCAAGAAAGTCCCTGCCGAAGGCGGAGCCCATGGTATGAAACTGGGAACTGAGTGTAGACATGGCAGCAGCAAGAAGTGTAATCATAAATACAGCTGTAAACCATGGAGGCATTGCTGTATTAATAAAAAGCGGAATAATATTATCTACCTTTTTTTCAGCTGCGAGTATTGATACTTTCGCGAATGATGGATTATTTAAAAAGTACACATTAGACAAAGAACCTACTACAAAGGCCACACCGGTCATCATAAGGATAAAAACCCCTCCGACCAGAACACCGCGGTTAAGCTCCCTGTCGCTTTTAACAGTCATAAACCGCACTGCAAGCTGCGGCTGTGCAAGAACCCCTATTCCGACGCCAAGTACAATTGTCGATACAAGCTGCCACCAGAAAACCGATCCGGTTAAAGGCATCGATGTCCAGCCCTGATGCCCCAAGGGACCCCATATTTTTACAGCTTCAGGGGCGATATTACTTAAAGCTCTGTGAGCATCAACAATTCCGCCCAACTTCCAGTAAGTCATAATTATAAGAAGAATCATACCGACAAACATTATTGATCCCTGGAACGCATCGGTATAAAGAACCCCTTTCAGTCCCCCCATAATTACATAAACCGCAACTACAGCAACAAAGAAAAAGAGAGCCGCTTCATACGAAACGGACAGTGTCTGAGCAATAAACTGAGCTCCTCCGATTATAACGGAACCGGCATAAAGAGGCATAGCTATAAATATCATCAAACCGGACGCTGTCTGCAGAAGTGAACTGTCGAAACGTTTACCGATAAGTTCAGGAAATGTATGAGCATCAAGATTATGCCCCATCCTTCGTGTTCTCTTGCCGAAAACAACAAAAGCTATAAATATACCAACACCGATGTTAAGAACTGTAAGCCACAAAACACCCATACCGAAGACCGCTGCAGCTCCTCCGAAACCGATAATGGCGGAAGTACTGATAAAAGTGGAACCGTACGAAATAGCCATTACGACAGGATGTGTTTTACGTCCCGCCAGAAGAAAATCCGTAGTGTCCTTTGTGTGTCTATAACCAAGGTATCCCAAAAAAGCAGTTACTATCAAAAATATCAGTGTTACAATTGTTATAAGAAGAAAATTCATATTCTACCTCCCCTCATCTTCGGGATCATTCTCTTCCCATTTAATCTCTTCTTCTATCTCTCTGTTTACCACATCATCTCCGGGAATATTCCAGTTTTTTATACCGTAGACGACACATACTAAAGCAGCAGCTATAGATAGAACATAAGCGAGAAAAATTCCCGCACCTTCAAATCCAAGCATATATCTCTCCTTATTCTGAATATTTTTCCGCATTAACCCTTATGGCTCAAATGTACTCCATATTTTAAGATTAAACGGAATTATTATGACATTGTTGTTGAATCTATAATAGCAGGGGAAACATTACTTTCCGACTATATAGTCGCTGACTATCCGGTCAGAACTATTTTCTGTCAATAAAAAAACGGAATCAATAATCGAAAGCAGAATTTATTGTTTCATAATTGAATTATCAGTCCGGGGAATGAACTGATAGAAATTTTAACCAGAGAATTTTATTCTAAATTCAGTACCTTCGCCGCGGACAACTTCAACTTTACCGTGCATCTGCTCAGTCAGAAGATAAACCAGATTAAGACCGAATCCGGTAGATTCTCCAACTACAATAGAATCAGGAAGACCTTTCCCGTTATCTTTAACAATTATCTCAAAAAGATTATCCCCTCTTTTAAGAAATGATATATTGATTAAACCCTGTTCAATTCCTTTAAAAGCATATTTATACGCATTGGTAATAAGTTCATTTATTATGATCCCAACGGGAACCAGCGTATTTGTGCCCATTACGCAATCTTCAATTTCTGTTTTAATCTGTACATGACCGAAATTCGGGAATGTTTGTATTATCCCGGTTATAAGATCGGGGAGATAACCGGCAGTTGATATATTATTAAAGTCATTTGAGCGAAAAAGTTTATCGTAAATAAGCATCATACTTAGAACACGGCTATGCGCTTCCTTAAGAGCAGAGGACGCTAAATCATTTTCAATCGATTCCGCCTGAAGATAAAGAAGACCGGCGATAGTATTCATATTATTTTTAATGCGGTGATGGACCTCGTGAAGCAAAATTTCTTTTTCATTCAGAAGTTTTTTTATCTCAATTTCAGCAATCCTTCTTTCCGATATATCCGTACCAATGCAGAGAATCTCACTGCACTCTCTATTTTCATCAGCAATCCCTCTGTTCGACCAGACTATCCAGACAGGTGAACCATCCTTCCGCATATTCTCATTTTCATTTCTTTCGTATAGTTCAGGATTTGATATTATCACTTTTATCATCTCTTCGAGGTCTTTACCGGACTGATCTCTTTCGGGAACAATGGTCCCCACTACGTTCTTCCATAAAATCTCATCAGATGAATAGCCAAAAAAATTCAGAGCGAAATCGTTTATATATGTAACCACACCTTTGTTACTCATGCGGAGAATAATACTGTTTGAATAATGAATAAGTTCTCTATACTTCTCCTCGCTTTCACGAAGCGCTGTCTCTGTAAGTTTACGCTCTCTTATTTCTGATGTGAGATTTTCTACAAGCATTTTCAGCTGACTGCTCATCCGGAAAAATGACCTCTTGAGATCATCAATCTCAACTACACGGGTATCACCGGATTGTTCAGGCCAGACTCCTATGCTTAAATCATGAACGGCATTATTTAATCTATGCACAGGATTGGCAATCCGCCTGGATGTAAAAATTCCGATAACAATTGAAATAATAATTGCACCGAATATAAGGAAAATAGTTATCCTGTTATTCGCGCTTATCTTCTCCATAAAATCAGATTCAGGAACAACTGTAACAATTATCCAATCAAGACCCGCCTGATTTTCAAAAGGAGATACATGAATGAAATGCTTCAGTCCATCCAGACTGAATTCTAGATGTTTCCCTGTATTGATTCTGTTCAGGCTTCCGAATTCATATGTCAGCTTCTCCGCTGCTCCCCGTATGATGAGAGAATTACTCTCCCCCGCCCCGAGTCTCCTCTGAGTCTCACCATCCTTTTTAGGAGTAAAAATCATTTCATTTGTTGATGCCGCGATGAGAAGACCCTGATGATCAATTATAAAGCTCAGGCCGGTTTTCCCGATATCAATCCCTGCAAGAAAGTTCCCTATATGAGAGAGGAAAAGATCGACAGACACAACGCCAAGAAGTTTATTACTTCCGGAATAAACCGGTTTACTGACAGAAATAGCCATATCATGACCTGTAAAAAGAATATAGGGATCACTCCACACGGAATCACCTTTTAGCAATGCCCCCTTATACCATGGCCTGGTTCTGCAGTCAAAAGCCGGAACTGTTAAAAGTGACTTTGACCTTTTGCCCCCGGTTGTTGCGGAATACTTACGGAGCATACCGCTTCTAAACCCGTCAGAACCGAGAAAGTTTGTTGTCAAAGTAATTGCCTCACGCCCCGCATTTGCAACTCCGCCGGAGGTATTTCCAAAATAGATACTGCTTACAGATTTATATATCTGAATCTGCTGAAAAAAATAGCGTTCCAGCATGGTCTGATTCTCAGAATTCAGAATACCGCGGCCTATGGTCACGGCATTGTTCTGTATTATTTTATACGGAGTTTCAACAAAATCATCAAGATACTCGTTAATCCTTTCAGTTATTCCGGAGTGAAGAGTAAGAGCAACTTCATTAACCGCTCTCTCACCGTTACGGAATGATATATAACCGACAAGCCCGGATATAACAATTATCTGCACAAGAAACGGAACCAGAAGTATAAACCTTAACCGGAACTTGAGTCTTATTTTTCCGGCATAAAATTCAGCCTGAGGATTTTTATCCATATTTAATTCTCTTCTATTCAGTTTTATTCTATAACTAACACTACTATATTATTTAACGAATGATGTAGTAGAAAATCTGTCATTTCGAAGAAGCGATAGCGCCTGAGAAATCTTATTCTTGCATTAAATTTTAGATTTCTTACATACGTTCGAAATGACAACGGAAACTTCTTCTGTCATTTCGAACCTCCTTCAGTTCTTCAGGTGAGAAATCTCATTTTTTATATAAATCAATACTCGATGACAAGATCTAATTCAATCTTTAACGGCTATATCTTTAGGGTCAGAGTATATGTCCGAATCCTTTCATATATAATACCGTAATTTTTGTAATATTCAATTATTTTATGCTATCTACACAGAAAAACATCATTTCTGCCGAGAAAATCTCTCTGTTAGCACCTTCAAAGCACAAGCCGGAGGCACTCCAGTTTTACAAACGAATACAGTACAGCTTTTATTATAAAAAATATTTTTATTGAAAATATCACAGCATATTCTGATGCTGTGACTTAAAGATTCGAGTCAGAGCATGCCTGCCGCATAAAACCCTGTTTAAACACCGGTCGATCGTGCAGATATGCGGAATGACTTCATAATCTATAATTTAAAAAGAAAAAAGAGACCTGAAATGATTAAAGTAATTAACCTGAATAAATCCTTCGGAACACAGGTAATTTTTGATGATATAAGCTTCAATGTAAATCCGGGTGAAAAAATCGGGTTAACCGGACGGAACGGCCATGGAAAGACCACTCTTCTTAAAATAATTATAGGGGAGGAGCATGCCGATTCCGGAGAAATCGTTACCCCGAAGGGTTATACCATAGGTCACGTAACACAGCATATCAAATTTACAGAGAGTACTGTAATAGCCGAAGGGTGCAAAGGTCTCCCGGAAGATAATAGAGATGATAAATGGAAAGTTGAAAAGATTCTTTCCGGACTTGGATTTTCACAGCAGGATATGCTCCGCAATCCCATGGAGTTTTCAGGAGGATACCAGGTAAGACTTAACCTGACAAAGATTCTTGTATCTGAACCGGGGATGCTGCTTCTAGATGAGCCGACAAACTATCTCGATATTATTTCAATCAGATGGCTCGAGTCGTTTCTGCGGCAATGGAAGGGAGAGCTGATTCTCATCACCCACGACCGATCATTTATGGACAGCGTTACAACTCACACTATAGGAATCCACAGACAGAAAGCACGGAAGATTGAGGGATCAACAGACAAACTTTACGAACAGATTCTCAAGGAAGAGGAGATCTACGAGAAGACACGTATCAATGACGAAAAGAAGAGAAAAGAGGTGGAACTCTTCGTTTCAAGATTCAGAGCAAAGGCCCGTCTCGCGGGGATGGTTCAGTCCAGAGTAAAAGCTCTTGAGAAACAGCAGACTCTCGACAAGCTGGAAAGGATCAAAGATCTGGAATTTTCATTCAACTACAAACAGTTCAATGCTAAAATGTTAATGGCGGCTGAAGAGATCTCCTTTTCGTATAGCAAAGATGTTGAAATGATAAATGACTTCAGCCTCAACATACGGAATGATGACAGAATATGCGTAATCGGTAAAAACGGCCGGGGTAAAACTACTCTGCTCCGTCTGCTTTCCGGGAATTTAGAACCTCAAAGCGGAAAGATAAGTATGCACACAAATACAAAGACCGGATACTTTGCCCAGACAAATATAATAAACCTTAATCCGAATCTCACGGTAGAGGAGGAGATCGGCAACTGCGGCTGCGAAAAGCAGATTGCACGAAACATATCCGGAGCAATGATGTTCGAAGGTGATGACGCTCTTAAAAAAATCAGCGTCCTTTCCGGTGGAGAGAAAAACCGTGTACTTCTTGGTAAAATACTGGCGACTCCGGCTAACCTTATATTCCTTGATGAACCGACAAACCATCTGGACATGGAATCGTGCGACGCGCTCCTTGAGGCAATAGACGCTTTCCCTGGAGCAGTCATAATGGTAACTCACAATGAAATGTTTCTCCATGCACTTGCCAACAGGTTTATTGTATTCCAGGGTGGGAGCATTATACATTACGAAGGGACATACAGCGGATTCCTTGAGAAGATCGGCTGGGATGAAGAGAAGACCGACGAACAGAACAGCGGAGATGACCCGAAGAAGGATAACGCATTCAACAAAAAAGATCTGCGTAAACTCCGTTCTGATGTAATAACTAAACGTTCGAAAGAGATTAAACCTCTTGAAGATAAAGTTGTAAAAACTGAAAATACAATTTCTGAAAAGGAACAGCTTCTCAAACACAAAAATAATGAAATTATAGAAGCATCGGGAAGCGGAGAGAGCAGAAAAATCGAGACTCTCTCAAAGGAAATTCACGCGCTGCAGAAAGAGATTGAGCTGCTCTTTGAAGAGTACGAAGATTTAACTGTAACGCTTGATGAACGGAAAGAGTTCTTTGAAGCGGAAATGAAGAAGTATGAAGACTAACTCTTTGATCTTGAAAATAATACCACTCCCATCACCCGGACTGAGTTGTACCGACAACTCAACAGCCCCCCAGACCCCCCGGAGGTGGGCTTAAAGTACTTTACATCTCTTTGAAGCCCACCTCCGGGGGGTTTGGGGGGCTTGAAATTTGGGGAACGATTAGATTCATAGATGTGGGGGCGCGGCAGTAGTCGGTGGTGAGTTTTAAAAAGTATCTATACTATCAAAAAAATAATATCATAACATTAAAAATAAATATTATTCAGAAGGAAAAAAATGAAAAAACTTTTTGAAGAAACATCGATTAACGGACTTGAACTTAAAAACAGATTCATTCGCTCTGGAACATGGGAAAGCATGGCTGACGACAAAGGTCACCTTACGGATAGGTTGACTAAATTATATGAGAATCTTGCAGAGGGTGGAGCCGGAGCGATAATCACCGGTTACGCATATGTAATTGAAGAGGAACAGCCCAACCCCCGAATGATGGGAATTTATAATGATTCATTTATTGATGAATACAAAAAACTGACTGATTCCATTCATAAAAAAGGGAGCCGGATAATTCTTCAGATTGTATATGGCGGTTCATTCTCCTGGTTCAATACCGGGGAGCGCGTCATATGGGGTCCGTCAGCTGTTACAAATAAACTTACGGGAGTTACACCGAAAGAGATGACGAAGGAGGAAATCAGAACTCTCGTTGAAGCATTCGGCGATGCAGCTCTCCGCGCAAAGAAGAGCGGATTCGACGGAGTTGAGATACATGGTGCACACGGCTACATGCTTAACTCTTTCCTAGCTCCATACTTCAACAAGCGTGAAGATGAATATGGCGGAAATTCTGAAAGCAGAGCTCGAATAATTCACGAAGTATATAACAATGTAAGATTAAAAACCGGTGAGGATTTCCCCATACTGATAAAGCTTAACTGCTCGGACTTTAACGGCGAAAACGGATTCACTTTTGAAGAGTGTAAATCTCTCAGCCTAAGCCTTGCAGAGAAAGGGATCGATGCAATTGAAATAAGCGGAGGCCCGGTATTCCGGGGACCAAAACCGGAAAAAGATCCATCAAACTTTCCGGCTGAATCTATCGGGAAAGAGTCATACTTTGCCGCATACGCTAAGGAGATCGCAGAGATCGTTGATGTTCCGGTAATTCTTGTTGGGGGGAACAGATCGATAGAAGGGATGGAATCAATTCTGAACAACACAGGGATCGAGTATTTCTCTATTTCACGCCCCCTCCTGAGCGAGCCTGACCTGATTAATAAATGGGAAAAAGATAACAGTGCAAAACCAAGGTGCACATCATGCGGTAAGTGTTTTCACGATGACGGTAATATGTGTATCCTTGACAAAGAGATCGTAAAATAGTTATAGAAACTCACTGCAGATTCTATAATTCTCCGAGCTCTTTAAAGATTCAGGCACGTCAGAACCGCTCAGAAGGAGATAAGGGAGCACTTCATCCATGAGATACTCAGAGGGCATCTTCAGTTTAACAAGCCTCTCAACATCCTTTAAAAGCCCTGTGAGAGTTGTATAATATCTGCTCTCTTCAAAAACAAAATCTCCGGCGCTGTTATACAACTCCATATCGCGGGAGAGGATGACATTAACACCGCCGCACTTAACATAGACATGAATTGAATTACCGTAACCGTCAGCATCAACAATCTCCATGATCTGCACTCTGCTTTCGTCAACTCCGGTATTTTTAATTATAAATTCTCTTTCACGATGAGCCATATCCATATTCATTTTAGCCATGAATATGCGAACACCCTCAATAGCAGAATCCGTAAAAGAAAAAATATTGGCGCACTTTTTAGGTTCTGCCGGATAAACTCTCGACTCAGCGGAACCTCCCCCTGAACCGTAAAAACCGAAACGCTTGAGATTAAGACTGGCGTAGTGACCGGTCATCTCCAGATATGTAAATAAAGTCTCTTTAAGAAAAGTCGTAGGATATGAGAGATGGCTATGGGTAACACCTGAAAAATTTATTACAGAACGGAAGTCATTGTAAAATAATGATGGAAGAAGAAAAAGCTCAACTTCGGAGATCGAAGAATATTTATCAGTTGTAAAATCCAGAGTCCCTGATGAGAGACCTTCAGGATTAAAAATAATGTCATCACCGGAATCTCCAAGCATACCGGCGCCGGTATGGGAGACTACCCTTTTCAAATCATTAAACAACGGAATCAGATCGTAATTTTTTTCAATAAATACAAATCCGTTTTTAATTACAACCGGTTCTCTCTTCAGAAGAGACAGAGAGAGTGTCTGACGGATAATGCGCCATGTAGGGTTTTTTAGTTCTATTGTTTTCATGTATTAGCCTCCCGCCCCTATCCGCCCGATGGGCACCTTTCCCCATGAATGGGAGAAAGGGTAAGTTGAAACTTTTACTTTTCGTCGCCCATGAATGCGAGAAAGTTAACACTAAATATTCCCAATTTCTCTCCTCCCATTAATGGGGGAGATGGCCAAAGGCCAGAGGGGGCGGAAGAGTTTTAATACAATACTAGATATTTCATAACTGCGTGATTCAGAATTACGCCCCTATCCGCCCGATGGGCACCTTTCCCCATGAATGGGAGAAAGGGTAAGTTGAATAATAATTCTACATATACTTCTTCAGAACTTCGGGTATTTCGAACTCTCCGTTTTCTGTCTGGTAATTTTCAATTATCGCCGCCATGGTTCTCCCTGCGGCAAGGCCTGATCCGTTTAGTGTGTGGAGATATGAGGGTTTTTCCCCTTTCTTTTTGTACCTGATCATTGCACGTCGAGCCTGATACTCGAGAAAGTTTGAACATGATGATATCTCCATGTATCTGTCAAGTCCCGGCATCCAGACTTCGATGTCGTATGTTTTTGTCGAAGAAGCCGATGTGTCCCCTCCGCAGAGAAGAACTGTTCTGTAATGAAGTTTTAACCTTTTTAATACTTCCTCAGCGTTCAGCGTCAGTTTTTCAAGTTCATCGAATGAAGTTTCAGGTTCAACGAACTTTACAAGCTCGACTTTCTGGAACTGGTGAACCCGTACAAGTCCCCGTGTATCTCTTCCGGCAGCACCGGCTTCTCTCCTGAAACATGAAGACTGCATTGTAAGAGATATGGGGAGGCTTTCCGCTTCAAGTATTTCATCTCTGTATATATTGGTAAGAGTTACCTCGGCTGTGGGTATGAGCGAAAGTCCATCTTTCTCCATTTTATAATATTCATCTTTAAACTTCGGGTACTGACCTGTACCGGTCATGCTCTCATCATTGACTATGAACGGGCCGAAAGTCTCTTCGTATCCATGTTCTTTAGTGTGGAGGTCGAGCATAAAGTTTATGATTGCTCTTTCAAGCCGTGCGGCAAGGCCATGATAGACATAGAATCTTGCTCCGGCGAGTTTAACACCACGCTCAAAATCGAGAATACCCATTTTTGTTCCGATCTCAAAGTGCGGCTGAGGTTCAAACTTAAATTCAGGTTTTTTGCCCCACTCTCTTACAATAACATTATCTTTTTCGTCTTTCCCTTCGGGGACAGATTTATCCAGCATGTTAGGAATTGAAAGATGAAGATCTTTAAATTTTTCATTCAGATCTCCAAGCTTGTCCTCAAATGTTTTCATCTCATCTGAGATGAGCTGAACCTCTTTCATCTCCACATCGGCGTCTTTCCCCTGGGATTTCAGCTGACCGATTGATTTAGAAAGAGTGTTTCTCTTCTCCCTGAGCGCATCGGACTTCAATGAGAGTTCACGTCTCTCCTCATCAATGCTTTTGAGCTGATCAACGTCAACAGCTCCCTGCATATTTCTTTGAACAAGAAGCGTTCTTATTGAATCTATATCATCTCTGATTATTTTTGGATCTATCATATAATTACCTCAAATGAATTATCTGTCTTTATAGTTTTCCCGGATGGTTAGAATTTTCTGTTCCAGCTGCCGCTCGTGATAATAAAGTAAAATTGTGATTGAAAAAGCGGATGACTCAAACTTCCATACCGGGATTAATTTCGGCAATTGTATATTTTTTGTCAAGATGTAAAAATGCAGGGGAGATTACACCCTACGACTGGGATTTTTAATACCAAAAAGAAAAAATAGTTAAAACGGCATATAATTACAGCTTTCCCCCTTGACTTAATGAATCAGGGGAATTAAATTCAATTAAACATAGCCAATTAAATATCAATTAAATTGATAAAAATGAATATTAAAATTATAACAATATTAACAGCAATCTTCCTGATCTCTATCTACGCACATGGGAATCCGCTTATAAATGCGAATGTCGAGAATGAGGAGCTTTATGAATACCTCTCCGCAAGCATAGAGTTCAACGATGCCACTGCAACAATACAGCCTTTCAGTTTTTATAACATCCCTCCTGTAAGTGAGGAGAATCGCCACCTGGCAAACAACAACAGAGGAGCAGGATACTACATTGCCCCTCTCACCTCCGCATCGGTAAAATTCTTTTATACCAACAGAGATAACTCATTTATTGAAGGCGAATCGGGTCTTAGACTCAGCAAGGGCATCAACTTCTATACGTTTCAGGAGGGTATAATCTCTCTGGGTGAACATTTTGCAGGGTATGTTGAACTCCGGGAGCAGTATCAGGGTGGTGAAGAGGGATTTTATGCCACTGCAAACAGGGCATATCTGAAAGCACTGGCCGGAAAGATATCATTTGAAGCTGGTATTGATAATGTAAATATAGGCCCCGGCGAATATGGCGTACTTTTATCGAAAAATGTTGCTCCTTATCCTCTTGTAAAGATCCAGACAGAGGAGGGGATAGATTTTTTCGGAAGCTGGTATTTTATGATTATGCACGGGTGGCTCCTTGAACAGAGGGAGGACCACGATAACCCCATGATAGCAGGAGCTCGGATAAGCTACCTCCCGGCCAGATGGATAGAGCTTGGAGCAACGCGCACAATGCAGTATGGCGGATCGGGGCGTGTAAAGTATGGGATTAAAGATATATGGCCGCTTCTGTTAGGAACCGGTGAAAATACCTCGGGATCAAAATATGACAATGAAGGACTTGTAGCAGTCGATGCTTCACTTAATATTCCGCTTTATCGATGGTTCGATTCGATCCGCATAATGAAAATATACTACCAGTTATTTGCCACTGATGTTGCCATGCCATGGATAGAAAATAAAGAGAAAACAACAAACTGGACATTCCCTCTCTGGGACAGATCGCATATGCTGGGCATTAACCTGATTACAAACAGATCCTTCATAGCACTTGAATACGTTGTAACAAATGAAAGCTACCTGATAAATCACAACTATCCGAAAGAGGGATATACCTACAAAGGACTCTCCATCGGCTACCCCTTCGGGCGGGATACGGAAAGTATAATACTTCGCCAGCACTGGTATATAACAGAAAAATTTTCCATAGAATACAGAATAGGATACACCAAGAGCCCCGTTTTTCAGGATAACACAATGCTTGCAAACTGGTACCAGTTTCTTCTGCGGGATAACAATGTAAGAAGTAATAAAGCTCCTCAGCCTACAATATACAGCTCATTTGGTTCGATTGAAACAAGATACAACTTTACAAAGTTTTCAGTTGAAACATACCTGAGAGCTGACGGAAGCAATAACTACGACAATGACCCTAATCCGGCCCAGCTTAGAATTACCACGAAAGATAAACTCTTCTGGACAGCAGGATGCGGATTTAAAGTATTAATATAGTACCGTACCATTGTACTAAAATAAAGATTCACACGGTAATTGTGCAAAAGCTGATGGTGAAATTAATTTTCCAGACACCTGCATGATCATTACCGTTATTTCTGAAGATTTACACTCTTCTTCTTTAAAAAATAATGAATAATTATAAAATAAATAAAAGAAATATAGTACTATAACAGTTATATTATTTATGAGGATTATTATGAAAATAATACAAATTAGAAACCGAATTACATTTACTTTATTCACTACGGCTGTTCTGATTATTATAATTTCTGCCGGTTGCGCAAGAAGAATGGATGTTAAAAGAGAGTGGCCTGCACCGCTTAAAATTAATCCCGCTATAATTAAACAGTGCAATTTAATACACAACAAAACATGCCCTTTAAACAACGGTGTAATGACCGATGCCGTTTACTATTTTGATAAGCGAAAACTTCCATCTATAGAATCTGATATTAAGAAAAATATTAACTCCCCAAAAAACGGATCGGCTTATGAAGATCTGCTGAATATTAAGAAGATTGAATCAGCATCAGCTTATTCAGCAACATTTACAAGAACAGAATGTTCTATCGAATACTATGTACAGGGGATAAATGTAACCTGTGAAAAGTTTCTCAACTATTTAGATAAACTAAAGAATGAGTGCGACAACTGCCTTGAGATAATAAAGGTAGACCCGGCAGACAGTTCAACAAAATACACCGGCAATTCTACAGAGAAGCTTTTTTTTGAATAAATGAGAATCTGTAGCCTAAACCGGCCTCTACTACAGGTGATGAGAGTTTACCCTTAAGGGCATTTATAACTCCCGCAGAGATTTCAATACTTACACCGTGAAAAACAATCCATGAAATCCCTGCCATGGGATGAACAACGGCACCTCCGTCAGTTGCAAGACCGCCCCCACCGGCTGCGCCGGCAGCCGCTTCGACGAAAAGACTTAAACCATAAAAAAAATCATCCGTAATAAAACCGGCTCCGAAGAGCCCTTCGGCATATCCGCCGGCTCCGCCGTCATAAGCGCCAACAGCACATCCGGTAATGTATATGTTATCACAGATAAACCGGTCTGCCATGAAAGTCATAAGATCAACACGTTCATCTGAAGGTGAGCTTTTTCTCATATTGCCGGATGGAAGATAGCTCTTGCTCCCAAGACGCAATCTCCAGCGCGCCGGAGTCATTTCACCGATCATACCTGTTCCGCTATTACGGTCCCCGGATGACAGAATATCAAAGCTGCCGCCGATCCCCGCAGATACACCTTTTGCACGAAACGAACCTGATGGAGTACTAAGATAAAATCCGTCAACTGAGATAACAACCCCCTCCGTTACTGAAATAAACCCTCCAGCACCGGCCTTGTAAACAAAACCTCCGCCAGTGTCCACACGCCCGCCTCCGGCCCCCCCGGCAGAGACTTTAACCTCGCCGCCCGAACCATCGGAAATATAGAGCCGCCCGCCGCCGCCGGCGAAGAGTTCGGCATAGCCGTCCGATTCACCGGCCATTGCACCTGCAGCCTGCATATGCATAAATATAAACCGGCTCAAATCCATAGACCAGATAATACCCGCAAGCCCCATATTGACAGAGTCATATCCGTCGACATCAGAAACACCGCGCCCGGGGACGTACACCTGATAGAGTGCAAGAATTTTATGATTTGTATAACTTTTGCCACGAAGCTCATAGGGGGGGATATTATTAATATCCCCGCTGTAGTTATCCAGAAGTATAAATGAAAAGAGGATCTCGGCCTGAAGAAAAAGCTGCGTACTATCGATACCTCCATTTGGAAATATATCACGGCTGAACCCTCCGCCGAATTTTACAGCACCAAAATCATACATTAATCCGGCATATGGACGGATCATAAGACCTCCCCCCTGAGGCGCAGCACCCCCTCCCCCGCCGCCGACGAAGAGACCGCCGGACAGAATAAAATCCGCAAATGGATTAAACATCAAACCTGAATCGATACCGCCGGTAAAAAAACCTCCGCGCATACCATACTCGGCACTGTAGACACCAAGCCCGGAATAAAACCATGGCGTGAAATGAAGCAGATAATTAACACCGGCAAGCCCCATGCTCTCTTCACCGGGAAGAGTAAGAACTTCGTATGTTGTACGAAATGAGGCATTCTGTGTATGCATAATGGATTGATCCTCTGCTGACAAAGAGAGACTTGTTAAAATCAGAATTGCTGTTATAAATTTTATCAATTTTTTAACCGCCGAATCATTTTTTAGTGATTAATATTTACAGCGAAGATAATCCGCTGAACATTACAGAGCATTACTCATTTCTCCAGAAGAGACTTTTAATACGTAAAAAATATGTAACTGTATATTTTTTTTTATAATCATAAACATTTTCATGGTATATGATTAAAGAAAGGAACAAAGTCAACTTTTATAATTTAATAAATTTGTGAATTTTATCAGGTTTTTTCTCAGTCTCATTGTAATATAAAATTTTCTTTAATCTGTTACAGCTTCAGTAGAAAGATCGCAACTTAAGGCGGCGGCAAATGTCAGAACAGGATTACGGGATTAAAGGATGAGCAGGATTGTTTAAAAAAATTCCTGCTTTGATTTATTTACTGTAGTCTAAAATTTATCAATAATTCAAATGGAGAGATTATTT
>JBBRFT010000011.1:0-33672 GCA_038241375.1 Spirochaetota bacterium
GGCAAGTGAATTCTTGCCTCATCAAGGAGAGCGTGGGCTGAATCTGTCAAGATGTGCGACGGTTACCCCTTAATCATTTTTTTTATCTCTTCAATTGACGGGAGTTTTCCCGCGACCTTAACCTCACCGTTGACAACAAAAGCTGATGTAATCATCGATTAATACCAGCGGTTTCTATCCACTTTTCCAGAACATATTAAAAAGTCTCTTTAAGTCATCTTAAATGAACAGTTTAACTTCTAAACCTCAATAACATTTATTACAACAGGGGGATTCCTTCTAATGAGTTTAAAAATATAATTCGATATACTTCTTTTAAGAAGAGATTCAATTTCAGACGCATTTTTCCCTTCTTTAAGCATTTTCTGAAGTTTATCTTCAATATCTTTCAACAGCAGTCCATGTGTTTTAGTATTTTCTACATTGATAAAACCTCGGGTCTCTATTTCAGGTCCGCTTAAAACTTTACCTTTTGAAATCACCATTGAAGCACAGAAAACACCCTCTGTCGACATAAGATGCCGCTCTTTAATAACATCACTTGCGATGTCGCCAATCTCCGCGCCATCGACATACATTTCGAGAAGCGGTATGGTGCTCACTTTCTTAAAAGATTTTTTTGTCAATTCAAGAACATCACCGTTTTTTGCTATAATAATATGTGAGGGTTTTATATTTAAAGACTCGGCAATTTCGGCGTGCCTCTTTAAATGCTTATACTCTCCATGCACAGGGACAAAATATTTTGGTTTTGTAATTGATATCATCACCTTTAGCTCTTTCGAAGCTCCATGTCCCGAAACATGTATATTCTCGTTCTTGTCGTAGTAGACATCAGATCCGATCTCCATAAGAGCATTGACGATATTTGTAACCATCCGCTCGTTACCGGGAATTACCGAAGCTGTAATAATTACAGTATCCCCCTTCTCAACAGCAAAATTCCGGTGTGTGCCGAATGCCATTCTTGCAAGGGCCGACATGGGCTCACCCTGGGTTCCCGTGCCTATTATAACAATTTTTTTATTCGGATATTTCCCCGCGTCTTCAACTTTAATTATCAAATCATCTTTTATATCGAGAAATCCGAGATTATTCGCAATCTCAATATTCTTCTGCATTGATAAACCAGAGATAATTACTTTTTTATTAAACTTCTGCGCAGTGTCCAGAACCTGCTGAATTCTTTCAAGATTTGAAGCAAATGAAGCGACAATAATTCTCCCATTTGAATCTGAAAAAATATCAGAAAGTCTGTCGAAAATTCCCGATTCAGATTTGGTGAATCCCTCTTTCTCCGAGTTTGTGCTGTCAGATAAAAGAAGCTGCACCCCATTCTCACCATGGTGAGCGAATCTGTAAATATCCGTTACCTCACCTTCAATGGGAGAAAAATCTATTTTAAAATCTCCGGTATGTATAATCGTCCCTGCCACAGTCTGAATCGCAAGTCCAACTCCCCCGATAATTGAGTGATTGACATTTATAAATTCAATACTGTAACTTCCGATATTTACAACCTGTCTTGGAACAACTTCAATAAACTGCGGAGTATACGTAAGAGGTTTTTCTATAAGCCTGCTCTGTATTAGCCCGATGGTAAGCTTTGTCGCATAAATCGGAATCCGTACCTCCTGAAGCAGAAACGCGATAGCTCCGATATGATCCTCATGCCCGTGGGTTACAACAATAGCTTTTACCTTTGATTTGTTTTTTCTGATGTATGAAAAATCGGGGATGATATAATCGATTCCGGGCATCTCTTCTCTGGGGAACATTATCCCGCAGTCAACAATAATAATCTCGTCTTTCTGTTCAAACAGAGTGCAGTTCTTCCCGATTGCTCCAAGCCCGCCAAGCGGTATAATCTTAACCTTGTCTGATTCTTTTGAATTGTTTTCTTTCATAATTCCGGGGTATCCGGAACCTCCTTTACTCTCTCTTTTATATTACTTTAATGGTTTAATTCTGAGGTGTATGTGTCAAGCAGGTTAATGTTTTTTTAATCAGAATGAAGACGATATCAACAAGTTAAGCCCCCTGAATCCCCGGTCGTTGAACTTTGAATTCTTTTAACAAATTGAAATTCTCTGAAATACAGTCTTCAAGCCACCCTCCTGAGAGTTTGGGGGTTGTTAAGTTTTGAGTTTAACAGGCCCCAGTTTTAGAAAGGGGCCTGCATTTTTTAAATAATAATTTTTACCGGTTTGACATTCCAGATATCATTTGCATATTCACTTATAGTTCTGTCTGAAGAGAATTTGCCCATATTAGCCGCGTTCAAAATAGACATTCTTCCCCATTTATCTTTATCTCTGTAGGTATCACTAACGCGCTGCTGACAATTTACATACGATTCATAATCCGCAAAGAGCATGTATGTATCACCCTGGTAAAGAAGAGAATCGACAATCGGTCTGAAAAGATCGGGCTGGCTTTTAGAGAAGAAGCCGTGCTGAATCTGATTGATAACCCTGTTTAATTCCGGATTATTGTTATAATAATAAAAAGGATTATAACCTGAATGTTTAAGATTTGCAACGCCGGGAGTATCAAGGCCGAAAATGAAAATATTATCATCTCCCACCTCCTCACGGATCTCGACATTGGCGCCGTCAAGCGTTCCGATTGTAAGAGCGCCGTTGAGAGCAAATTTCATATTACCGGTACCGGAAGCTTCAGTTCCGGCGGTGGAGATCTGCTCTGATAAATCTGCTGCAGGGATAATTTTCTCGGCATTTGATACGGCATAGTTACGCAGGAATAAAACCTTCAGCCTGTCTCCAATCTGTGGATCGTTATTAACAACTTCAGCAATTGAATTGATAAGCTTAATGATCAGCTTGGCCATGTAGTATCCGGGAGCCGCCTTCCCTGCAAAAAGAATAGTTCTGGGAACAAAATCTCCTCCGGGATTATCTTTAATTCTATTATATAAAGTTATAACATGAAGAGCATTCAGAAGCTGTCTCTTATACTCATGTAGACGTTTAACGTGAATATCAAACATTGAATCGATATTCACAACAATGTTGTTCCGACTTAGAATATATTTAGCAAGGTTCTCTTTATTAGCTTTTTTTACATCAAACCATCTCTCACGGAATTCAGAATCATCTGCAAATGGTATCAGTTTCTTCATTTCATAAAGATCTTTCGCCCAGTTCTCTCCGATCTTTTCACTAATCAGAGATGAGAGTTTCGGATTACAAAGCTTAAGCCATCTCCGCTGTGTAATACCGTTTGTTTTATTATTAAACTTGTCGGGCCAGATCCGGTGAAAATCTTTAAATACGATAGACTTAATAATTTCAGTATGAAGTGCCGCGACACCATTCACAGCGTGGCTTCCGATAATAGCAAGATTTGCCATTCTCACTTTCTTCTCGACTCCCTCTTCTATGATTGAGAGTTCCTGCATCATATCGTCGTCTCCGGGATGAAGAACTTCAAGCTGTTCAAGGAATCTTCTGTTAATTTCGTAAATGATCTCCATGTGCCGGGGAAGAACTCTGCTCACCAGTGTAACGGGCCATTTCTCAAGTGCCTCGGGGAGTACAGTATGATTAGTATATCCGAAAACTTTAACTGTAATATCCCATGCCTCTTCCCATGTCTGATCTTCAAAATCCAGGAGAATCCTCATAAGTTCCGGAATGGCAATTGCAGGGTGAGTATCGTTAAGCTGAATAGCAACCTGATCTGGAAACTCTTTGAAATTACTATGTGTTTTTTTGAATCGTCTGACTATATCCTGAACTGTTGCCGAAACAAAGAAATACTCCTGCCTTAAACGGAGCTCTTTCCCTTCGAAAATATTATCATTAGGATATAAAACCTTGGTGATATTTTCAGAAACGGATTTTGCTGAAACCGCTTTAATATAATCGCCATCGTTAAAATAATTAAGATCGAACTCCCGCGAAGCCTTTGCGGACCACAATCTCAGATTATTAACGGTATTGTTTTTATAACCGGGAACAGGTGTATCATAACCCATAGCTATGATCTCTTCGGCATCGACCCATCTGCTTTTCAGTTTCCCCTTTTCATCGCTATACTGCTCTACCCGTCCATAAAAATTTACCACATACATAAATTCAGCCCTGGGGAATTCCCAGATGTTGCCGAGCCGCAGCCAGTAATCTGGAGTCTCTATCTGATAGCCGTCTCTTATACTTTGAAAAAATATTCCATACTCATATCTTATCCCGTAACCGACTGCAGGTAGTTCAAGCGTTGCGAGAGAATCGAGAAAACATGCGGCAAGCCTCCCCAGACCACCATTTCCAAGTCCAGCATCCCACTCCTTTTCACGGAGTTCTTCAAGCTCATATCCGAGTTCATGCATAGCCTTATCAGCTTCACCATCCAGACCCAGATTTATAAGACTGTTCCCCAGGGTCCGCCCTATTAGAAATTCAAGGGATAGATAATAAACTCTCTTTGCGTTGTTCTTATAATATGCCTGTTGTGTACTGATCCATCTCTCAATAAGGCGATCCCGTGCAGTTAAAGCTATACTGCTGTAGCAGTCCTGTGCAGTAGCCGCATATTCATCTTTCCCGAGAGAAAACTCCATGTGATTAACAAAAGATTTTTTTATTGATTCAGCGTCCATACCGAGTAATTCATTATTTGAAGTGGTCAATTTAGGCGGTTTGCTATTATTATCAGACATAGTAATTCCTCTGTTCAAGTATTTGAATAGTAATATATATAATAAATTGATTCCGGTCACCAATTTGTACTTTTTTTTTATTTTTTATTGAAAAGGAACTCCTGAACTTGTGTATTGCGAACAATGCTCTATTATCACCAACACCGAAAACAGCGTGGATATATGCTCTTTTTTTTATTGCAGCATTTAATGAATGAAATAGTACACAATCTGTCATTTGTAGCGACTGATGAATCTTATTCTTGCCTTAAACTTAAGATTTCTCACATACGTTCGAAATGAAAAATGTAACTTTTCCTGTCATTTCGAACTTCCTTCAGTTCTTCAGGTGAGAAATCTCATTTTTTAAATAAATCAGTATACGATGACAAGATCTAATCCAATCCATTGATCGTATAACAGCAGTTTGTCTATATAGGGGATTTCCCCTGCTGAAAATAAAGTTTATCCCCCCATTTACATTCTGGATGTTTACATATAAATTATTAAAATCTTCCGCCAGACAGCAGAAGAAACCATTTTTTTGTAAGTTAACATAATCAATTATCCTCTGAGTCAGTCACTCAGGGGACTCCATTCATACGCCGCTGATACTATATCAGCGGCTTTTTTTTGCTACTTCATTTTTTCGATAAAGAGAGCACGCAGACTCTCTATCCGTTTACCATTTACACCCATATCTGAATAGCCGACTCTCGATGCAGACCGTACATGTACAGTTTTTGTTTTATCATCGATTAAAAATTCCACATCATCAACAAAACGGAAGAGTTTTGATCTGAATTCCGCGTGAATATAATTTTCAGAATCTGAAATTATTTGTGTTCTATCCAGAGATTTTACTATCTCAAGGAGTGCATTTTTCGCTTTTTCAGAACTGCCTGTATAAGTAAGCGGTTCAATAAAATGAGATTTATCCTCTGTCATGGAGGACACACAGTTCGGTTTATCCGGACACGCAGTGAGCTTTCCATCTTTCACGCCGATAGAGACAGACCCCTTCCCGCTGCAGCTCATTGCAAACACAGCTGCCAATGAGACAATTGTTAACACTTCAATTTTCATACTCCCCCCTCTGCCCTTTGGGCATCTCCCCCGTGAACGGGGGAGACATTATTTTAATTTACAGTTACTTGTACAGATTTAAAAGTATACTGTGACATATTCAGTGAAAAAAATTTATTTTTTTTAATGCATCCGGTTCTTTGCAAAGTAAACTATTCGTACATCAAATTTCCAGCCCCCCAACCCCCCGGAGGTGGGCCTCAATACATTACATTTTTAAAAGCCCACCTCCGGGGGGTTGGGGGGCATTAAGATTCTGGTTATAATCAGTTTAATAAAGATATTTATTAAACACTTCACACAACTTCACTTAATCTGAATATACTCAATAAATGCCTTTGCAGATTCACCTGTATTATCCGAGTCGCTCATTATTGCAAGGCTGGCTGTTTCTGGCGGGTTCTCGCCGAAAGCCCGTTTATAATCCTCAAGAATGTTTACCTCTTCTGTAATCCATTTGTTAACCTTCTCCGGTCCCTTCTGAAGGAGTATAAGCTTAACTCTATCCGTGTATGGACTTGTAATCATCCTTTCCGGAATAACACTGCTTGACCATACATAGTTAACGCTGCTGTGAGGAGGATACTCTTCGTAAATAAGTTTTGCAGCATTGTATTTTGTTTTCTCATACAGGGTTGCCTTTTCGGGATTATACTTGAAAATTATATAAATCCGTATGGGAAAATCATCGCCCGATTTTTTGCGCGGATCGGCATTGTTGTAAACATTTGATACTTTCCATTTCCATTTGAGTCTGTTGTACTGATATATGTTAAAAGTCTTTTTTAAAATCAGTCCCGATGCTGACGCATTTGACTCGCAGAGGAGAATATTTTTCCCGTTTTCCGGAACTATCGAATACCTGCTGTAAGTTTTGATCTTGGGAAATTTCAGAGGTTCCCACTCTGAAAGATTATTAAATCCCAGGTTAATTGCATTATCCGCGGAAACCGTCAGAGAAAGAAATAATAAAAGTATAATAATCAGAGCTCTCACTTTTTCACACCTCCTGTTTACCGGTACTTTTTCATAAACGAACTATCGAGATAATACTTCAGATAAAATGGAATCGTACCGGAAAATACAGCCCCCTTCCACAGCATAATCCCCTTTCTATAAGCCATATTCAGAATCGCCAGATAATTTTTCTGAGGTTTAAACTCCTGCAGTTTTTCACCTTTAATGTACGCAAGGAGATTGCGATGCAGAATAATACCCTCCCGCACAGCGTGAACTCCCACCTTATGAAGCGGAGCAGGTTCGAATGAAATACAATCTCCTCCGGCAAAAATTCCGGGATAATCCTCTGAGTGAAGATATCTGTCCACCGGCAGCCCGCCGTCATCGCCTGTCCTCATCCGCGATTCCGAGAAGAGAGATGATGATTTTATCCCTGAAGCATTTATCACAATATCATGGCCGATCTTTTCACCCGACCTGAAGTATATATTATCCGAATCAATCCTCTCGACATCTCTGTATTCGTAAATATTCACATCTCTCCGCTTAAGATATTTTAAAGTTTTTAAATAAAAAGATTCACTATATCCCGGAAGAAGGTGCTCTCTACTGATTATTGATATATCCGCGTCAACGGAATTCCTGGAAGCGAGTTCGCTGAGATTAGCTGCAATTTCCACTCCGGCGGCACCTCCGCCGATTACTGCAATATCAATTTTTTTTACCGCAAGAATCCTTTCGCGAATCAGAGATATATTTTCAAGAGGCTTAACAGGATAGAGATTGTCCATCTCTCCGTCAATATGGAGAGGGATCACTTCACTCCCTGTGTTGAATGAAATCAGGTCATAGTTTAAAGAGATATTGCCGGATAAAACTATTCTCTTTTCATCGGGAATTACCAGCTGGACCTCAGCTTCGATAAACCTGCAGCCGTGAGATTCCACAATTTTTTTTATGTCAAAACGGGTTTTATCTATTGTATAATATCCCGAAAGAAGTCCCGGCCCCATCCCTGAGTAGTAATGAAACCGCGATTTATTTACAACAGTAACTAAAGCTCCCGCCTTGACAAATTCATTAAGATTAGAAAGTGCATGAATATGGGCATGCCCCCCGCCTGCAAAAATCAGATTTTTTTTCATAACACCATTATAAAGAACTTATTTACAATTATCTCAAATTACATTTAAAATAAAACAGCTCAAAAAATGTATAATTCAGTATACGCTGCAACTCCGGCATAGAGAAGATCTATTTTACTATCAGTTTATAAATAGATACTTAAAAATATACAAGACAATCATTTTTTTCTTGATTTATGAGTAATTATTATTAATTTTATTTGTAAAGTTAAGAAAGAGGAAATAATGAACGTTATTACGGAAATTGAAAAATTACCTCCGCATGTTCAACAGGAAGTCTTTGATTATATCGAATTTTTAATTAATAAATATAATGAAAAAAACACTAATCCGGAAATGTGGATAAAAGATATTAAAAGAGGTAAATCGATCGGAGAATCCAGCTCTGAAACGACTGTCAAATTACGGGGGGAGTCTGAGTGGTAGTTTTCATTGACACGTCATCTCTTGCTAAAAGATATGTTAAAGAATATGGGTCATCCCAAATCGATACTTTTTATTCAAAATCATACATAATTTCAATATCATCAATAACTTCGATTGAAATGATTTCTGTATTCAATCGTAAATTAAAAAACCAGTCAATCAGCAATGAAACTTTTACTCTGGCATACAATAATTTCAGGTGTGAACTACCTAATTATAACTCCCTTCCATTCACAGAGAATACCATCAGCACAGCAATAAATTGCCTGAATAAATATCATATCAAAACACTTGATGCTCTTCAGCTTGCATCTGCTATTATCTGTACTCCAGAATTATTCATTTCTTCAGATAAAAAGCTTTTTGATTTTGCATCTAATGCTTTAAATTGTGAATGCAGGCTTATTTAATTATATTCTCTTCTTACCTCTTTCATGTTTCAACTGTACTAATAACTTAAACACAATACCAAATTCACATCAGGAGAAAGATTATGACAGATGCAGTGCTTTTTGAACAGAAGGGAATGACGGCCATTCTTACAATCAACAGACCAAAAGCTAATCAATTGAGCCACGATGTTTTTGAAGGTTTTAAAGATCTTCTTGATAGATGCGAAAAAGATAATAGTATCAGGGTAATAGTAATCACAGGCTCAGGAGATAAAATTTTCTGCGGAGGTGCAGATCTTTCCGGAGGATTCGGAGATTTTACACCGGTTGATTTTCTTAAAAGAGGACAGGATCTTTTTAACAGAATTGCGGAGTTTGAGAAACCGGTAATAGCCGCAATCAACGGCCATGCTCTTGGCGGCGGATGTGAACTCGCTCTTGCATGTCATCTCCGTTTACTGAAAAAAGGGGCACGCATAGGACTTACAGAAACCAATCTTGGAATTATCCCCGGTTACGGCGGGACATTGCGTCTACCTAAACTCATAGGTGAAACCAAAGCAATAGAGTATATTATTCTTGGAAGACAGATTGAATCTGAACGCGCAATAGAGCTTGGACTTGTAAACAGACTGACAAAAGAGGACGACACTCTTCACCAGGCACTGGAACTTGCAGAAGAGATATCGAAACGCCCGCCACTTGCAGTAAAAGCTGTACTTAAAATTTTTGCGAATGCTCACAGCTCCGACAGAGAAACACACCTCAAGACAGAGCGTGAAGAGCTTGCAAAACTCTTCGGAACAAAAGATATGGTTGAGGGCATTTCAGCTTTCGCGCAGAAAAGAGAACCAAATTTCAAAGGGGAGTAGATAGTGAGGTAATCACATTTATATAAGGAATTAAACTTGAATTTGTTTATAAAATACTGTAACGTTATACACGAATGAACTTTAAATAAAAGGAGTTTTAAAATGAATATACTCGATGCGATTAAAGAACGAAGATCGATTAACTTTTTCGACCCCGATAGAACCGTTTCAGATGAGCAGATAAACGAAGTGCTTTCTCTGGCAAACCTTGCTCCATCAAGTCTTAACCTTCAGCCATGGGAAGTTGTTGTTGTAAACGATCCCGAGAGAAAAGCAATTCTCAGAAAGTGTTCGTATGATCAACCGAAGGTAACCGAAGCCTCTGCAACTCTTATTATAATCGCGAATCCCAATGCAATCGAAGAGAATGTTGACAGCATGGTAAAAAGCTGGGTAGATCTCGGATATATAAAACCTGAAGCAGCAGAATCAACCAGGGCAATGCCCTTTAATGCACATGGAGACAAGGATAGTTTAGCCAGAAAATTATTCGCAATAAAGAACACCTCCCTCTTTGCAATGAATCTTATGCTGGCGGCAAAGGGCCTTGGTCTTGAAACTCACCCTATGGACGGTTTTTCATCAGATAAAATTAAGGAAGAGTTTAACATTCCGGAAGACAGACTTATTCCTCTTCTGATTACAGTGGGGTACCTTAAACCGGGTGTCAAACTCCTGCCGAGAGCATGGAGAAGAGATCTGAAAGATTTTGTAAAATTTAATAATTATAGGTAGAGATGTATTGTAATTTGTATCCGCCATTGGTATTGTTTTCCGTAGAGACGCATCATGCTGCGTCTCTACATCATACCAATCCAAATTCAAATAATAACATTTATTGAAACACAATTAAATTGATAGACAACAAACCCCCTGATACATAATAACATTACAACAACGTGACAAATTAACAACATGGAGATTCAATGAAATTTAAACTATTTTCCTCACTGACAATCACAGCTTTAATTCTTTCAGCCTGCAGCGGAATGAAACTTCAGGACTATGAAGCAGAAAAATGCGCCAAACTTCCCGGCGAAAAAACAGTAAATGTTATCAAAGATAAATGCGGATTGTGCCACAAGGGTGATTTTGCGACTAAAGAACTTATATGTTCAAAAAAATCAATAATAACTGATTCAGTTACTGCGGGAAGAATGCCTAAATTCGGGAAGCTGAGCAAAGAAGAGTTAAACACAATTTTAAAATGGGAACTTTAATATTTTAATTGCTCTCCCCCCTACTCAACTCCAGGGGGAGACTTTAATATGATATTCGCGAATCGCCGCTATTATTTATCAACATCTTATCCTAAGTCCCCCGCAGGTGGATTTAGGGGGTATTCTCCGGATGATATTATTTACTCCCGCATCATACTCCTGATTTATTTCATGCTAAAACTATCATGGCGCACTTATGTATTTTCCTATATTTTAGAACATAGTGAATTTTTTAAATAAAATGTTTATTCATGCTTGACTAAAATTAGATATTACTTTAATTTATATTGACTGTTCGAAATAAAAATAATCAATCAACTTTATTTTTTTAAATGCGGGGTAGATATGAAAACATTATCTCAAAACTATGACGCGATTATTGTAGGCTCTGGCCCGGGGGGTGCGACCACTGCGAAGGAACTCACCGCAAAAGGGAAACGGGTTCTTATCCTCGAATGGGGCCCCGGCGGTCCTGTAAAAGGAACTCTTTGGAAATATATAAGAGAACAGTGCTGGCCCGGAAAAGGGCTGTTGATAGTGTGGCGAAATTTTCTCGGCATGGTAAGAGGAATTACAACCGGCGGGAGCTCTATATTTTATTACGGCACGTGTTTTCCGGTACCTCACAAGATGCTGGCAAAATACGGTATTGATGTTACGAAAGAGGAAAAAGAGGCACGCAAGGAACTGCCCATTGCTACTCTCAAACCGGATATGGTAACCCCTATGGCATCAAAGATTATGGAAAGCGCTAAATCTCTGGGGTATGACTGGAACCTCATTGAAAAATTCATGTATCAGAACAAATGGAGCCCCGGAGACCCCTTCGGATATTACGGCGACCCTAAGGGTGTTAAGTGGAGCGCAAAGATGTATGTTGATGAGGCTCTCTCAAAAGGCGCTGAGATAATTAACAAAGCAAGAGTAGACAAAATTATTTTTCATGGGAAAAAGGCTGTCGGAGTAGAATTCAAACACAAAGGAAAATGGACAAAGGCCCTGGCGGAGAATATAATTATAGCGGCCGGAGGCATAGGAACTCCGGTAATACTCAGAAAAATGAACCTTAAAGACACAGGTAAAACCTTTTTCTATGATCCGCTGATAACTGTTTGCGGAAAAGTGAAAGATGTGAAAGCCCGCAAAGATGAGATTCCCATGACAGCGGGATGCCACTTTGACAAAGATGGAATTGTTATGACAGATATGCCTCTGCCATTCGTGATAGATCAGGTTTTCACCGCCCAGACATTCAGGTTCTGGCGGTTTTTGGAAACAGGACGCACCCTGCGCATTATGATAAAAATAAGGGATGAACTTTCAGGTCGCCTCACTGACCGGGGGGGAGTTCGAAAATACCTTACTGATCTGGATAGAGAAAAACTCAACAAAGGGTATGAAAGAGCAAAAGCGATATTGGAAAAAGCCGGAGCAACGGGAATATATAAAACCTGCTATCTTGCTGCCCACCCGGGTGGAACCGTTAAAATAGGAGAGTTTCTTGATTCAGACCTGAAGCTGAAAGGATATGAGAATCTTTATGTATGCGATTGTTCAGTTATCCCCGAACCATGGGGATTGCCTCCCACTCTTACCCTGATCTGTCTGGCAAAGAGGCTTGCAAAACATCTGGTTAAAAAGAATGCCTAAAATAGTAGATCATGATGATTACAGAAAGAAAATGCTGGACAAGAGCTTCAGCTTTTTCAGCTCAAAGGGTTACGCGAACATAACCATGAAGGAGATCGCTGCCGAAGTTGGTGTATCTACCGGAACCCTTTATCATTATTTTCCGACAAAAGAAAGTATTCTCGGGCAGCTTATATCCCGTGCAGGAGAGATTAACACAGCTGAATATATCCGCAGAGCGGAATCAACTGGCAGCCATGTGGACCGGTTCAGGCTTATGATTGATTTCTGGAAAGAGAAAGGTGACTTTTATAAAAACCTTATGCTGCTGACCATAGATATGAAACGAACCGCACCCCCTGAAGAGTCAGAAAAAGTGTTCCGAATCTTCTCTGATCTTTATATAAAGATAATGTCAGAGAAACTGAATATTACAGCAGAATTTGCCCGATCAATCTTTGTTCATATTATGGGGCTGGTGCTTCTCTCTGTGCTTACTCCGGTATCCCCGAACTATGGTGAAGAGATCGACCGTTTCAGCGCTTTGATTCAGCCTTTTATCGAGGAGAAGAAAGCAGATTAATTTTACAGATGATGTCATTCCCGCGCATTAGGGAATTTCACAACCACTGATTTTTTCAGGAGATTCCGGTTATCCGTTAGCACTTCGACCGGAATGAAAAATTTATTCAATTATTGAACTGCATCAAAGGAGAACTCAAATGGTAAATAAAAATCTGATTGAAGATATTGCCCGCTCTGCCGCTGACACGGATATCAGCAGGACTATAATCAGAGGCGCGGCTCCCGCTTTTATTAAATCATGGGCGGGCCGCAACCCATTTAAGCGCGTTATTGCATGGTTTCTTTCCCGGAGTATTGCAAAAAGTTTTGCTTTAAAAGAGATAAGGTTATCCCCTTCTGAAAATGAAGTAAGCAATGAGGCCAGAGAAAACTTCAGACGATTTATTGAAGCTGTTGATTTCGGAGAACTCAGAGAGGCCCTTGACAGGTCATCTGCCAGAAGCGGGCCATATATACGGATGATGAATGAAGAGCTGTGGAGATATCCGGCAAAAGTTGTATGCATTCTTTCTTTTATACCGGCCCTTTCAAACACTGCCCTGAGAGGGATAAGAGAAACAGCTGCCCCACTTAACAGGATGGCACCTGATCTTCTCACTGATGTAATTCTTTCTCTCATAAGCGAAATAGATACAAAAGAGGTCAGCGGTATCATAAATGAGCTCTCCGAGCTGGTGAGGAAGATTCATACAGGCAGTGCCCTTATAGGCGACCCGGGAAGACCTGCCCTGCCTGAGGTTTTTGAAAAAATCAGCATAAAGATAACTGAGTCAATAAATATACCCCTACTTCTGAAAGCATCTGTTATGCTGTGCGAAATCAGAGAGCAGATAGGCAGATCCTTTTCAGAAACTGTTAACAACAACCGGGATCTAGTGAAAGAAAAACTTATGACAGAATTCCGGAAGGCGGCATCATCCGCGGTCCATATTGATAGAACCCTTGATTCTGTTGAAAAAAGTTTTAACGATGAGGAGATTGAAGCTTTAGTCTCAAGCGGTCTTGGCGAAATTGACTTTCAGGAGCTTGCATCTACTGTAAGCCGCTTCTGCGAGCTCATCAACCGGATATATGAAATTAACCCTGATATTATTAAAGGCCTGCTGTCCCAGTTTTTTTCATCCCTTGATTCTTTGGAAGCTGCTGAAACAGTCCGGCTCATTTCAGGGGATATAGCTGAATCTGTTAAGCCGTCAGCACCGGTGCTTCTCCCGCCAATACTTAAAGGGATCGGGGATATAATCTCTTCCGCAAGAAAAGAAAACCCTGTTGAGATGAATGAAGCCCTTGATTATCTGAACAGGTCCCTCAAGGTGATGGAGGCCGGCCATGAATAAATTTATTGAAGCAATATCAGCTCTTGAAAACAATTATGTAAACGAATGGAAAAACCGTGGCGGCAGGGTTGTTGGATACACCTGCGCCTATGTTCCTGATGAGATACTTCATTCTGCCGGTCTTCTGCCTTTCAGAGTACGGGGTTTCAGCGCGGCTGATACCACAATCGGGGATACCTACTTCGGTCCATTTATCTGCAGCCTCCCCAAGTGTATGCTTCAGCTTGCAGGCGAGGGAAAATTTGGTTTTCTCGACGGAATTATTATTACACCCGGCTGCGACTCTATGCGCAGGCTTGATGAGTGCTGGAGGAAAGCGGGAGATGATATTGAGGGAATCATTCCGGGATTTTTCTTTCACTTTGGTGTGCCTCATAAATTTACAGACTACACAGTGAAGTGGTTCACAGAGGAGACAAAAAGGCTTATCGGTGCACTAAACTCTCATTTCGGCGCTGATATCAACAATGATAAACTCTCTGAATCAATAAAACTATACAACCGCTCCAGGGAACTTCTGGCCCGTTTTGACAGCCTGAGAACCCGGGAGGCTCCACCCTTCACCGGAACAGAGGCACTTGGGGTTGTTCTGGCGGGGACAGCCCTGCCCAGAGAAATATATAATTCAATCCTTGAAGACTATATATCGGAGATGAGTGAGGCTCCCGGCATACCGGGCCGCAGCCGTATTATGCTGGTGGGCAGCGCCAATGATGACCTTGATCTGGTGCGTATAATCGAAGGCAGCGGTGGACTGGTTGCGGCGGATAACCTCTGTTTCGGTTCAAGGCTCTACAGCGATTTTGTTGATGAAAATATTAACCCGATAGATGCCCTTGTTGCCCGATATCTCAGCCACAACGAGTGCCCCAGAATGTACGGTGATTATAAAAAACGTCTGCTATCCCTAAAAGAAAAAATTAAAAGCGCAAATATTGACGGTGTCATTCTGCAAAACATCCGCTTCTGCGACCTTCACGGGTCAGAGAATGGACTTTTCGAAAGAGACCTTGAAAAAGAAGGTATTCCATGCATGCGGCTTGAGCGTGAATACGGCCCCCTTGTTGAAACAGGCAGAATGAAGATGCGTATTGACGCCTTTCTTGAAAGACTTGATAGAAGGATGGTTCCCCGATGAGAAAAGAACTGAGAGAATATAATTTTGACTGGATGCTCTGCAACGCCTTTGCCTCAGCTGCCAGGCTGAAATCAGGAACAGAGAAAGAGTACCTGAACACACTGAAGTATATCCCCTATTTTAAAGGAGTTGTTGAACCTATAATGGAATGCGGCGAGCCCGGCCGGAAATTTCTTGATATGAGCTCGAAGTATCTCGAAAATATTATTAATGCTAAAGAGCGGGGCTTAAAAACCGCGGCCACAACCTTCTGTTTTTCACCGGCAATCTTTTATGCCATGGATATCATCCCGGTGGGTCTCGAAGTAATTTCTGTAATGATGACCTTTACCTACAAAAGGGGTACAGCTGATTTTCTCGATTTCTGCAATGAGGCCGGATTCACTGAAACATCCTGTTCATCCCAGCGGGGAACCATCGGAGCATATCTGGCGGGAGTTGGGGCTGAGATTGATATGATAGTAACAGACTCCCCCGGGGTCTGTGATACAAACGCCAATGCCTTTGCCTTTGCATCGGCTTATCTTGATAAACCTTTCTTTCAGCTGGACATGCCCCCTGACCTTACAGGAGCCCGCTCTAATGAGTACCACAGGGAAGACTACAAGGCCCTGATAAAATTTCTTGAAGAGCAGACCGGAAAAAAGCTCGAAATTGAAAAGCTGAAAGCCCGCCTTGACGAACTTCACAAGCAGGATATCATTATTGCTGAACTCGAAGAGATGGCCAGGATTATACCCAGCCCCATACCTGTTACCTATAACCTTTTTCTTTATGCCTCACGGTTTCTTTTTGCGGGTATGCCCGAATGCACTGAGGTTCTTGAATCTATGCTTAAGACCGCTACTGAGAACGCGGTAATGAAAAGGCCGGGTCTTAAAGGCGGACAGGAAAAGATCAGAGCTTTCTTCTGCTACATAGACCACTATGCTCAGAACCTTCAGCTCTGGCAGATGCTTGAGCGGGAGGGGATAAGCTATTGCGGAAATATACTAAGCCGTCTCTGGGCTGAAAACGTTCCTCACGTTAAAGTCTACGGCAAAGAAGAAGCCGCCTACAGGGTGGACACATCAAGCCTCGATTCAATGATCGACACCCTTGCAGGCATCAACTCACGGATGCCCATGATCAAATCAATAAGAGGCCCCTATGACGCACCGAACATGTGGCTTGAAGATACTCTTGCCCTGGCAAAGATGTACAGCACAGATATCATAGTTTACAACGGCACTCCCGGATGCAGAAACACCTGGGGCATGGTGAAGCTTCTGGCGAGAGATACAGAGGCAGCGGGATATCCCACCTATATCATGTACTCGGATGCCTTTGACGAACGGGTTCAGTCATGGGAGGCAACAGAAGAGAGGTTTCTCGAGTTTCTTAAAGTCAGGAGAATAATATGATTACGGCCGGCATTGATGTTGGATCACTCACCTCTAAGGCGGTTATCATGAAGGATGGTAAAATTCTATCCTCAATAATCGTAAAATCAAAACCCAGGCCCTGGGAGTCAGCTGACATTGTAATAAACAGCACCCTTGAAAAAACCGGTTTATCAATGACGGATATCATCTGCTGTGTGGGCACAGGCTACGGACGTGACAAAATTCCATTTATAAAACAGGCTGTATCAGAGATCGCCTGCCACGCAAAAGGCGCCCGCTGGCTTATGCCCTCAGCCCGGACAGTGTTAGATATCGGCGGCCAGGACTGCAAGGCCATGAGGCTGGATGAAAAGGGGGAGATGGTTAAATTCATTACAAATGACAAGTGCGCTTCCGGCACCGGCCGCTTTCTCGAAGTTATGGCCAAGGTCATGGGAGTTGAACTTTCCGACCTGGGAGAGCTTTCTATCAGGTCAAAGAATCCCGTTACCCTTGCTTCAGCCTGCACTGTGTGGGCCCAGGCGGATGTTATCCAGCACCTGAACGAAAGGACACCCATAGAAGATATCGCGGCGGGAATAAACAATGCCATGGCTTCGAGGATGTCAACACTTGTGAGCAGCATCGGCATTGAAAGAGAGGTATGCATGACCGGAGGTGTGGCGAAAAACAGCGGCGTTGTCACTGCCCTTGAAAAGGCCCTGGGCATACACATTAAAAGAATAAGAAAGGATGACCCTCAGCTGGCAGGAGCAATAGGCGCGGCCCTCTACGCTGAAGCAGTTTCCAATGGGGAAAGGATATGATAACCGCCGGATGTGATATAGGTTCTCTCACGGCAAAGGCTGTGATACTGAAAGACAAAAAGATTATTGCCAGGGAGATAATCAGAGCCACAGCCAGACCTGAGCAATCGGCTTTGGCTGTGATGGAGCTGGCATGCGCGACCGCGGGTATTGATATGAAAAATATTGAGCGCCTGGTAGGTACAGGCTACGGCCGTAAACATATCCCCTTTGTGAACTCAGTTGAGTCTGAGATCCTCTGTCACGCAAGGGGGGCTTTCCACCAGGCGCCGGGCACCCGGACAATTATTGATATCGGAGGTCAGGACGCAAAGGCGATAAAGATCAACAACAAAGGTGAAGTTATACGCTATGTATATAATGACAGGTGTGCCTCGGGCACAGGTCGCTTTCTTGAAATCATTGCTGATTCTCTTGACATAGCCCTCGAAGATATGGGCGCCCTTTCTCAAAAATCAACGGAAATACTCACAATCTCCAACCAGTGCGTTGTATTTGCTGAAACAGAGATAATATCTCTGATAAACGAAGGCAAAGAGATCCCTGATATAATAAGTGCTCTTCACAAGGCTGTTGCTAACAGAGCTGCCTCTCTTGTCAGGGGCATCGGACCGGAGCCTGATGCTGTAATGACCGGGGGTGTGGCAAAAAACAGCGGGATGTTTGCCGCTCTGGCAGAGGCTCTGGGTATTGATCTGAAACCTGTTGCTGATCCTCAGATTAACGGCGCTCTGGGGGCAGCCCTAATAGCTGAAGATACACTTTCGGGAAAAAAGTAAGAGATGAACCTCTTCGATGATAACATAGAGGACCTGCGCTCTTTTCTTGATAATAAAAAAACCGCAGGCACTCTACGGGAGCTTAAGGCCGTCAATAAAACATGGCCTGATGGAGAAAGGGGCAATCTTGTGCTTGCTTCAGATACAGCAATTGAGCTGGGCTGTCCTGAAAAAGAGTCTGTATCTTTCATGGTCTGGACTGAAAAAAGCGACCTCATTAAAAACGGTTGTATAAACCTTATCGGCCCTGACATTTCAGAATCCAGAGGAAACAGCACCGGATCCTTTAAAAGAGGGATATTCAGCCATATTGGAAATGCACACGTGACGCACATCCAACACGGCTCAGAAATCATTATTGACAGGATGCAGAGCCTCCCCTTCGGAAAAGTTGTTCTTCTCAAGTTAAAAGGCATGGATGAAAACAACTGTTATGAGCGGCACCGGCAGATAGATATGGCCCGTTATGACCTTAACCTCAAGGGCTACATGATGCGTGCAGCCTCCCAGTACATGCGGGAATGGAGCCGTGTAGGTAAAGAAGCTATTGAACGAGGTTTCGGTTTTGTCCACCTGGCCGGCGCCCTATCAGCTATATATAACAGACTTGAGTTTGTCGAAGGGATTGAATTCATCTTTATCACTTCATCCACAGAAGATGTGAGAAGTCTTGCTCCAACTGGATCAACAGTAGAAAAAAGGATAAGCGCAATGAATAAAATGGCAACAGAGCTCTCCTTTGACTGCGGCAGCTGTGATTACACGGAAATATGCACCGAGGTTGAGGGACTGAGAAATATGCGGAGGGACAAATGACCGGCGAAAAAACAAACACAATAATTTCTCTATGCGGTAAGGGTGGGGTTGGCAAGACAACAGCCTCAGCCCTTATTGTCAAAGCTCTTATTGAAAATAAAGGCAACCGTGTTCTGGCGATTGATGCTGATCCGTCTGTGGGCCTTGCTACAGCACTGAACATTAAAGTCAAAACCACAGTGGATAACATACGAAATGAATTTATTGAGCTGGTTAAAACCGGCGGTGCGGGAGACAAAGAGCAAGTGCTCTCTCTTCTTGATTATAAGATGACCGGAGCCCTTCATGAGATTGAAAATCTGGTCTTCCTAAGTATCGGCCGTCCCGAGACAGACGGCTGCTACTGTCAGGTTAATGATATCCTGAAAGATATTATAGCATCTATCTCTGAAAATTTTGACTACGTAGTAATCGACGCAGAGGCAGGAGTAGAACAGGTTAACCGCCGGGTTCTGGAGAAGGTCACTCATCTTATACTAATAAGCGATCTATCTGTAAAAGGAATAAGAGTCGCGAGCACAATATATGATGTTGCCGGAGAAGCTGTCAGATTTGACCGTGCAGGCCTTATTATAAACAGGGTCAGAAATCCGGAAGAAATCAAGCGGATAACACTCCCGGAAAATATACCTTTTCTGGGAATTATACCTGAAGACAGTGAAATCAGAAATGCCGATATCGAAGAAAAAAATTTTCTTATTCTTGAAAGTTCCCCTGCCTTTGAATCAGTGAAAAAAGCTCTGAACTCCATGGGGATATTTCCTTCAAACACCGGCAATCAGCATAGAGAAAAATCATGACAGCAACTGATGCTGACATTAAAGCCCTGCTTGAAAAACCATATAACCCGCTTATACAAAAAGCTGTGGAAGAAGGGATGATTCCCCTGGGGTACGCATGCAGCCTGGTTCCTGAGGCGTTGCTCTCAACGGGTAAACTTTTCCCTGTGCGGATGCGAGCGCCGGGCGGGACAGGTACAGAGATGGCTGATCTGTATCTTTCAAGTGTGATCTGCTCATACGCCCGGAGCCTTCTGGAGTTCACCCTGAATGACCGTTACGATTTCCTGAGGGGTTATATTTTTACGACAGGCTGCGACCATCTGAGGCGGCTTCACGATAATCTTGATTATTTGAAAAAACAGGATTTCAGTTATATTCTTGATATCCCACACAAAGCCGGAGACGCGGCCATAGAGTGGACTATTGAAGAGATGAACCGTCTGGCCTCTGCATTGGAAAAACAGTTTGATACTGACATGAGCCGGGAGTCGATTAAACAAGCTGTTGAAAAAACCAACGCTCTTAACAGTGCCCTCAGCGCTATCGGAACTATGCGTAAATTAAAAAATCCCCCATTTACAGGCACACAGTATCATCGCCTTATAATGGCAGCACGGGTATCCCCTGCTGAATATATGATGCCTATTATAGAAAAATATCAAAAAACAGCGGAAGAGTCAGAGGGTATTTCAGGATACCGGGCCCGGCTTATGATTACAGGAAGCGGGCTGGATGATCCTGAATACACCGGCGTTATTGAATCACAGGGGGCTCTGGTTGTAGCTGACCGGTACTGCACCGGTTCATTTCCAGGCCTTGAACCTGTTGGCACTTCCGGGGATATTTTCGAAGCCCTTGCCCGCCGTTCTCTTGAGGTTAACCGCTGCCCCCGTATGATGGAAGGCTTCAATTCACGGGCAAATTATATCGCTGAAATAGCGGAGGAGTACAGAGCTGACGGCGTAATCATAGAATCAATCAAGTTTTGCGATACCTGGGGTGTTGAGAGTTCAGCTCTCACTGATAAGCTTCGGGCAAAGGGGATACCTGTTCTCCGCCTGGAACGGGAGTACCGTCAGAGCGGAGAGGGGCAGCTTCGTACCAGGGTTCAGGCATTTATCGAGAGTATGGGTAAGTAAGATAAACGGAGAACTATTTTTATGGGCAAACCATCTCTAAAAGACACAGCAATTACATCCGGCTATAAGATGCTTAATCTCATGGAAATGGCAAAGATGAGCATCAAACACGGACCCTTTGATATGATAAGGGATATCAGACGCTACCCCTGGCTTCTTGATTTCGCGAAAGTCAACCGGCTTGTAACAAAACTCTCTATTGGCCGAAGAGGCAATTACCGCAGAGCTGTTGGTATGATGCTCAACGGTGTTGTTAAAGAGATGATAAACTATATAGAGGGGATATTTCACAGGCAGGATAAACTGGTGCTCCATGAGGATATGGTTCCCCCTGAGATACTGAGGGCTATGGGGCTTTCACCCTGGATGCCTGAACTGCTTGGAATTATTCTTCCAATGATTGTACCCGATTCAATGGAGGAATATATAGATGCTGCTGAGAATGAAGGTGTGCCCCCTGACTTGTGCAGCCTGCCTAAGGCTGTCATAGGCATAACAGTAAAAGACAGACTGCCTCAGGCAAAGGCAGTTATCACATCCAACCTTCCCTGTGACGGGGGAATGTCATCCTACATCTATGTTGAAAAAAAGATAAAAGCACCGATTTTCAGACTTGATATCCCCCACAATTTCAAAGATGAACGGGCTGAAATATATTTCGCAGGCGAGCTTAAAAGAATGATCTCCTGGCTAGAAGACCATACACCCGGCCGCATAGACTGGGACCGGCTAAAAGAGATATGCGAAGAGCGCAACCGTATGTCGGAGTATGAGCTGCAGCTCTGGGAGATGATCAGCGCAAGGCCGGCACCTCTAGCGGCTGAAGCTGTTTACATATCCCACCTGTGGTATTTCAATGTTTGCTCAGGGCTTAAGTCATCAACACAAGTTTTCCGCAGACTGGTTAAACTGGCTGAGGATAATCTGAAAAATGGAATTGCAGCTGTGCCTGACGAAAAATACCGGGCCCTTCTGTGGAACCCGCCCACCATGCACGTGATAGATCTTTTTGCGGTGGCTGAGGAACGATACGGCGTAACCTGCATAATGGACAGTATGAGCTTCAACCGTCTTCCCTTTATTGACACCTCCTCCCGGGAGTCTATGCTTCAGGGAATAGGCCGCAATATAATGAATGGCCCCATGGCCCGGCATACTAGAGGGCCTATGGAAAACTATTTTGATGACATCTTTCATATAATCAAACGCTTTGATATTGATATGCTCTGGATGGCGGGACATATCGGCTGCAAAAACACTCAGGCCCTGAATAATATTATGAGAGAAAAATGCCGGACAGCCGGGGTTCCTGTTCTGATTATTGATTATGATCTTTCAGATACAAGAATCACTTCCAGGCAAGGGATACTCTCTCAGGTGGATCATTTCATGGAGAACGTTATGAAAGCGAAAAGGATAATATAATGACAATAGAATACTATGGGGGATGTGATATCGGTTCGACAACAGGCAAAGCTGTAATAATCAGTGACAGCGGCATCGTGGGTTCATCCATAGTTCCCAGAGAGATCGATCCTGAGAAAACCGCGGTTCTTGCCCTCGAACAAGCCCTTAAAACTATACCTGGAATCAGCAGCATTAAAGATCTTAGCTTCCTTATAGGCACAGGCTACGGCCGAAGCGAGATCTCTTTTGCCGGTGAAAACATTTCTGAGATAAGCTGTCACGCCATGGGGGTATATTTCTGCGACAGATCAATTAAAACCATAGTTGATATCGGAGGCCAGGATGTTAAGGGCATATCAATTAATGATGACGGTACAGTGAAAGAGTTTGCCATGAATGACAAATGCGCTGCGGGCACTGGGCGTTTCTTTGAGGCTATGGCTCGTATCTTCCGGATGGATATCTCTGCTTTTTCAGATCTTTCTCTGAACGCAAAAAATCTGATTCCTGTTACTGCCCAGTGCAGTGTTTTTGCTGAAACCGAGGTAATAAGCCTTCTTGCCGGGAAAAACCCTCCGGAGAATATCGCTGCCGGGGTTCAGAGTGCTGTGGCCAAACGCTGTTTTATGCTGCTTAAACGGGTAGGCATCATACCGAAAGTCACTATGACCGGAGGCTGTGCAAAAAACAGAGGACTTATCAAAGCCATGGAAAAGACCCTGAATGAAAAGATAGAGCCTCTCTCTGTAGACCCCCAGATAATCGGTGCCCTGGGAGCTGCTGTTTACGCGAAGATGAGGGGTTAAAATTTATAAGTGCTTTTTATTTATTGCCATATCATACTACCATGGGCTCGATGCAGCGCTCTGTATTGTTCGCGTAAGAATTTACATAATCTGAAACCTGATAAATATCAAGAATATCCGCATTAAATGAGCTTATTATATCCTTATGCCTTTCATGATTATAATCATCACCAAGCCAGAGCATGGTATTTTTCTGATCAAGAATTAATGGCATCCTGTCATGAATCGATTTCATTCCGGCAGATGCTTCTGTTGTTATTATTGTAAAAGTTTCAATCTCATCACCATTGGGGGAAATCCATTTATCATAAATTCCGCACAGAAGCATAGGGATAAAATCACCATCCTTATCTCTGCCGCAGTTTATAAAAAAAGGTATTTTATGTTTACCATCCTTCTGCCACTCAAAAAATCCTGTAACAGGGACTATGCATCGCTTACTTTTGTAAGCGTTTCGAAATGAGGGCTTCTCTGTAATAGTATCAAATCTTGCGTTTATAAAACCACTCCCGGCCCGATCCGGTTTAGCCCATGAGGGGATAAGCCCCCAATTCATCGGCCTCAAAATCCTTTTCTTTCCGGACATGCTCACTGTAAATACCTGCTGTGTCGGAGCAGTATTATAGCTCCCGGTATAGATTCCGCACATTTCGTCGTATAGATCTATTTTATTAAGTTTGCCAAGTGGAATTGATTGAGCAAATCTTCCGCACATTTATCTTTACCCCAGATTAAAATTATTGACATAATTCATATACGAAGTACATTTTTTTAATATATTTAACTCTTTTACTTAAACAAATACAGTGAAATACAAAATTTAATTTATATTTCAAAATTTTTGTTTAACACAACCAAGATTAATCATAAAAGTATTTAACACTGCATTGTCAATACTCATAAGCCGGTAAATTTTCTCTCCGGTGCGACGGAGAGAAAATTTACCGCGGGTTTTTGAGCAATTACAATACATTTGATTCATTAAATAAAAATCTAAAAGATAATAAAATGAAATTCAATGATTTTACAATACATACTTACAAAGGCTATGTACAGAATAATTTTCTGGTTGAGTATAAAGATAAAATACTCCTCATCGATGGAGCATGCAGACCCGATGCGGAGAGAATAGCAGACTATATCAGAACCGGGCTGAAAAGAGAAATAAACGACCTGAAACTTACCGCGGTAACACATTGTCATCCCGATCATATGGGTGCGGCAGTTATCCTCCGTGATAAATATAATATCCCGGCGGCAGCTCCCCGTGATATAGATTTATGGTATTCCGGAATCGGCGGAAGATTACAGCATCTGTCCGACACGCTGCAGTCGCAATTCATGGCCAAACAGACCAAACAGAATATTCATTCTGAATCACTCTTTTACAAAAGACTGCTTAAACCGGATTATAAACTGGATGACCGCTCCCCTCTCCCCTTTTTCAGCGACTGGGAAGCAATCAGCGCTCCGGGACACACCTTTCATAATATTATGCTCTACAACAAAAAAAACGGACTTCTATACATTGCAGATACAATGATCAGCAGCCGTAGCAAATTCCTTCCGCCTGTACCGGTACTATTCCCCCGGGCAATGAAGGAGACTCTGCTTGAAATTAAAGCTCTTAAGCCTGAAATGATACTTTTTGCTCATAGCGATTCTCCGATTATCCCTTATAAGGATGAGATGATTAATGAAACCATACGAAGAATTGACTCGAAAGACTCTTTATTTATAAAATTTTTCTATCTTATCTCCAAATTCACAGGAGAATACAGAAAAAATAAAGAACACCGGTAATTGATAAAGTCATTACGGCACAAATCCAGGTTCTGTGCCGGAAAAATAAATTACCACTTCCTCTGCAATCTAATCATTACTAACATCTCAACGCCCACTAAATCCCCGGGGGATTTAGTGGGCTATAGTGAAGATTTGGGTAATGATTAGCTCTGCAATAATTAAAAAATTCTTTTTTAGTTGACAATTGCGGTTAACCTTTTTGTATTTCATATGCAAACTGTTGAATATAAATCATAATTATTATAAAACCATTCAGCATATTAAACTGAAGGTGAATCGGTGAATGAAGAAATTACAACCTCTATTCTCATTGCCGGACATATACGTAATAAATATAATATCAACTTTCGAAATAAATTTTTACAGAGGTATCAATGAAAACACGAATAACTGAAACTCTAAAGATTAAATACCCTATTATTCTTTCAGGGATGAGCTGGATAAGCATGCCTGAACTTGTAGCCGCCGTTTCAAACGCAGGGGGGCTTGGGATTCTTGCAACAGGGGTAATGAGCGCAGAGGAGACCCGTGAAGCTATTAAAAAGACACGCGAGCTTACAAAGAAACCTTTCGCTGTTAATATTACACTCTACTTCCCCGGTGCAGAAAAAAACGCAAAAGTAATATTTGAAGAGAAAGTCCCTGTTGTAAACTACGCCCTGGGTAAAGGGGACTGGATATGCGAAGCTGTTCATGCATACGGCGGTAAAGTGATCGCTACTGTAACCACTCTTAAGCACGCCCTTGCGGCACAGAAAGACGGTGCTGACGCGATTATAGTAACCGGACACGAAGCGGCAGGACATGGCGGAGACGTAACATCAATGGTACTGATCCCCGGAATTGCCGACAACATCAATATTCCAATTATCGCAGCAGGCGGATTTGCCGATGGAAGAGGACTTGCTTCGGCACTGATTCTCGGCGCAGACGGAATATCAATGGGAACAAGATTTATGAATTCGGTAGAGAGCCCTGTTCACGCAAATCAGAAAAACGCGACAAACTTGACAGATGTTTACAGCACATTATATACAGATAAAGTTGACGGAATGAAAGCAAGGGTAATGAAAACTCCCGGTGCAAAAAAACTTATAAGCAAGCGTCTTAATCCGTTCAGCGCGTTAGTCCGGTCACGGAAAATTGCAAAGATGCTTGGATTTCCATGGCTCAAACTTGCAGTTGGAATTATGTTCATGGGATATAAAAGATCCATGCAGATGGCCAGAATGGCGATAGGTTTTGACGCATTCCAGGCTGGGACAATGGATGGGGACAATAATAAAGGTGTACTCCCCATCGGTCAGATAGCAGGTATCATAACCGAAACTCTCACAGTAAAACAGATAATTGAAAACACTGTGAAAGAAGCAAAAAAATCTCAGGATGTATTAGCCGCAAAAATGAAATGAAAATTTTAACTGCTCAAAAACGGATAGCAAAATTTGTAACTGTTAAAAAACCGATGGTATTTTGTCTCTGCCGCGCCTCCGGCGCGGCGGAGAACAATTTTAAATTCAGTTTATGAGCAGATACCGGAATTTTTACCGCCCGTTTTTGAGCAGTTACATAAAAATAAAACATTAAGGAGGAATTATGGCTATAGTAGAATGGAAAAAAGATGGCACTGTTGCTATAATGACAATGAATAACGGAGAGAACAGGCACAATCCTGAGTTTGCAGCGACCTTTCTCTCTACTTATGCTGAAATTTTAGCTGATACTGAAATTAAAGCCATTGTTCTAACATCAAGTGACCCTAAAAATTTCTGTCTCGGTGTTGATATCGGATGGATGATGAAGGCTCAGGGGGAGAAAGACTTCCCTGGAATAAGCAAATGGCTTTACGATATGGGTGATGTTTTTGCTGCAATGCTCATGTCACCTGTTCCGACAATTGCAGCAATTACAGGACATGCATTCGGTAACGGAGCTATGCTTGCCGGAGCCTGTGATTTCAGATTCATGAGATCAGACAGAGGCTTTTTCTGCTTCCCTGAAATTGATCTTGGGATTCAATTTGCACCATCAATGATAGAGTGGATGAAGCGCGTAATGCCGTACCACATGTTTGTAAGAATGAAATGGTCCGGTGAAAAAGTAGGAGCTGCTGAGCTTGAAAAACATGGCGTAATTCTTAAATCATGTGAAAATGCTGAAAAAACACTTGAGGAAGCGATTGCTTACGCAAGAACATTCAACAAATCAAGAACTACTCTTACTGAAATGAAGAATAGAACTTACAAGCATATTATGGATAAAATGAAAAATGAAGATCCTGAATATTTTGACTACAAACCTGAAGCTGTAAAAGAGGGTAAATCTCCAATTTTCATGTTTACACCTCTGACATAATGTTTTAAAAGGGGATTACACTCTGTAATCCCCTTTTAAAAAACTTTACGGTCCCCATTTATCTCTAAAATATTTTTCAGCAAAATTAGCTGAAAAATAAATGAAACATATCCCCACTTTCGGCCACAAATCCCTAATGAAATTTGAAAAGATTCAAAAACCATTGGTCATATTTCATAATCAGATGCTCAAATTTTAAAAAATTTAACCATAAACTAATTGACTTCCATCAAATAATAGTTTTAATAAAGAAAATGGTTTTTAACCTATAGTAATGGTTTCAGTTTTATTAAAGACTCAAATCATTATTATGCGTTCAACATCACTCTGTTTCATGTATACCAACATCAGTTCATTTAACAAGCAGTTTCTTGAATAATTACAGGCAAGGGTTATTACGAAATGGAATATGGTTTGAACTATTGGATAGATAATAAAGCTAAACTGCTCTCGCAATACGATAAATTATACAAAAAAAATGAAAAGCTCCTTTCACTCCTTACAAAAAAATTTGAAACTATTCTTATCGGCAGCGGCTGCAATGCCCAGGTTAAAGGGAGAGTTAAATCCTTTGAAGCTCTATATAGGAAGCTCCTTACAAGATGTCAAAACGGTATTATAGACAAACCCTTTGATGTAATAACTGATATAATCGGCATAAGAATTGTAGTCCCTTTTCTGGAAGATCTTGAAAACGTTGAAAAACTGCTGAAAAAACACTTCATGATAGAAGAGACAGAATACAAATCGAGAGAACTCTCGATACGGGAATTCGGATACGATTCCATTCATATCCAGATTAAACTCCCCGATGAAATCGCTAACAAAATCAGAAATTCAAAAGATATGAAAATAGAAATTCAGCTTCGGACAATTCTTCAGGATGCATGGGCTGAAGTTGAACATGAACTGATATATAAAACAAGTATCGATAAAGTTGAAGACACCATCAGGAGAAAGATGATTGCGGTAAATGCCACTCTCTCCCTTGGTGATACGATATTTCAGGAGATCCGCGAGTATCAGCGAAAACGTTATAGAGATATTCAGGACAGACACAAGAAGCTCATGGACAAAGTATCAACCATTCCTGAAAAGATGGAGAAAATGAAAGTCCCCATCGATATTATTGCCAATGACAAATCGAACGAAGCGATTATGGAAGAGCCAAAAAAGCATCAGCCTTTGAGTTTAAATCAGTCAACGGATAAACACGGACTTAACGATCTCCTTGTTGAAGCGATGAATGCTCACCTGGAAAACCGACTTGCCGATGCGATAGAACTGTATACTCAGCTGATACTTGTTTCACCTAACCACTATATCTACAACCACAGAGGGTTGGTGTACTTCACCCTCTCGGAGTACAACAAAGCAATTAACGATTTCACTACGGCAATACAGATGGCTCCGAAGGATACGCGGGTATACACAAACCGAGGCCTTACATATAGAATGCTTAAAAGATATGACGAGTCCCTGAAAGATTTCAACAAGTCCCTTGAACTGAACCCACTCTGGCCAGATACGTTCTACGGAAGGTCACTTACATATTATGATCTAGGGGATATAAAACACGCACTGGAAGACTGCGATAAAGCCATAAGCATAAAGCCCGATTTCAAACAAGCGGTAAGATTTAAACAATTCATACTGAATCAGCAGATGTCGTAATTGTCTGAATTATAACAATTAACGAATGAAATAGTATATAATCTGTCATTCCGAAGAAGCGATAGCGACTGAGGAATCTAATTCCTGCATTATAAATTTAAGATTTCTCACTTACGTTCGAAATGACAACTGAAACTTCTTCTGTCATTTCGAACCTCCTTCAATTCTTCAGGTGAGAAATCTCATTTTCTATATAAATCAATATCCGATGACAGGAACTAATTCAATCGTAGAATGTCATAAGATTATTAAGATCACAAGATTACAAAAGTTAACTCACACCATATCCTATAATCCTTTAAAACCCAAAAATCCTAATCCTACTACTTAAAGACTTCCCCTGCCTCTTTGTACCATAATACAAAATCGAGATGATCCATTGGTATTTTTGAACTTTTTGAAAATTCAGCCAATTTCTTTTCGAGGGAGAGATAGACCTTCTCTGTTATACTCTCCGGTATTTCATCTATTACGCCAAGGAGCTTCATATTCTTAAGAATATGCCTGTCGAGTATTGCAAGTTTATCTCCAATCCCTACATTCCTCATGAAGTGGCTTGCCTCTTTAAATCCCATACCCTTTACATTTTTCACAAGCCAGGCCCTCTTTTCAAACTGATCGGTATTGAGATCGAGACATTCTCGTAGTCCCATATCACCACAGCAGAATTTCCCCCTTGCTTCTATAAGATACTTTGCCTTATTATTTCGAAATCTTACAATATTGATCTCTTTACTGATCTCCTCCCATTCACCGCTGAAGAGGAGATTTTTTTCAAGCAGGATGTTAACGGCTTTCCAGCATTGTCTGGCACTGGATTGAGGTGTGAAGAGACAGAACGACAACTCTGTAAAAAGCTCGTTGTTATCTGAATCTCTCCATATATTTCTGAAGTCTTCGATTCTCTGAACAATTTCAGGTTTTATTCTTTTATATAAATCAAGAATCTCTTTTTCATATGTATCGGGTATTGCCTTTGTCATGAAGTTCTCCAATAAATAATACTTTTTGTTTGACTTTTATGTATCTGAAAATAGATATTTAACTTTAATATTTGTTTCATAAAAAAACTGTGAATCTCCCGTTTCGTTTTGCTCAACATCCCTCTTCGTTAAAGGGGGTGGCCGAAGGCCGGGGAATTTATATATTAATAAACTCAAAATCGTGATTCTATTAAATTTTTTTATCACCCCGGACAACTTCTCCGCCGTCTTTCACCCATCTTGCAAATCCTCCTGACAGATTATAGACTTTACGATACCCTTCTCCATACAGATACATTATCGCATAAGCAGACTGAACACTCCCGTTACAAAGACATACTATAATTTCATCTTTATGAGACTGAAGTTCACTATTATATTTTGACAGATTTTTTAATAAAATATTTACACTTCCTGGAATATGTTCCATATTAAAAGCGCTTTCAGAACGTAGATCAATAATATGTACCGCCGATTTTCCTCTCTCATCTATAACCCACTGTGGAGTCCGCATATTATAATTATCATCAAGAGAATCAATAAATTGCTCTCCTTGATCTTTATAAAATTTAAGCGCCTTTGCAGGATTATGGTTAAATACACGGTCTTTTACGATCAATACAGTGAAAGGAATTTCAAGACGACTATGAAAAATAATATCATGACCAAGACAAAGGCCTATCTCTATAATAAAATCTACTTTGTGATTTTTTAACACCTGAGCCTGCCCAGCCGGATTGCAGGAAACAGTATCCTTAGTTTTAAATGTATCAATCTCCCGCTCAAGAACACCTCCCGTTGTACAGATAACAGGTACTGCTTCGAATCCTTCACTTCTTAATAGCTCGCTAATTTCCCGACCTGCGACATCAAAAGCTATACAATATGCCAAACCGATCCGTTTATATCCTTTACTGAGACAGAATTGAATGATTTCATCAAGTCTGCTCAGCGTACCTGCCCTTCCGTTATCGATAAGTTTAGAAGCGGCGATCGTAATTTTTTTAATTTCAGGGTTTCTGTATTCCGTAAGCGACAGGTCTTTTACCCCGTAACAGTCTTTACCCGTTTTACAGTTTTTATTATTACAAAGATCACATACTGTTTTATCCATAGAAGATTATCCCGGTTGTTTTTAATAATTTTAGTATTTACTAATGCACACCATATATGTCAAGCTAAGTTTTTTCTTACTCGTGAACGTAATTCATTGAGCCCTATCGTTGATAAACAAAAACCCTGAGTGTTAATTTATATAATATTCTTTTTATCACTTAAACTAAGTTCAAGATTATTTCCTCTAAAAATACTTGACGCAAAGATTATAAAACGCAAATTTTTACTAAAATATAATCAAGCCGGTGATAAAAATGAATTCAAATAATATAGATGCATATACTTCTATGAAAGAGAATATGGGTGCGCCTGAAGGTATTAAACTTCCGCCAAACTGTTTCATCGAGATGGATGGAAGATTTCTGGAGCATAGAGAGAATGACTTTCTGAAAATGTCGTTCCCCGTTCAGGAGAAGTACTGCAACCCCGCAGGTAATCTCCTTGGTGGAATGGTGTCAGCTTTTTTTGACAATACATTCGGACCATTCTCTTACATGACAGCAAAAAAACCGACTACTAGCCTTGATCTTAATGTTACCTTTATCAAGTCAATCTCACCAAAAGAGAAGGAACTTATTATCGAAGCAAAAATAGTTAAACTGACTAAAACATTTATAATATTTGAAGGAAAAGCTTATAATCCATCAAATGAACTTATTGCTACAAGTACATCAAGAATGATGATACTCGGGAAATAATTATTTCGCGATAGGCACAAAAAGATAATCTCTAAACATATTGTTTTTATTGCCGTCAAAATATGGATGTTTTTCATTTGCAGCCTCATGGCAACCAACACACAGCCGCCACTGAACTTCCATGGTATCCATTCCCGGCTTTTTCATATAATATATCCATCCATTAATAGCCTGAGGATCTTTGCTGTCTTTAACCATAATGAAAAGACCCGGAACTTTATAACCGACATCTTCCCTTTTATCATAAACTTCTTTTAGAACAATTGAACCCTCATTCATTTTTACTTTTAGTTCACTTCCTTCTTTAACTATCTTAGACTGAAAAGCAATATCATTCGCATAGATCAGTCGAAACGATTCACCATGTCCCGGTATTGGAGTATCCAGAACAGCAGATACCGGCTTTCCCCAGTTCTTATAATCCGGAATAGCAAACTGAGTTGTTTTTTCTTTACAGGATGCAAGACCAAAAAATGACAGTGTGAAGATCAATACTATTTTTCTCATAATGTTTTCACCAAAGTATAAATTTTTACCTTACGGTCTTTCCCCTTAACCGTTATCGGATCATGAGCATTTGCCACTATCAGCTTATCGACTAGAGCATAAGTAAACTCCGAAATAACAATGGTATTTTTACCTGCAATAGAACATAGCCTGGAACCGAGATTAACGGCATCTCCAATAACTGTCCTGTCAATTCTCTCATCAGAACCCATGTTCCCTGAAATCATCTCACCGGTATTAATTCCAATTCCCACATATACCGGCGCAGAAAGAGTAAGATTTAGTTTTTTTAATTCGATCCGAATTTCTTCCGCGGCCTTTACTGCTCTTAAAGCCATATCAACTCCATCGAATACAGCCATGATCTCATCACCTACAAACTTATCGATATCTCCGCCGTACTTATGAATTATCCCCGCCTGAAGATTCATCACGCGATTAAGCATTTCAAGAACAGCTTCGGGATCTCTCTCCTCTGAATAATTCGTGAAGTTACGAATATCTGAAAAGAGTATAGTGAGAGTTTTCTTCTCTCCGCCGAGTGATGTGTCACTGTCTTCCCTTACATGATCGAGTGTCGACTTAGATACAAATCTGGTAAGTTTAAACCTCTCCCTTAATCCGTCAATCATACTGTTGATCTCTATCCCGAGTTCACCAATCTCATCGGCCGAATCTATTACAATCTTTGTTTCGAAATCTCCGCGCCCCACACCTTTAACTATCGATCCGACGTTAAGAATTCTCCCTATTACAAATCTCTTTAAAAACATAATAATAAGAACAGTAAGTATCAATACTATAACCGCATACAGGAAAATTGAAAATATAATATTATTACGCACCATTCTGTAAACATCATTCATCGGTGAGGATATCTGAATAACACCCCTTACGACATGATTAATACCATGACAGGATGAACATTTCGGCTGATTAATAAGAGGCTTGTAAATAATAATCCTTCTCTGATCGGGCTGAACATCGTTAATAAAAATATCGGACACATCTTCGACAGACTGTTTAAATTGACTCTCTTTGTTATAGGCAGGATTATTCACTGCTGCTTTGAGTTTAAACTGCTCTTTTTTAAGATTTCCATTAACTACTCTGATAGTTTTATTATCAGAGAAAGCCTCTTTCCCGTCAGATCTGAACAGACC
>JBBRFT010000012.1:0-33550 GCA_038241375.1 Spirochaetota bacterium
CCCGGTTTACCGGTGAGATCATGGTTAATTTTGTCGTATCGAAACCGGAGAATAGATTCGGTTTTGCTCTTTATGATTTTCTCGAGGAGGTCGATTCATCATCACTTTTATTGAGTGACGGAATAGCAGATCTTAATTATGGGGATATCTTTCAGACTCTTAAAAAAGGTTTTATAACTGAAACTTTCGATGGAATAGATTTCATGATAACTCCGAATTCATTTTTTCAGTCGAATTCCGAAATGGCACTTCAAATGTACAGGAAAATTCTATCACTGACAAGAGGTCGTACTCTTGACCTCTATTCCGGAGTAGGGAGTATTTCACTCTTCGCCGCGTCAGCAGCAGAGAGCGTTACCGGTGTTGAAATAGTTCAGGAGGCTGTGGATGTGGCGGAAAGAAACAAGGAGAATAACGAAATAGAAAATGTTAATTTTGTTTGTGCCGATGCTGCGGCATATGTAAAAGATAACACCGGGAAATTTGATACGCTTATTCTCGATCCTCCAAGAGGGGGGATGGAGCAGAAGATGCTGAAATATATAAATGAAATGGCGCCGGAGCGGATCATCTATATGTCATGCAATCCTGTAACATGCCGGGATGACTTAAAATTGCTCGAAGGATACAATATCGATTTTCTTGAAGCATATGATATGTTCCCTCAGACTCCCCATGTGGAGACTCTTACTCTTCTTACAAAAAAATGATTTACATCTTGTAGTTAAGTGATTTGATTTTAGCATGGCTTAAGTGGTGGAAGCCGCTTGAAACAGTGCAGAAGTCTGCAGTTCAAAACAGCAGATTTCTCCACTGTTTCAGATAATGAAAATTAAAAGGTAATAAACGATGTTTGATAAAATAGAAAACGGTGCGCTTAAACGGAGAGTGAAAAATCACGTGATTGGGCGGGAACATAGTTTTTTTGCAGTGGTTCAGCCTGGATTCGAGAAAAGAACCGCATCAGAACTCTCGGGACTGAATATATCTGTTAAGGATGAATTCATTGAGGGTGGCGTGGAATTTACGGGTAAACTTGAATCGTGCTACATGGCATCTCTCATGTCGCGAACAGCAGGGCGTATAATGATGCGGATTGCATCTTTCAGGTCTGTAAACTATTTTGAACTGGAAAGGCTCATCAGATCTTTCCCTTGGGAGCTTTATATTTCCTCATCGACCCGGATCACTTTCAGAATAAGCGCAGAAAAATCTATGATTTATCATACGGGCAAACTTGAAGAGATTTTCAGTTTCGGTATTAATGAAAGACTTACCGGTCATGGTATTCTTGATGATGATGCTGCTTATACACAGACAATTTTAATAAGAAACAGTCATGATTTATGTACAGTAAGTCTTGATGCATCGGGTGAGTTCCTTTACAAAAGAGGTTCCGGGAAAAATATAAATAGAGCCCCATTGCGCGAAACCAGTGCTGCGCTCATTCTTCTGGAAGCGGGAATAAAAAGTTATGAACAGATACTTGATCCCATGTGCGGTTCCGGAACGTTCAGTCTTGAAGCTGCATCTATATTAACTAAAACTCCTCCGGCTCTCGAACGTGAATTTCCATTTATGCACTGGCCCTGTTTCAAAGAGAGTGCATTCAGTTTTTTAAAAAATTCATTAATCAAAGATATCATTCCAGTAGAAGACGTGAAACAGAAAATTTTAACATCAGACATTGATTCTGAATCTGTAAATATTACAAAATCGAATATACCTGAACAGTTCAGCAGTATGCTAAGACCTGAAGTGACAGATTTCTTCTCTCTATCGGCTGATATTATAAAAGATAAAAAAACACTTATCGTTCTTAATCCTCCATATGGGAAGAGGCTTGAGGATGGTTCTGAAAAATCGATTTATAAGGAAATTGGAGAGAAAATCCGTAAAGATTTCAGCAGCTGCGGTTACGCGATTATTGTGCCGGGATATGAAAAAGAGAGTGTTCTTGGGCTCAAGTATGACAGGAAGATCCCTTTTATGAATGGCGGTATAAAAGCTGCGGTATTATTTAAAGACGCATAAATCATTTTTTTAAAAAACCGGTTTATATGATTGAAATTTTCTCCTAAGGAAATTAATATAATTTATACGAGGTAATTTCTTTGGGCGGCATCGAAAAAAATGTAAACAGCTATCTGGAAGATGTAGGGATCGATTCAGAAGAGCATAAAAAATATCTTGAGAAGTTAAACAAGGTTCTTGAAGAGATGAAAAGCTCTTCAAATAGTGCGGAACGGAAACACTATTTTTCATTTAAGGAAACAGTGGATGCTTTTGATCACTATCTTTCAGAAAAAAAAATAAAACTTACCTCACACGAGAAGGACCGGTTCGCGGTAATAGCAGGTTCAGGGCTTAATAATCTTGCGAAAAAACGTATGGCCGAAGATCTGATACATCAGGTTAAAGACCGTGTAGCCGGTGAACTTGAATTGAAAGCAGAATCCGGGAAAAAGCAGGAGGATATTGCCCGCCTTAAAAAAACCGGTTTCTGGTTTGCTGACTTTTACCGTCTTACAAAATTTGCCCTTGAGTTTGGAACAATCACTGTTTTATCACACCGTTATAGAAGTGAATCCTTTGATCTTATTCGATTGAGAGCGTCATCGGCTCACAAAGAGATTCAGTCCGATCTAAAAAAAATTCTAGATGGATACTACTATTATCTTACTGTTCTTGAATATAATTCTATTGTTAAGTTGTATGAAATGGGCAAAGTTTTTGAAAAACTTGCTGCAGTGAAAAGAAATCTTTCCTATCATCCCATGGAGATATTTGAGCAGATGAATGATTTTTCATCATTTTATATCTCTGTTATGCGTAATCTTAAATCGATAGATAGCGGACTGAAAAAAGTTTTTAAAGACCATCAGCCGGGTCACGGATTTATGGGATATGTGGGATTTCTTACCGACAGGCAGGTTCATAACAGCAGAACAATAAAGTATAACGAAAGAGATATTATAACAAAAACTATATCAGGTGCTTTATACTCATACTATACGACTTACATCGGGGTACGGGTAAAATCCTTTTATCAGCTGATGTACATTGTAAGCGAAGAGGGTGTGCTGAACAGCTCAGAAAAGGAGTATACTCCGGAAGCATCAAAAGCTATTGAAAGTGAAAGCCATGAGCAGGCTACTGAGGGCTCTAAAATCAAATCCAGATTGTCCGAGCTTTCCAATGTAACAACAAAGTACAGCATGCAGGGCAGGAATCTGGCTAAAAGATTATTTGAAATTGAAGCCCGGGGAGCTCTTTCGGCATGGAATAAAGATTCTCAGATCAAACCATTTTTTATGCTTATGAAAGTCTTTGATGCTTATTTGAAGTATATTCTTGAATTGGTGATTACCCGTGATAATTTTGAACTTGAGTATGATAATAATGTAATAACAGGGTATTTTGATAATTTCCCGGAATTATCAAGAGCTGTAGATGATTACCGTTCACTCTCCCTTGAGCTTCAGGGTAAAAGAGGAAAAGATCTTCAGAATTTTAAACATTCACAGGAAGTCGATAAAGATGAGTTTATAAAAAAACTTATGGAGCATGAAAATCAGGCTACTCTCCCTGGTGAAACGAAACAGCTGAGAGAGTCATTGAACGAAATTTCCGCGAAGTGTTATAATATGTGCATGAGATTTAATGACCTGATTAATAAGTTTTACCAGTCAGGAAAATATGATTCGCGTGAAGTTTCGGAAAACTACAATTTTCTTTTAAATGCTAAAATCATTCATCCGAAAGTGCGGAGTTTAGAGTATGTTTTAAACAGGAAAGAGGTTTATCTCGTTGATCTTCTCGAAGCGGGGTGTTCTATGTCAGAATATTTTGCAGAGACTTTAAAACATAATGGAATAAAAGCTATAAATGATGAAGTACTGAAACTTCAGGAGGAACTTGAGTCATACAATATTCAAAACATCGACAGGAATGAAATGAGAGATGATTCTGAAAACAGCTGTGGAGAGGAGGGCTTGAACTCTGACGCTGAAAAAATTTATATCGACTCACTAACCGGCTTTAAGAAATGGGAATATTTTGAAGATTTTATTCTGCACGAAGAGTATGATGAAAATGGGGATTATTCAGAAAATAAAATTCGCCATGTATTCTGTGCTGAACTTTCGAATCTTGTTGATGTAAACCGTATCTGCGGGAATAATTCCGGTGACATGGTATATAAAAGATTCAGTGAAATTATTAAAGAAACACTCGGTTCTGCCGGAGCAGATAATATTGCAATGCGGAGTAAGGGTGGGCTGATAATCGGTTATTTCAATGGTATATCCGTTATTGAGGCAGTGGACCTTCTATTTAAAATGCTTAATCTAATTAAAGAGTTTTCACTGGACAGTGGTATAGATTCTATGCCTGAGCTTGTATTTAATGCCGGTCTTTATACCGAAAAGAAAGGGACTAACTCTCTTAAGAATATTGAGATTGTAAGAAGTATAATGTTTCACGCTTCTGACGGCAAGTCCGGGCATGTTGCTTTTATGAGAAATCCTGATCTTTTAGTGAGCGATAAAGATTTTGACAAAAGAGGAAGATTGAGAGATGGGCTGATCACTGTATTAAGCTGATTTTTATGAATAATTTTACACAAATTGATAAATCAAAAGATAGAATAATGGAGTCCCTGGTCAGTGAGAAACATCATGGACTCCGCCTTGATCTTTATCTCTCCAGGAGATTCAGCTATTTGAGCAGAACTTCCTGGCAGAGGGAGATAACAGCGGGGAAGCTCGTTCTCAACGGTTCTGTAATTCTAAATGTAAAAAAGCATTTATGCTCCGGTGATATGGTCGAGTATATAGCCGGTGAAATAATTGAACCTGAAGTAGACAAAGAATTTACAGTTATATTTGAAAATGAAAATTATCTTGCAGTAAATAAAACCGGTAACCTCCCGGTACATCCTTCGGGGATTTTTTTCCGCAATACACTTGTCATGCTCCTTGAAGATCACCGCGGCGAAAAATTCTATCCGGTGCATCGTCTCGATAGAGAGACTTCCGGGGCGCTTCTCCTGGGGAAAAATTCTGCTGCAGCGTCGGAAGTTCAGAAAAATTTCGGTAAGGTCGGGAAAGAGTATATCGCAATTGTACGCGGAAATTTGAAAGAGGAGAAGTTTACTGTTGATACGCCAATAGGTGACGCAAGGAAATCTCTCATAAGCAAAAAGCGTGAGGCTTTTGAAAATGGAAGCGAATCAGCACTGACAGAATTTGAACTTATATCATCGTCCGGTTTATATTCTCTTGTTAAAGCATCACCTGTTACCGGGAGAACGCATCAGATCCGTGTACATCTACAGTATGCCGGATATCCCATAATCGGAGATAAGATGTACGGTGATGATGAAACAATTTATCTTGAATATATTAAATCGGGAGATAGTGATAAGCTGTCAGAGAGAGCCGGATTTAGCAGATGTGCTCTTCACTCCCGCTCATTCGCATTCTATGACCCTTTCGAAAAAAAAGAGATAAAAATTATTGCGGAGATCCCCTGCGATATGAAATTATTTATCGAAAATAATAATTTTCCCATGAATATCTATTGACTCTCATTGAGACGGTCTTTATCAGGTCTATGATATAAATAAAAAAATGCTTAAATGGTTCTGTAAAAATGCTTCTTAAATTAATTACTAAACTCCGGCTGATATTCAATAGCCTTAAATTTAAATATAAACTCACGATTTATTTCACTCTCTTCGGTCTTCTCGTTGGTCATCTCTCTTTTATTTTTTATACTACCGCTTCGACAAATCATCTGAAAAAAGTTGTATCACATGTAGCAGATGACTGGCTTGAGAATAATAATCTCCCCCCTGATATCATTGAATGTTCAGTGGGGAAAGAGTTCGATGAACAATTAAATATTATATTCCCTTTTATTTCAATTTTTAAAAATCAGTTTCGGGGAGATGCCGATGACGCTGATGATAAGAGAGTAATGATTTATTATTCAGATTCTTCATCCCGCTGGTTTAAATTATTCAAAGATGATTCGGGAATTATCGGGCGGATGGAAATTTCTTACGACGAAGAGGCCGTTGTAACTTCATCAATCTGTAAAGGGAGAGTGTCGTATTCAGATTCTTTCTTTTACGGTAAAAGTGATAATATAAATTTCTGGATAAATCTGACAGGCCCTCGTGATAAAAACATTTACATCGGAAGGATTATCTCAAGCCGCAAAGGGCTGCTGAAATTTATAGGGGGAGGGGAGATCGTTCTCGTTTATGGTCTGGCGCTTTTTCTGGTTTCTCTTATTCTTTCTAAAGGTATAGCTCTTCATATATCAAAACCTATTTCAAGATTAAGTTCCCAGGCTGCCGGATTGGCATCGGGCGATCTGGATATCAGAACTGAAATTGTTTCGAAAGACGAGATAGGCGAATTGTCTTTGTCGATAAATACAATGGCTGAGAGTATAAAAGATAATATTAAAAGTATGAACAAGAGGATGGAGGCTATCTCCGTCATGAACAAAATCGATAAAGCTGTCCTCTCTTCAATATCCCGGCATGATCTGATTGATAGAGTAACATTTATTGTCTCGGATTTGTTTAAAGACTGCGTGGTGGCATTAGCCATGGCTGATATGGATAAAGAGAGTTATGTCATTCTCTCTCATTACATTAAAGGGGTCAAAGGTGATAAGGGCAAAGGGGTTGCTCTGCCGTTTGATAGACTCGGGAAGGATAATATTGAAAAGCATAAAAGTTTTTTTATCATTAATAAAGATATAGATACGGATTATCTTCACTTTCTCGATTCTTTTATTGGAGAAAATTTCCTGCACCTGATGAATCTTCCGATATATCTTGATGAGGTATATATCGGGTCTCTTATTGTCGGGAAAGATATAAATGAACCTTTTACAGATTTTGAAAGAGAGACTTTAAAAGCACTTGCCGACCAGACCGGTGTAGCCATGAAGAGCGTGAAATTTTTTGAAGAGAAGGAGAACCTTTTTCTTGGGATTCTTATAGCTCTCTCAAAAACAATAGACACCAAATCCAGATGGACCTCCGGTCATAGCGAGAGAGTCGCTGCATATGCCGGGAAGCTTGCTGTAAAAATGGGCATGGGTGAAACCTTTATAAATGATCTTCGGATATCAGCCAGTCTTCATGATATCGGTAAAATTGGAGTACCCGAGGTAATACTTGATAAGCCTGACAGTCTTAACGGTGAAGAGTATGATGTAATTAAGAAACATCCGCAGTCGGGAGTTCTGATAGTCGAAGATATTCCAGGTCATGAAAAATTTATTAATGGAATACTTTTCCATCATGAAGCCTGGGACGGCAGCGGTTACCCCTTTGGTCTTGAGGGGCGTGGAATCCCTCTCATGGGGAGGTTGATCGCCGTAGCGGATGTTTATGATTCTCTAATTTCGGACAGGCCCTACAGAAACGGTATGGGACTCGATAAAGCCCTGACTATTCTGGTATCAGAAAAAGGTAAAAAACTTGATCCGGCTATTGTAGATTTAATGATAGAAATAATAGAAAAAGAAAGAGAATAAAAAAGGCTTTATGCTGAATAAGTAGGATCTTTTTTTATGAGAATTTCTTTAATTTTTGATTCTCCCGCCGAAAAATAGATGATATGAGATTCCATAAGAGAATATTCATTCATAATTACGAAAAACTCCTCGTCAAGTCTCGGGTCGAGGAGGTCAATCTCACGAAGTTTTTTATTCCCTATATATATGGCTTTCATTATTGTTCCTGATTGTTTAATTTAACTCCGGTTTATATTCAATTTGATATTTGTCCAGTATTTAAAATATTTTTTCCCGAGGATCATTCTCCGCTCATAAATTTGCAGAGATAGATTTTACCACTGGTTTTTCAGATTATAAGAGGGTCTCTGATTAAGGGTTGCGGTGTATGCCAGGAAGTGCATATGTGCCACTTATTACGGAAAAATGGGGTTAAGGAAGGACTATTTGGTAATCTTTCTTTTCTTCTACGCCCGGAGAGCTGTGTCCTGAATAATTAATTTCTGCCGGATCAGTTTCCTGGCTTGTTTTGAAAAAATCAGTTAAATTCAGCAGGTATTAGTATTGACTTTTTTCCCGTGTTTATTGTAATTGCAGTGAATAATCTGGTCAGTATTATTGCTTTGATATTAAAAATTTATTATTAAAAAGAATAGATATTATGTTTAAAATTAAAAAACACTCCATGGCAATTCTTGTTTTACTTTTAACTTTTTTTGCCGTAAATGCCTTTGCTTATAAATTCGATTTTGTTACCGTAAGTGATATTGTAAATAATATAAAAAAAAAATTACAGTCAGCTTAATTCCTATCAGGCAAATTTTTCAATTATATCCGATAAGGGCGGTAAAAAAATTATCCAGTCGGGTATTCTCCGGTTTAAATCCTCGGATAAACTTCTTATGGATTTTAATCAGCCTTCAAGACAGAAAATCGTCTCGGATGGAAAGATGATGTGGGTATATATACCTTCACTGAACGTTGTTGCCGAGCAGGATCTTCTTTCAGATTCCGGACTTTTTACAGCGGGATCAGAGGCCGGGCTGAACAGGCTCTTCTCTAAATACCATTACAGATTTGCTTCTAAAGATGAACCTGAAACAATGAAAGACGGCAGTAAGATGTATACTCTGGTTCTTAAACAGAAAGAGAGCCGCGGAGGTTATAAAACAATTAATCTCTGGATTACAGAAAACTTTTTTATTCAGAAAGCTGAGGGGTATACTTCTTCAGGAAAGAAGGTGGAAATTACCCTGTCAGATATAAAGACAAACGTTGATCTGCCTAACGGAATATTCAAGTTTGATATTCCAGCTACGGCAAGGGTTATAAAAAATCCTATGATATCAGAGGAGTAGGTCGTGGAGAGCATTGGAGATAGACTCAGACAGGCGCGTGAAGCAAAAAAGCTAACAATTAAAAATGTGGTCATTGATACAAATATGTCCCCTACTTATATCGAAGCACTTGAAGAAGAAGATTTTGATAAATTCCCAGGGGAAACATATATAATCGGTTTTCTAAAAACTTATTCCGAATACCTTAAACTGGATCCGGATGAAATGGTAATGCTTTATAAGGGTTATAAGATAGGGGAATCGGCAACTCCGCTGGAGGAGCTTACCAGACCTACCAGGCCTCAGGTTATTACCAATATTCTGGCTTTTTATGAAAGATTCCGGAATCTGGTATTTTTCGCGGGTGTTGCTCTTATTTCGGTTCTGGTAATATGGGGAATATGGGCAATGAGCAGATCCGATGTGAGCATTGACGGTTCAGATTCGGTATCGCAGATAAAGAAGAGTTATGAAGAGAGTCAGAATTCAAGTATAAAGAATATTAAGAGCTTACAGCTCTCAAATGATAAAGGTTTTACTCTTGTATATAAGGGTGAGGCAGTGCAGTTTCTTGTTGAAAACAAAGAGGTTGTTTTTTTACTTAAAGAAATTGGGGAGAATAAAGTAACAATTAATTTTCTAAATGATGATAAAGATATAGTTATTGAAATGGATAAACAGATCCCGGTAACTCCCTCTGAATGTCCTAGGGAAGTTCTTCTTACTTTAAAGGGACTCACAGAGAGCAGAGCTAAAGTTATGATAGAACTTGGCCGTGATCTTAAAGCTGAACTGAATGCGGCGGCAGCCGTATCGGGGAACAGTGATGTTAAACCTGTAACTGAGGGTGATAACACCATGGTCATTGCTCAGAATAATAAAAGTTTGAAGATTGTTTTTGAGGTTAAATTTATTCAGAAATCATTTATTGAGATATATCTTGACGGCAATAGAAAGCAGAGAGGCTTTATGCCTGCAGGAAGCGTTGAGCGCTGGGAAGCATCGGAATACATTCAGATGAAAATCGGAAACGCGGGCGGTATTAAATCTACAATAAACGGAAAAGAATTTTCATTCGGGAAACCGGGACAGGTTGCTAATAAAATAATTACATGGAAGAAAGATGTAACCAACCCTAACCTTTATCATATTGATGTAAAGGACTGGTGATGTGTGCATAAATCTTCAGATCTTTCGTTTTACCTTATTTCTTTGGGATGTTCAAAAAACCTTGTTGATTCCGAGAGAATCAACGGGGAGATGTTAAGCGCAGGTTTTACTCCGTCAGAAGCATCAGAAAATTCAGACATTATAATAATAAATACCTGCGGCTTCATTCAGGATGCCAAGGAGGAATCGATTGAGGTAATACTCGACGCGATTTCTATTAAAGATAACGGCACCTCCGGAACGGGATTTTTCAGTCATGGGGAGGGGAAACCTCTTTTTGAGAGAAAGGTTGCGGTAACGGGATGTTTAACGAAAAGATACTATGATGACATTAAAAAAGATATCCCTGAAATTGATTTTCTCTATGGAATTCCCGATGAAAAATTCGTTTCAGAGATGTGTTCGGAATTTGGAATAGAGACCGGCACAATCTCGCCGATGAGAAAGAAGCTTTATAACAAATACCCTTATTCTTATATTAAAATATCAGACGGCTGTTCAAATAATTGCAGCTACTGTGCGATACCTTTGATAAGAGGACCACATGTTGCGTTTCCTGCTGACAGGATTATAAGAGATGCCGAAGCCGAAGTCGCGGCGGGTGCGCTTGAATTGAATATTATTGCCCAGGATATTGCAGTATATCAATGGGGTGAAGTGAATCTTCCTCTCCTTGTAAATGAAATTTCAAAGATTGAAAAACTCCGATGGATAAGGCTTTTATACTGTCACCCGGATCATATAACAGATGAAATAATTGATCTCATTGCGGAGAATAAAAAAGTAGTTCCATATATCGATATACCATTTCAGCATGTAAGCAGATCTATTTTAAAGTCCATGGGGCGGGATGGGGATGCCGGAACGTATATTGAACTGATTGCTAAACTTAGAAAGAAAGTACCGGGAATTACAATACGTTCAACATTTATGATTGGATATCCAGGTGCCGGGGAGAAGGAATTTCAGGAGCTCATGGCATTTATTAAAACAGCCAGACTCGATAAAGTTGGATGTTTTACTTATTCACCTGAAGAGGGTACCGATGCTTCAAGTCTGTCCGATACAATTTCAGCAGAAGAGAAGAACCGAAGACTTGATGAGCTTATGATTATTCAGGCTGAAATTTCCAGAGAGAAGCTTAATGAAAAAATCGGGCTTGAGCTTGATGTACTTGTTGAAGAGAAACTTGATGATAAAACATATATAGGGCGGACTGAATTTGATGCGCCTGAAGTTGACGGAGTTTTTTACTTGACCGCTGATGAAAACATGGTTAATAAAATAGTACGTGCCAGAGTCACAGATTCTTTTGAATATGACCTTATAGGGGTACTGATTTGAAACTGACAGGGGATAAACTTAGCTTACCGAATATTTTTTCATACTTAAGAATTATTCTTATTCCATTTATAATTTATTTTTTAGCATTCAGAACCAGAGAATATTATTTAATTTATGCATTGCTTCTCTTCGGGTTTGCTTCATTTACTGATTTTATTGACGGGTGGCTGGCGCGTAAGCTTAAACAGGAATCGGAATTCGGAAGGTTTATAGACCCTATTGCGGATAAGTTTCTCGTAATATCGGCTCTTATTGCTATTATAGTGATAGACCCGACTTTTGAAGTTCTCGATTCATGGATGGTTATAATTATTGTAGGTAGAGACCTTCTTATAACTGTTATGAGATGGTTCGCCATTAAGAAAGGGCGGCCTTTGCGTACAAGCAGATTCGGAAAATTTAAAACGGCTTTCCAGATGATTTCTATCGTTCTTATTATAATGATATACATGTCTAAGAGAAGCGGATTTTTTGATACACATGAATCTCTTCCGTATTGGATAATGTTTACTGTTACTATAATGACAGCACTTTCAGGTGTAAGGTATATCTTTACAAACTGGCGGCTCTTTTTCCCGGAAAAAAAGGTAAAAGAGGATTCGAGGTAAAATGAAAATTAAAGAATTTTTTTTCACCGCGTTTTACTCGGGTTACTCGCCTGTAGCCCCCGGTACGGCGGGCACTCTGGTTGCTATGGCTTTATATATACTTGAAAATCTTATATTTTCAGATATAGATCAGTCATCTCTTCATATGTTTAATCTCATTTTTGTTATTCTTATTATATATCCTTCAATTAAGCTGGGGAATGCGGCAGAAAAATTTTATAAATCTAAAGATCCGCAGCAGGTGGTACTTGACGAGGTCCTGGGTTACTGGATTGCTGTTCTTTTTATACCTTTCAGTTTTACTTTTGCTATAATGGCTTTTATTCTCTTTAGAATATTTGATATTATAAAACCTTTCCCGGCGAATTCGCTTGAGTCTCTTGGGGGCGGATTGGGAATAATGATCGATGATATTGTAGCAGGTCTTTATACTCTCGCTTGTATGCATACAGCGGTTCATCTGTTTAATTATTATAATATAACTCTACCTTGATTCAGATGTTAATAATATTCTCAGGAGCTTACCGATGATAAGAAAATTTATGATTTCGGGATTATTGTTTATTTTATTTACCGGTAATTATCTTTTGGCTCAAAACGAATCGGTAAAATATGCCGATGATATTTTAACTTTTGAGAGGAGACTCAAAGCTGTTGATGGCTCTATGAATTATCTGAGAGTTAAAAATGTAGACAGTAATGATATAACAACATTATATACAGAATCGGAGAGTCTATTTCGTGAGATTAAGTACACTTCAGAACTTAAAGATTATGATATGGCCATAAGATTTTTATCGCATAAGCTTTCAATCCTTGAAGAAAAATCTTTGGAGAGAGTTGCGCTTGCCAAAAGGATGGATCTTATATATATTCTAATGGTGGGATTTGGAACTGTAATAATTATTGTTATGTCCGGATATTCAATTTATATGTATTCTAGGAGAAAATAAGCTGATTGGAAAGAAGCTATCTGTTTAATACTGAGAAGATAAAATATGTCAAAGGTGATAAGCCCTCAGTGGAATGCATTCTTTGTGCAATTAAAGATAATAATCCTCTTGTTAAAAACCTCAATGTCCATACAACTGAAAAATTCATAATTGCAGTTAATTTATTCCCTTTTAATCCCGGTCATGTTATGATCTTTCCCAAACGGCATATAAGCCTTATTAGCGAACTGACCGATTACGAAGCAGCAGAGATGCATTCTCTTCTTGTTACAACTATAAAATACCTCAATGAGGAGTTTAATCCCTCGGGATACAATGTGGGGTATAACCTTGGAGAGGGGAGCGGGGCTAGTATACAGCATCTTCATCAGCATATTGTTCCGAGATATACAAATGAAGTTGGTTTTCTCGATGTCCTTTCAGGAACGCGTGTTATTGTAAGTGATCCTGTTGATGTCATGGAAAAATTAAGGCTGAAGTTCAAAAATATTTAGTCACAGAGGGGGGTGTTCCGGTGGATAATAAGTTTTTTCTTAATGGGAGATACAGTGTCGTTGAATTAGACAAAACCGGGATTATTACCGGATACAATAAAAAGGCATGCACACTGCTCTGCTGTAACAGAAAAGAAAATCTCTTCGATAATCTTGAAAATATAAATATTTCTGAATTTGCAGATCCTGCTGCCGGTTCGGCTTATAATCCGGCTGATCCTGAAAGTCTATTTTCTAAAATAAAAGGATTAAAATTTATTGACTTTATTATTAACGAGAAGAATGAATCTGCTATCGTAAGGTTCTCAGCTGTAGATGCAGTGTTTACCCCCTTTTATGATGTTGTAAAATTTTCTTCATTAATGTTTCTAGAATTAGATGATGATCTGAATATAATTCTCGCATCGGAATCCTTCTTTAAAATTGCAAAGTGCGGAAAGACGGAAGTTTATGGTTCCGGCATTTCCATTTTCGCCGGGAAAGAAAGCTTGATAAAAATATCTTCCGCTGTAGAGCTCTGCAGAAAGAATGTTCCTGATTGTATTAAGATTGATGATATTCAGTTTTCATTCAATAACGTTAATCGGACATTTGACCTGGAAGTTTATCCGGTAAATGATTACGAAAATAGTTTTGCTGGTGTTTTTATTCATCTTTTGGATTTATCTTTTGAAAAAAAATGTAAACAAATGGATCGTACAATAAGACGGATGAGTGCTGTTGCAAATTTTGCCGGTGGTATAGCTCATGACTATAATAATGCTTTGACCGCAGTTCTGGGTAATATATCTCTGGCTAAAATGGATGTAGAGAAGGGCAGCGAACTCGAAGAGCTTCTTAAAGATGCAGAGAGTGCCGGATTGAAAATCAAAACTCTTACGGAGAGATTGGGAATGTTCTCAAGAGGGATGAAACCGTTAAAAGCAAAAACTGATATCAGGGCGTTAATTGAAAATTTAATATCGGAAGTATTTACCGAATTTCAAGGCAAGTGTAATGCTGATATTCAGAACAACATGACTCATGCAGAAGTAGATCCTGAGCTTATCAGTGAAGCGATACGGCATGTCTTTGAAAATGCCCTTGATGCTGCGGATCAGACTGCCGGAGAAGTGACTATCCGGGCGGAAGAGACTGAAATATGTAAAGAATCGGTATTTCGTGAAACATCTCTTGTACCGGGGAAATATATTTTTATTTCAATAAAGGATAATGGTTCCGGTTTTGACCAGCATTCTTTAAGTGAAATTTTTGATCCCTATATAACTACCAAAACCGGCAGAGAGGGATTGGGTCTTGCTCTTACTTATACTATTCTTAAACGGCACAGGGGTTTTATTTCAGCTGATACTTCTGATAACGGCGGCGCTGAATTTAAGATTTACATCCCGCTTTTTTAGGTTAATCTGTGTAGGTAAAAATGATCAGTACAGGCTTAAAACATACATTTTTTAGTAAAAATATTGAAAATCCTCTTGTTAGTTGGTACTTAAGTATTATTAAAATATTATTCTTGCATTAAAATTAAGATTTCTCACATACGTTCGAAATGACAAAGTCTAATTCAATCGTTAACTGCTATAAAGATATGCTTAGAAATAACTATTGAAACTTATTAAAAAAAATAAGAAATTTATTTTTACGGAGAGACATATATGAAAAAAATCAGAGAATTTAAAGTTGTTCCTTATCTTCCCGAAAGACTTAAGCCCCTTATGAAAATTGCAAAAAATCTATGGTGGGTATGGAATTTTGAAGCGATAGATCTTTTCAGAAGAATTGATGTGGATCTCTGGCGAGAGGTGGGTCATAATCCTATTAATTTTCTTGGTGCTCTTTCGCAAAATGCACTCGACAGGGCGGCTGAGTCGGAAAGTTTTGTGGCACATATGCACAGAGTAGAAAGTGAACTTGAACGTCACATGACAAAAATTTCGTGGTACGATCAGAATAGTAAGAATATGGAAAATCAGGTGATTGCATATTATTCGGCTGAGTTTGGTATTCATGAATGCCTTCCTGTTTATTCCGGCGGACTTGGTGTACTTGCAGGGGATCATCTTAAATCGGCAAGTGAGCTTGGTTTACCTCTTTACGGCATGGGTCTTCTATATCGCCTAGGTTATTTCCGTCAGTATCTTAATCTTGACGGCTGGCAGCAGGAGAGATACCCGGAAACAGATTTTTATAATATTCCAATCAGTCCCGTACTTGATAAATCCGGAACGCATCTCACCATTGGCGTGGAGTATCCCGGCAGAATGATTTACGCCCATGTGTGGGAAGTGCTTATAGGGAAAATCAAATTGTTTCTTCTTGATACCAATATAGATGTTAACAGTATGGAAGACAGAGCTATTACTGATCAGCTTTACGGCGGAGATACTGAGATGAGAATCAAGCAGGAGATAATGCTCGGCATCGGAGGTGTCAGGGCATTCAGAGCAATGGGAATAACGGTAACTGTTTATCATATGAATGAGGGACACGCTGCATTTCTGGCAATTGAAAGAATAAGACTTGAGATGAAAGAGCACGGAATGACATTCAGTGAAGCTCTCTCATATGTGACAGCAAGTAATACTTTTACAACACATACACCTGTACCTGCCGGTAACGACCGTTTTCTGCCGGAGATGATAGACCTTTATTTTGCTGATATTTATCATGAACTTGGAATCAATTCCGATACTTTTATGGCGCTTGGACGGGAGAACCCTTTTGATGAAAAAGAGGAGTTCTGTATGACCGTACTGGCGATCAAATCTGCTTTCGGATGTAATGGTGTTTCTAAACTTCATGGTGAAGTATCAAGAAAAATGTGGAACAGGATCTGGCCGCAGCTTCCTGCTCATGAAGTTCCAATAGGGCATGTAACTAACGGAATACAGATTCTTTCCTGGACTTCGGACGAGATGATGCGTCTTTTTAATAGATACCTCGGTCCGGATTGGATAGACAATCCCGCATCGAAAGAGATATGGAAAGGGATTGATAATATTCCTGACTCCGAGTTGTGGAGATGCAGAGAGAGACTCAGAGAGAGACTGGTAAGCTTCTCTCGCAAACGTCTTCATAATCAGCTTCTTGCAAGAGGTATACCAAAGAAGCAGGCAGTTGCTGCAAGTTCCGTACTCGACTCCGAGGCGTTAACTATTGGTTTTGCCCGAAGATTCGCCACATATAAACGTGCGACTCTGCTGTTTCGTGATATGGATAGACTTATCAATATTTTATCTTCGCAGAAGAGACCGGTGCAGATTGTATTCTCCGGTAAGGCCCATCCTAAGGATGCACTTGGAAAAGAATTTATAAAAGAAATTATTCATACTTCGCGTGAAGAAAAACTCCGGAAAAAAATTGTATTTCTTGAGGATTACGATATCAATGTAGCAAGATATATAGTTCAGGGTGTTGATGTCTGGCTTAATAATCCCATCAGGCCAAAAGAAGCATCAGGTACAAGCGGAATGAAGGTTGTAACAAATGGAGGTATTAATGTAAGCATACTCGACGGATGGTGGGACGAGGCTTATAACTCGAACAACGGCTGGGCAATCGGCAGCGGAGAAATATATGACGATCAAAATTATCAGGATGAAGTGGAGAGCCTTTCATTATACAATCTTCTTGAAGAGGAGATTATTCCGCTCTTCTACTCAAGAGCAGATGACGGGCTTCCCGAGGCCTGGCTTGCAAAAATAAAAGAGTCGATGAAAAGTATAATACCGGAATTTAATACGAACAGAATGGTTAAGGATTATACCGAAAAATATTATCATCTCGCGCACGCTAATTATACTGGGTACCTTGAGGATACTCTGAAAATTTCGAAGGAACTCTCTTCATGGAAAGAAAAAATAAAAAAAGTCTGGTCCGATGCGCGTGTTCTGGAGATGCATGTTGATGATGATTCAAACGTTACGGTCGGGTCTACTCTTCGTGTGAGTGCTAAAGTTAATCTGGGTCAGATTTTACCATCAGATGTAATTGTGGAATTGTATTTCGGCACTGTAGATCAGTTCGGTGATATTAGTGATGGAGTTGCCGCACCGATGGAGCGGGGACCGGAAGATGGTGCAGGTATATATTCTTATACCGGTCAGATGTTATGTCTCCAGTCCGGACGATTCGGGTACAGTGTGAGGGTGGTGCCGTTCAACAGGAATATGTCGCGTAAATTCGATCCTGAACTTCCATTCACCTGGGCTTAAGAATTATAGTTAATTACTAACCTCTTGGCAATATCAGAACTCTTTGATATTGCCAAGATAAAAAAACTTGTATGTGCTTTTGAATTTTAAAATATTTTTAATTACTTAACAGGCAGCGGAAACATTAAACTTCAACCTGTGGTTATTTAAATTTTCGGGCGTATTATTTTATTTCCACCGCGCCGAAGGCGCGGCGGGGAGCAATTTTATCACAGGTTCAGAGGAGATAAAAAATTTTTAAAAATATTTAATTTATCTGTTTGACTTATTTAATATAAATTTTAATATTGAATAGTAACACACCAGCAGTAACGGCAGAATCACTGCCGTTTCTTCGTCTTAGTTAGTTGTAAATTATTTCGTTATTTTAATTATAATATGTGATGTTAAACTGAATGTCAGATGCGAATTATTTTATCTGTTAAGGGATTTATATGCGTGAAGCTTCTAGTATAAATGATGCAAATAAAAATAAAAAATACATGGAAAGGATTAGGGAATCTCTCGTTAAAAAAAATTTGGATGATAATAACGAGGAGATAGAATTCCTTTTAAAAAGACTTTAACGTATTATCAGATTATGGAATTTTTCCATAATTGAATAGACTGCTTGTAGTAATCAAAAGGGGGCGGGACAATTTCCGCTTTTTGTATAATAAGTCTTCTTGCCCATCTCCTCTCAGCCAGCTCACAAATGTCTTTTATATTTCTTCCGGTCAATGTTTCTGATTTAGTTCCAAGATGAGTACAGTCTTCGTTTGAAAGCTGTTTAGCGTAATTATTGAAAATTGCAGCACGCTCTTCGGTGTTCGGATACGGGAATTTTATTATCTGGTCGAATCTGCTGAGCAGGGCGCTGTCAAGATCGTTCATTCTGTTTGTAGCTCCGATCGTAAGAGTCTTTTCTGCCGAATCTATTCCATCAAGTTTTCTTAAAAGTACCGAGAGTATTCTTCTGGTAGCTTCAAACATATTCTGATCTCTTGATCCTGCCAGCGAATCAATCTCATCAAGAAAAATAACTGCGCCTCCCATGAGGTCACACATGTCAAAAATTTCAGCTAGATTTTTGGAAGATTGGCCGTACCATTTCGACATGATAGATTCTACCGGTACATAAACAAGGGGGAGGCTGCTCTCTCCGGCGATAATTCTTGCTGCAGTAGTTTTACCCACTCCGGGGGGGCCTTCGAAAAGTATCGCTTTCGGTCTGTTAGTTTCAAAACTTTTTCTTGTCATTCCCGCGATTGAGTCATACACATCGGGATTCTGAACGGGGAGTATTATTGATTCTTTTATTTTTCGTTTAATATCGGCATATCCTGCAATATAGTCCCAATCAGGTGTATTTTCTCCGCTCATTATTGTTGCGCCGAGTTCCTTAAGTCTGCCTGCGGGATTGAACAATTGTCCTGAATTTACATTTCTGATTATCTCTATTACTGAGTTGATCTCCTCCTGGGAGAGATTTCCTTTTTTTGTTACTTCAATAAATGAATTTACGATACTGAAGAAGTCAATCTTCAGGTTATCTGTTATATTTTCTGTGTTAAAAACGTTGGTGTTAAGAGACTGAAAACTGTAATGACCTTTTTCAAAAGAGAGTATTCTTATATTTTCAATATGTTTTTTTATAATTTCAAGAGAATCAAAAAGAATAATGTCAGTAAGCGGCGGAATTCCTGCTTTAATCCGTGAGAGTCCTTTCTGGAATTCTATAGTGAGTTGAACGGTCGCATCCGCATTTTCTGATAAATTTAATAAAGCAGATTCAATCTGATTTTTCATCTGATCAAAGGGAATCAGGCTGTCATGTAGATTCATTGTTGCAAATGACCTCTAAAGAATAAATTTTAGTTTTATAATTTTACGATTTTTTTCAATCATCATTGTGTAGTCTTCGTTCCACTCACTTTTTATTATTACGAGAAAAATTTCTTTCTTTTTGATTTTTATAAGATCAATTTTTTCTGCCGAACCGTCCAGATCTATAACTCCGTTGATTTCTCTCGTGCAAATATAACCCGTTTCATTTTTTAAAATTTTATTGAACCTGTGATCTGTTTCATTGGAATAATACCAGAAATTTGGTGAATCATTGGAAATGTAGATTACTGAATCTTTATTGAAGAGCTCCTCGGCTATTCCGGTATTTTTGAAACCTGCCAGTTCATTTAAAGGCAGTCCCTCTTTCGCATTGTTAAAAGTCTCTGCCTGAAAAGATGCATTTATAAGTATACTGTCCTGTTGGAAGAATCTGAATTTAAGAGAAAAATCAGTTCTTCTTATTTCAGCAGTATTGTCAATAATACTGATTGTATTTCCACCCTGCTCAATTGAAACATCAATTATGTCCAAGGCATCATTTCTGATGTTTTTATCAGCGGAACATCCGTAAAATGATATTATTAGCGTGAGTATAAAATATAAAAACTTATTCATTTCATCCTGCCGAATTATAGTCGATAAAGGGTAAGTGTTTTTGATTAATAATTATACTGTCCGGGAACTATTTTTTTGCCTTATCTATAATAAATTGTAAAGATTTTTTTACAAGGAAGTAAACAGACATAAAAAAAATAATTCCAGCAGCCGCATAAAAAAGAGTTTCAAAAGTGAATGAGATTCCCGGAACAAAATTTTTAAGAGCGGCTTTGAAAATGTCCGGTTCAATATCTTTTATGAAAGCAAAAAATTTAACAATACCCTTCGACTCCGTAAGACTTTTAAGAGCTGCCGAGAGATCGGTAAATCTTTCCAGGTTTTCTGACATAATTTTACCGGTCGAAACAAATTCTTTAACATCGGACTGAAGGTGAAGTCCAATATATTCATCGATTGTGCGGCTGTTGTCAGCAGCAGCTGCTTTATATCTTTTAATCAGATTGGCGAGTTCATCGACGTGACCCCCCAGTCTCTGGCTATACTGTACCAGAAATGCCGGAATCTGCATGAAAATAAGAGCACCCGCAGCAGATATAATTCTATCAAGAACTGATTCAAAAAATCCGGATATTGGTTTTAAAATCCGCATTATCATTTATTTTCTCTCATTTTTTATTATTATTTCAGAATCCATTATGCATGTTGCAAGAATTCCCCCTCTAACATTGTATACAGTTTTTATTGAAAGAAAGGACGGCTCTATACATTTAAATATATCTTTATAGATTTTATCAGTAGCAGCCTCCTGATAAATCCCTACATTTCTGTAAGATGTAAAATAGTATTTAAGAGATTTCAGTTCTATAATTTTTCCTGCGGGAATATATTCTATTTCAACTATTGCAATGTCAGGAAGACCGGAAAAAGGGCATACTGCGCTAAATTCACCTGTTTCGTATTTGATTCTTTGAGGATTTCCTGTGTATTCGATACTCTCAAGAAGTTCCGGATCTATATGACTCTGATCATCAAAGGTAAAGGTTTTTCCTTCTGCTGATGGCATGATAATTCTCCTCTAGTGATTCTTGTATTAATATAGTTATTGTGTACTCTTTAAGTCAAGAAAAAAGGGGATGGTGAAACTAAATGTTTAAAATCTGATATTATTAATGAATTTCTTTTATTCTGAAAATAGCTTTTTTATCATCTGTTACTGAAAATTCAGCACTGCAATGTGGGCAGAGTTGGTCACCTGATTCTCTAATCCTTATCAGTGATCGGCATTTTACACATTCGATAATAAGGGTTTCGTCTTTTTCATTATCAGCTAATATGTCATCATCAACTGCTTTATCTTCAGTTATATCTTCTGTTATATCTTCAAACAGGGTAAAGGAATCTGAATCTGAATCTGAAAATTCGGTATCGGGCAGAGAAGCTTCATCTTCGAATGGAGTGAAATCATCGCGGGTCATTGCTTTTGAGTTCTGAACTATTCTGTCATTTTGAAACAGTTCCATATGTCTATCAAGTATCTGAAGAGCATCGGCTCGCCCAGAAGTGATAGTAAATAATTTGTCAAATCCTAGAAGTTTGAAAAGAGAAGTAATTTCATAATTCACATTAAAGAATACAGCTATTCCGTTCTTACTGTTAATGCTTTTCTGCAGCATAAGAGCCGCTCCAATTCCTTCACTGCTTATAAAATCGAGATTCTTCATGTCGAGAAGCAGGTGTATAACATTATTGTCTGACAGTTTGCTGACGTAATCATCAAAATCCACTGCGGATTCGCTATTAAGGGAACCTTCAATTTCAATAATTGCGGCGGAACCTTCACTAATGTCTGTATGGTTTATAAAAAACATCTTTACCTCTTTTTCCGGATAGGGATCGCATCCCTTATTTCTTTATTAATCGAATTTTTATAATCCTTCAGGTTAATTACCGGTGCAATATATTCTTTTACTGTTTCAGGTAGAACTTCCGGCAGTTTATCTTCAGTTTCAGATTCAATTTCTCCGAGAAGCTCTATTGTTATATATTCGTCTTCTTCGTTCTCCATATCATGTTTTATAAGTGGATTAATTTTATCTGCGTTATTAACACTACGAAAACTCTTCAAAGATACAATTGTCCCATCTTCTTCTACTACATTGTCGTCAAAATCATCTTCTACGATGAAATCCATAGTAGGCTCTATGAAATTACTGTCAGGGGGGAAAAACATTACTTCATCTTCATCTTCTGTTCTGACTGCTGCTTTTAACGATAATGCTTCGATATCAGCCGCTGATGGTATATATCCATATTCTGCTGAATTCAGGGCATTCTTCTGTATGGAACGATATCTGAAAAGTACAAATAATGAAACAATAAATGATAAAAAAATTGAAACAGTTATTACAAGAAAAGTATAGTACTTTGCCTGATCTATTGAACTTTGAATTGAGCTGTAAATCCTGTCTTTACTGATTATAAAATTTACTGTTCCTACAGGTTTTCCTTTAGGGAAAATACCTTTAGTAAAAAGCCACCCGGTACTTGTGAGGTTTTTATAAACGTATTTTTTCAGAAGATTCCGATCGCGTTTGCTGAATGGAATGGTTTTATTTATTATGTTGTAATTATTTATTATAAGATCACTGTTTTTAGTCTGAACAGGGAGGAGTATCATGTCTATATTATAAGCCATTTCATCATTGGCTATGTTCCACATAAGTTCTCTTTCAGTTGTTGTGTTTGAGTGAATAATTAATCTGCCGTCATTCAGTACAAAAAAAGCCTCATCAATTGTGTTTTCTTCTATTTTTTCGTGAAAGAGAGTTATTAGTGATGTGTATTTTTTTGTTGTATAGCTGAATTCGGCAACTCTCGCGAAGGCCTCTGCCATGGTTTTAGAGTAGTTTGTTGTATATTTTTCAATTTCAGAGATATTTTTTTTGGCGGAATAAAAGAAATATGAGAGAACCCCCGCTGTACCTATAACCGACTGGGCTGTAAACATTAGCAGAAATATCCCAACAGGAAATATTACTCTTTTTATTTTTACTTTTTTTTGTTCTGTCATTATATTTTCCTGAAATATTTATATATCTGATTTTAGGGACACAGCGTATCGAAGCATATGCATCCCTGAAAATAAATTGCTGTTTATTAAATTTGTAATTACTCATAAACAGGTGATAAAATCGATCTCCATCGCGCCACCGGCGCGGTTGAGACAAAATACCGCCAGTTTATCAGCGGTTACCTGTATATTATCGGTTGTATTCTATTTTCGGTTGATAAAAAAAGGTCTATATTATTGTATGTTTTACTATTATGAAAGATAAAATTTTAAACAATAAAGAGCTTCTTGAGGCATGGGACTGGAAGAGCGGTAAACCCACAGGTGTCAGTATAACAAGAGGCGAGTCTTACAGAACCGGAACTCCTCATGAGGGGGTTCACCTCTGGATTGCAAGAAAATCGGGAGATGATGTTGAACTTCTTTTTCAGCATCGAGCAAAGAATAAAGCGCTTTATCCCGACTGTCTTGATATTACCGTGGGGGGGCATGTTACCTACGGACAGGATGATGCAGACAAGGGTAAGATCCGGAAAGAGGCTCTGGAAGAGATTGGTCTTGATATAGACGAATCTTCTCTCTTTGATATCGGATACAGCAGGTTTGAAGAGATGACGGATCTTTATCACCACAGGGAGTTTCAGCATGTTTATCTTCTTGCAGATCAGAGACCGCTTGACAGCTATAAATTTAATGATGGCGAGGTCATAGGACTTTATGCGGTTCCCTCCCGTTTTCTAGAGTCATTGCTGGTTGGCGAGAGTTCTCTCTCTATAGAGGGATTTGATGGTACAAAAATTATTCGAAAGAATCTATCACGTAAAGATTTTCATCCTATGATTTTTGATGAGAGGATGAAACTTTATATGTCTATTGTAATACAGGGAGTTCGTGAACTGATCGGAACCGGGAAAATAAGCGTATTAATGCCGCAATTATAAATAAGTCGATAGCTGGAAAAAATGGAAGATATAACTTTTGAAGAATCACAGAAATTAGCTCACCCTCTTTATGTTGATGTTCGGGCCCCGATAGAATTTAATGAAGACCATATCCCCGGCGCGATAAATCTTCCCATATTCAATGATGAAGAGAGAAAAGAGATCGGCACTATGTACAAGATGGTTGGCAAGGTCGATGCCGTTAAAAGGGGTACCGAAATCGGCGGGAGAAGAATAGTCGATATTATTAACTCTCTTGCTGAAATTAAAGATAGGGAGATTGTAATATACTGCGCCAGAGGGGGGATGAGGTCGGGTGCCGTTGCATCTTTAATTAGTTCCCTTGGTATAAAAACTTATAGAATAATTGATGGTTACAGGTCTTTCCGGAAAATTGTTATGGACTGTCTGGCTTCGATAGAGATTAAACCCCGGGTATTTGTACTTCAGGGACTTACCGGAGCGGGAAAGACTGAAATTCTTAAAATTACCCGGAATGCCGTTGATCTTGAAGATATGGCCGGGCATAGAAGTTCAATCTTCGGCGGGATCGGTTTAAAACAGAACAGTCAGAAACGTTTTGAGACTCTTTTATGGCGGAGACTTGAAGAGCTGGAAAATGAAGAATTTGTCCTTTTTGAAGGGGAATCTAAAAAAGTCGGGAATTCCCATATCCCCGAAAATATATTCCGTCAGATGAGGGGAGCACCTGCAATATATATAGAAACATCTATCGAGAGACGTGTGGAAATTATCAGAAAAGAGTATACCGGATTCAATGAAGATGAAAGAATCCTGAAAACTGTTAATACTTTGAGAAGTAAACTCGGCGCAGCAAAAACGGATACTCTGATTGAGTTTTATAATCAGGGGAATCTGGATGAGTTTATAAAAGCACTGCTTCTTGATTATTATGATACTTTATATAGGCATACTCTCGACAAATTTGAATATCTTGCCAGGATAGAAAACAACGATACTACCGAAACATCACTGCAGATAATAGAAGTTATAAAGAAAACACTTATTCCATAATATTCCGGTGTCTGTTTTTTTGTATCTGCTCAAAAACCGGTGGTGTTTTATCTCCGCCGCGCCTTTGGCGCGGCAGAGAACAATTTTACCACTAGTTTTTGAGCAGTTACGTTTTTTTACACTTTTATTTTAATATATTATCTTTCATTTTGACTAATAAAATTTTAAAGATTAGTATAATAATTGACATATAATATTTCATTCGGTATTTTTAAAAAATAAAATTTTTGATGAAAAAAGGTCAGGGGGCTATATGAAAAAAATTGCCGTAGCAGCGCTTTTAATGTTTTTAGTCGGATGTGGTGGTGGAACACAGTATAAGGACGCCAGTAAGGATACAGGATCGATGGAGTGGGGTCCAAAAGAGATTAAAGTAACGGTAGATAAGATGGTTTCATCTTTATATATTTTTCTTAAAGATGAGTATAAAAAACCTTCATTTATCCAGGTGAAAAAATTTCAGAATAGAACTTCAGAGCATATTGATACAGATCTTATGGTAAGTGAAATTCAGACTAAACTGATTCAGAAAAGAATAAAATTTATCGATGATACTCTTGAAGCAGATGCAATGAAAGAGATAGAAAAAGGAATGACCGGAATGGTTGATCCCGATAGTGCTATACCTGCAGGTGAGCTGAAATCTCCAAATTTGTATCTTACAGGCGATATTAGAGAAAATGTAAGATATGTTAATGGTAAAAAAGTGCAGTATCTTAAGGTAACCCTTAAATTAAACAATCTACGAACTAATGTTGTTGAATGGCAGGATCAGCAGGAATTCCTTAAATCTACAAAATCTGACAAGATCAGTTTCTGATCTGCCGGGAGTTAATTGTGAAAAAAACAGTTCAGATTATATCAGCTCTTTTGATCATATTTGCTTTTGTGGCATGTTCTTCTAAGAATTACGATAAGGAAATGAGAGTTTCTGAGGAGACATTTTATAAAGGCAAATATCTTGAGGCTGCAAGACTTCTCCTGCCTAATGTAAACAAGGCGGGGAAGGATGAGCTTCTTTTTATGATGGAGTGCGGTCTTATGCTCCATACCGGTGAGGATTATAAAACAAGTAATAAGATTCTGCTCAGAGCGGGCAGTCAGGCGAATCTTATTCCTATCAGCGTAACACAGCAGGTTTCTACGCTGCTTACAAATGATACCAATGCTAATTACCGTGGTGAGGATTTCGAGAGAGTTCTTATACACGTTTATCTTGGTATAAATTTTCTTATGCTTGAACAGTATGATTCCGCCAGGGTTGAATTTATGGCGGTAAACAATGAACTCTCTAAAATCAAAAGCGAAAACGGTGAAGCGAGATATAAACAGAATTTAATGGCAAAATATCTTACTGCAATTGCATTTGAGATCGCAGGAGAGAAGGATAAAGATACAAGAGATATTGAATTTGCGTATATTGAGTATAAACAGGTCTATGCTCTTGATCCCAGTATTGCAATGGTTAAAGATGATCTTCTGAGAGTTTCGAGCCGCCTTGGTTATGATGATGACTATCTGGAGTGGAAGAGTAAGTTTAAAAAGAGTTACACCGCTGATGAAAATTCCGGAGAGCTTGTAACAATTTTTCAGGCAGGAAGAAGCGCTATCAAGAAATCAAGAGGGTCTCTTCTGAAAGATCCCGACATGGGACCTGCAATCAGACTTACAATTAATGGGAGTAATCTAACGGCGGGCCTTACAGCTGCTGCAATACTTGTCACTCTTAACAATGCGGAAAACCCTATCGCTAAATTTGAGAAGAGATCTAATAAAGTTGATAAAGTTAGAATTGAAACAGGTGGTATAAGTCTAACAACCACTATGCTTGAAGATGTGGAAACAACTGCATTAAAGAATCTGGAAGACGATTACAGCAGACTTTACGTAAAAGTAGCCGCTTCTATTGCTACAAAAACAATTGCAACGCTGGCATCAGGTATTGCCGCTAAGAAAATTGCCGAGCAGTTTAAGCAGACCAAGGGATTTGCAAGTCTTATTGGAACAGCTGTCGGTGCTGGAACCGGAGCAGCCCTGTTTTCATCGATGAAACCGGATTTAAGATGCTGGCACACTCTTCCTGCTAATTTTCAGCTTGGGCGTGTGAGGCTGAAACCGGGGAAACATACTGTCAGTTTTGCCTTTATGGGCGGCGGCGGAATTGTTGATCGTCAGGAAAAAGAAGTTGAAATAAAGAAGGGAGAAAAGAAAGTGGTAAACCTGAGAACGCTTTATTAGGGTACAGGTTGAAAATAATGATTCAAAATCATAAAATAGAGACGGGAGATCGAAAATCTCCCGTTTTTTATAATAATGACATACTCAATCATCTGCTATATCCGGCGTGTATCATTACTTCAAAAAGTATTCTGGAATACGCCAATAACTCATTCATGCAGTTTTTCGGTATCGACTCAGGTGAAAGAAAATTTGACTGGCCGAATGTTTTTAATAGTGAACACAAAAAATTCGTAGCCCAGACCTTCGTTAAAGCTTTCAACGGCGCTTTCTCCAGCTGTGAGGTTGAGGTTAAAACTCCTGAAAATGAAGCTATTCCTGTCGAAATTTTTATGCAGCCGGTTTCTGATAACGGGATTATTCAGCAGGTATTGATACAGATCAAAGTCCTTGATGAAACAAGAATATTGAACAGGCCTTCCGCCGGCAGATATGATGAATTTACAAATTCAAGTCACTACGAATTTTCTCCCCTTCCGCTTATGAGATTCAGTAGAGAACTTCAGATACTGAGATGCAGCAGATCTTTTGAGGGCACGCTTGGTTATAATATGGATGAGCTGTCAAAAGATACGGCAGGGATAAGTACTCTTTTTAAGTATGATTCTGAAAGAATTAAGAATCATATTGTGGAGATATTAAAAGGGAATATTCCATTTAAGAGGATCGGCGAAATTAAAGTAAGAAGCAAAGAGGGTGATGAAAAAATTGTTAACGTAATTATCTATCCTGTTTTAAAAAATAATGAAATTATTGCAATAGATCTTATTATGGAGGATATTACAAGAGTCAGGGAATTGAAGGAACGTTTGAGTTCCGCAAAAAGACTAAATCTGGTAAGTGATATTGGAAAAGGGTTTATACATTCAATTAATAATACTGTTAATGTAATATTGAATCAGACTCAGCTGCTGCAGATTATAACGGAGAAGGATTCTGTTTATGATGGTTTAAAACAGATTGAGAAATATGTTCATGAGGTTATTGATCAGCTTAGAAGAATCCTCGGATTTATAAATGATAAAAATGATATATTTGAAGAGAGAGAAGAACCTTTTGAAAATATTTTAAATGATGCAATAGAGTTTGCAAAAATTCACTTTAAAGTAGAAGAGGGGAAAAAGAGAAGAACAATCACTATCGAAAAAATTCCCGGATTTGAAATGGTTGTAAAAACGGATACCGGTTTTCTGCGTGAACTTCTCATATGGGCAATTCTAAAAGTATCAGCTTATGGCGGTAAAAAAGGACAGATTGAAGTTGAATTGAAAAAATCATCATTTATCCATTTTACTGTTTCGGTCAATAAACAGAATGGACTCGATAAAGATAATATTGTTCCATTTACTCTTGATGGACTCTCCCCATCTGAAATAAGAAATGCCGCTGAAAAACTTAATCTGAAAATACTTGAAGAGGAATCGGTTGAACAGTATTCTATCAAAATAATATTTCCACAGAGACTGGTTGTTGAAAACATCAATGGACTTAACGGCAAGCCTGAATATAATATTGAAGATAAAGATATTATGATTGTTGAAGATGAGAAAGCTCTTCAGATGATTCTCGGCAACTTATTTGAGAGGATGGGTAACCGCGTTTTTATCACCGATAACGGCAGCGATGCTTTTGAAGAGTTTAAAAGAAAAAATTATGATATTGTAATTACCGATTATGATGTTTCAGGTTTTACAGGAATTGAACTATCTGCCAGAATAAAAGAGATAAATGAAGATACGCTCACTATACTTCTTTCGGGGTGGACTCTTGATCTTAAAGGGTACACCGGTTTTATAGATCTCTTCATGGCAAAACCATTTAACATCGAGGATCTGATCAAAGGTATTTCAAATATTAATCCGGTGAAAGTATAATCACCGGTTAAGCCGGATTTTTATTGTTATTAATTTTTTTGAATGGAAGAGATGAAAATAAAAAAAATTATTTTTCCGATCATTGTATTTTTAGCTATTCAGTTTTTCAGCTGTGGTGGTTCGAATGGAGCGATGTTTTACCGGGCAGTTGAAAGAGCTGATGTTGAAATTGTTCAGGGGCGAGCCGGGCTTATACGAACTCTTTATTGTGATGTTTACCTGGAACATGTAGATAATGAAAACTGGAGCATGATAAAAAGGAACAGTATTTTCAAAGGTGCAGGTACGGGCAATCCCATTGATCCATGTTTTCATTTTATAATTATTAATACATGGGATAAACCTTTCGAAATAGATAAAATTGAGGCTTTCTACAAAAATGAATTGATCAGAGTTGAAGAGTATAATTTTATCAAGGATGAAAAATATAAAGATAGCCGTTATGCTGTGAGCATCTCTTCACTTATGAAGAAAAGAAGACTTCTAACAGAGAGAGATGTTTTAAGGGATATCGATTTTGAAAATGATACGGTTGAGTACAGATTGGGTTTTATTGCTCCGGGAGACCGGGTTTCTCTGTTCAGTTTCTTCCCGAATATACCTGCCGGGAAGTCATCTAAAATTAGAGTTACAATAAAATATCATGACTTGAAAAAAGTAATTGATTTTGACATGGGCCGTTTTGATTATAATGAAATAGAAAATATTCAGCAGCAGACGGGGTTTTAATATTAATGAAAATTGATGAGAGTGATATAATAAAGGTTGCTAAACTTGCGAGGCTCGATCTTACTCAGGATGAGAAGTATGAGTTTTCACGACAGCTCAGCGGAATTATTGAATATGTTGAAAAAATTAACGAGCTTGATACTTCATCTGTTGAAGCAGCTGATCATATAGTTGAATTGAATAATGTTGTAAGAAAAGATGTTGTAAAAAAATCTATTGATCGTGATGAGCTGGAAAAAATTGCTCCCGACTTTGCCGATGGTTATATAGTGGTGCCTAAAATTATTGAGTAAAATTGAAAAAACTCCCGCAGGTTTTTATTTTATTACATTTTTTTACCAGTTAAAAACTCCGTTAGTCATGCGGAGTTTTTTCAATTTGTACTATTTAAATAATGGGGATAATTTTTTAAATTCAGGTGTTCCGGCCTTTTCTAGTAACATGAATGCGATTGTTTCTGTCGGGTAGACTAAGGCACCCGCTTCAGATAAGGTTTTTAATGCCGTTTTATAGTCGTGCTTTCTTCTGGATGCTACCGCATCGGATGCAATTACTACTTTATATCCTGAAGAAAGAAGGCTTAATGCTGTCTGGAAGACGCATATGTGTGATTCTATCCCTGTAAGGATGACTGTTTTTTTAACTGTTTCTATAATCGCTTTTTTTATTTCTTCATTCTTCATGCAGTCAAAGTGAATTTTTTCAAGATTCAAAGATCCGTCCGCTAAATCTTTCAATTCGGTAATGGTTTCACCAAGTCCTTTTCTGTATTGTTCTGTAATTATGACCGGAATAGAAAATTCAGCAGCTGTATTTATCAGTATGGCAGAGTTTTTTTTGAGCATAACCTGTGAGTCGTTATTCATAGCATTAAATAATCTATCCTGAATGTCGATCATGAGAAGTAAAGTGTCGTTGCTGTTAATCGTGTAATCTCTCATTTTTTCTACCTCTTACTGAAGGAGTTCATTCCCTATATTGTTTATTATGGTATCTTTTTTATTTTCACGTATGTTGTTTAGTATCTTCTGTTTCTGACCTTGCATTAAATTTTCATCGGGAGCTTTGTTCGACATATTGAAATTTGAGTTTTGAGCTGAACATATATCGCACACTTTATCAGGCAGAAACTCAGGGATAAATACCTCTGAAATTGTACTTTTACATTCCGGTCCGGGTAGAAGCCCTGAATTGGCACAGACTGTCATCTCAACAAGCGAAGCATACACCGGGAAGTTTGATATGGGATCATTTTTAAGAGCCTGATTCATATAATTTCCCCATATCGGTGCAGCGATTCCTCCCGCAGCCTGACCAATCCCCAGCGATAGACCGAGCTTATCGTATCCCATCCATAATCCCGTTGTTAACTCCGGTGTGAATCCGAGAAACCATGCGTCTTTCCAGTTGTTGGTTGTTCCGGTTTTGCCTCCGGAGGGTCTTCCTGGATAAGCCCTTTTTGATGTCCCTGATGTTATTACGCTTTTTAAAAGGCTGATCATAACCTGAGCAGTTGCCGGGCGTATTATCTGTATCGTTCCGTTTTTTGTTTTTTCAGCGATTGTATCGTTTATTTCTTTTTCTCTATTTTCTATTATCTCGCCATTACGGTCTTTAATATATCTTATTGAAAATGGAATTACGTCTTTGCCGCCATTTGCTATTATCGCGTAAGCTCGTGTTATTTCAAAGGGGCTGACTTCAATAGACCCCAGTGCGATGGAAAGATTACGGGGAATTCTTTCTTTTTTTTCGGCATCATCCATTTTTAGAAGTTTGGCGTAATAGTTCATCACCATATCCATTCCAATTGTATCTGCAATTCTTATTGAAACTACGTTAATAGATTTTTCAAGAGCTTTGCGGAGTCTCATGAAACCGTTGTATTCCCCTTCGTAATTTTCCGGCAGCCAGTCGCCCCCTTCGGTGTCCAGGTAGACAATGGGTGAATCCAGTACACTTGTCGCTGCTGTAAACTTCCCCGATTCAATCGCAGCGGTATAAAGCAGAGGTTTAATGGATGACCCGGGCTGACGTTTTGACTGCATTGTTCTATTCAGCTGGTTTATGCTGGAAAACTCACTCCCTCCGATCATAGCTTCAATATAACCGTTACGGTGATTTATCGATATAATACAGCCTTCAACTCTTTGGAGCTCACGGTCATCGGTATAGGTTGATTTGTATTTATCCAGAAAATCTCCTATCGTAGTTAATCCCGCAAGGTAATTTAAACCTTCAAGTTCTTCAACGACCTGACTTCTCAGAAAATTATTAAGCTTATTATTTTCAGCTGAACCTTTTTTGTTGAATGAGTTTATGTTCAGGATAAGTGATGCAAGAGCTATCTCATCTGAGAAGTTATTGGTTACATACTCTTCGTTGTTGAATGAAAGTCCTCCTGAAACTGCGCTCTGTCTGTCAAGGGCTTCTTTCAGTATTCTCTGGCCTGCCATCTGTTTGTTTACGTCCAGCGTTGTGTAAACAGAGAGCCCTCCGGAGAAAACCATCTCCTCCCCATATTTCTTGACCAGGTCCCGTCTGATATATTCAGTGAACCATGGAGCTTTATCGATTCTGGTAGTCCATGTTGTCAGGGAGGGTGAAAGATCCCCTATAAAAGCAAGATAGTCCGGCCAGAATCCGAGAAACGATTTTTCTGCTTCTTCGACGGTTATATAACCCATCTCAACCATTTTCCCGAGTATTATCTTGTGTCTTGAAATTGAAGTTTTAGGATATCTTATTGGTGAAAGCATGTTCGGTGCAGAAGGTAAAGTCGCAAGAAGCGCACACTCCGCAAGATTGAGTTCCCATACATGTTTCTGGAAGTAAATTTTTGCAGCAGATTCGACTCCATATGATCCATGTCCCAGAAATATCTGATTAAGGTAGAGGTTTAGAATCTCTTCCTTGGAGTATTTTGCTTCAATCATCAGGGCTATAAATGCTTCTTTAATTTTCCGGTAAAGACTTCTCTCCCGAGATGTGAGCAGAATTTTAGCTAGCTGCTGAGTGATTGTACTCCCCCCCTGTTTTACTCCCCCAGCGAAAATATTTACAAAAAAAGCGCGTACAATACCTTTGGGATTTATTCCCCAGTGGTCATAGAATTCGTTATCCTCGATAGCAATGAAAGCGTTTATCAGATTTTTCGGAATTTTTTCAAACGGGACAATTTCTCTTTTTTCAGTAAAAAGTTCTGAGATAATTATTCCATTTTTGTCATAAATTTTTGTTGTGATGTCGGGCTGATAGGTTGCAAGGTTCTGCACTTTGTTGAAATCGAGTATAAGTATAATACTAAAAGCAATTATAAATCCAGTTCCAAGACCTATTAAAGTGGTTTTATAGTTTCTTGCAAAACCGGGGAAATTTAAGATAATACTCTTAATGATGATAATGATTGCATTAATAATATTATCTATTTTTTGAGTGTTTATATTTTTTTTAATATTGAATTTATTTGAAACGGAGGGGAATGGAGATTTTTTACCGTCATTTCCGCTGCCGAAAGTCTTTCCACTGTATTTAGTCATTTTTTCTGATCCTGAAGTTTAATAAGTGATGATGTTAAATTGATTATCTGCCAGTACAAATATTTTTTTTAAAAAAA
>JBBRFT010000013.1:0-33544 GCA_038241375.1 Spirochaetota bacterium
CTAGGTCTTTTTGTGCTCTTTTTTTTAAGAGCGTGTAAGACGCTGTTTTACACGCGTCCCAAATTGAGAAAATGTCTTGTTCAAATGGAACACATAGGCGTTGATTCGCTTATCATCGTCATCTTAACGGGAACATTTACCGGAATGGTCCTTGCGCTTCAAAGCTATATTGGCTTCAAGCGTGTAGGCGGAGAGCAACTGATTGGTACAATCGTTGCGCTTGGTATGATCCGCGAGCTTGGTCCCGTTTTAACAGGCCTTATGGTTACCGGACGCGCAGGTTCATCAATTGCTGCTGAAATTGGCACTATGAAGGTCACGGAACAGATAGATGCTCTCCGGACACTCTCCGCTGAACCGATACATTACCTGGCAGTGCCGCGGTTTATTGCATGCCTTATTATGACACCTGCCCTCACTGTAATTACAGATATAGTAGGAGTACTCGGTGGAGCGGTTGTTGCTTTCTTTTCACTTAATATCAATCCGGACAGTTATATATCGAATATTCTTCAGAATATACAGCTTACAGACTTTACGTCGGGGCTTTTAAAATCAGTTTTTTTCGGGGCGGAGATTGCAATAATTTCATGCTACAGCGGTTTCAATACATCAGGAGGAGCCGAAGGTGTGGGTAAATCCACAATACAGGCAGTTGTCCGTTCCTCCATGGTTATACTAATATCAGATTATTTTTTAACATATTTAATGCAGATAATGTAAATAGTTACACTAACCAATAACAAGCCCCCGCACCCCGGTCGGGGCAAAGAATCAGCGTTTCACCGACCGGGGTGCGGGGGCCGTCCAAGCGGAGATTAGAATAAACATTTTTTTTAATCAATTATAAATAGGGTTCGGAAATAATGAGTTCAAAAAAAATAATCAGCGAATTTCATAAAAACATTAAAACATTGAATTTAAGTAAAGAGCTTCTTCATGCATTCGAAACAGTTGACAGAACAATATTTTTCGATCCATTCTTTAAAGAAAAGATTAGCGGATTCGATCCGGTTCCTGTCGGTTTCGGAGAATTCAGCGACGATGTTGTTATTCTTGCAAAAATGCTCACCATTCTATCGCCTCAGAAAAAATGGAGCGTTCTTGAAATAGGGACCGGCTCAGGATATTCCACAGCGCTGATTTCCTCAATGGTGAGCAAGGTTCTGACTATTGACATTAATGAAAAACTTGCATCCATAGCCAAGAAGAGACTGGTCTCTAACGGATTTTTCAATATAAAATTTCTAGGCGGTGACTGCTCCGAGCTTGATGATACAGCCGGTGTTTTCGACGCAGTAATTGTTCACGCGGGATGTATGCACAGCCCATACGCTGCGCTTAATCTACTTAAGCGAAACGGCGTCGCGGTTTTCCCAATGGGAACAGTCATGCTTCAGCAGATTGCCTTTTATAAAAACATCAAACTTCCAGAAAATGATAATCCATTTAAAAGATATAAATTTTTTGAGACATGCCAGGTTCCCTCTATCAAAGGACAATACGGATACACCAATGCAGAGGTTGATATAATTTTTCAGCCCGGGAAGGAGTAAAACCATATGATAATTGAACAGATACTTGTTACAGGAATGGCCGTTTTCTGCTACCTTATTGTTGATGAAACTTCAAAAGAAGCAGTGCTGATCGATCCCGCAGGTGATTTCAGCTCTATCTTTGCAAAAGTTGAAAAACACAATGCTCGGATTAAATATGTAATCAACACTCATGGTCATTACGACCATACTTCCGGGAACTCTCATGTAGTGACAAAAACTGGAGCTGTTCTGCTTATACACCCCGATGACCTGCGCCACATGAGAGATCTCAAACGTGAAGATTGTGCTCAATTCTCTGATGATAAAAATAATTCCGGGAAGAAAACTCTTCTGCTTAAAGATAATGACAGGATTATAATCGGCAATACACAGCTATGGGTGATTCATACTCCGGGACACTCGGCAGGTTGTATTTGCATATATTCCGATGGGAATATATTTACAGGAGACACACTTTTTACCGAAGGTGTCGGGCGGACAGACCTGCCTGATAGTTCGAACAGCGCTCTTGTGAACTCAATAAAGAATAAAATTCTAAGCCTCCCTGATGATACAAAAATCTGGCCCGGTCATCATTACGGCAAGTACCCGACGTCAACTGTTGCCGAACAGAAAAAAAACTTTGGAATAAAATAGCAGGAAATTCAATGGATTTAAAAGATACACCCCCTCTCTATAGACTCAAAGAGATAACAAGAATACTCCGCGCAGAAAACGGATGCCCATGGGACAGAGAACAGACCTTCGCCTCACTAAAGCCATACCTGATTGAAGAGACTTATGAAGTCTATGACGCAATTGAGAGCGGAGATCTTAACGACCTTAAAGAGGAACTGGGAGATCTGCTCTACCAGATATATGCTCATTCAGAGATTGCAGCTGAAACTTCAAGCTTTACAATCGATGATGTCGCTGAGGGTATTACAAATAAACTTATCCGCAGGCATCCCCACGTTTTCGGTAATGAAAATATCGATGATGCCACGGGAGTAAAAGTCCGCTGGGAGGAGATCAAGAAAGAGGAGAAAAAAGATAGAAAATCGATCCTCGATGGAGTACCGCGACATCTCCCCGCTCTGGTCATGGCGTATAGGGTACAGGATAAAGTTTCTCATGTCGGTTTTGACTGGGAGAAAATAGACGACGCAATAGCAAAGCTCGATGAAGAGATAGGTGAGTTCAAGGAAGCGGTTGAACTCGAAGACAAAGATAAAATAATTGATGAAGCCGGAGATATACTATTCAGTCTGGTCAATGTCCTAAGATTTAAAAAAGTCGACGCTGAGGATGCGCTCCGCAAAACAATAGATAAATTTACAGGAAGATTTCAGTATATAGAGACGAAGGTAAACGAATCGGGAAACAGTATCAATAAAATGTCACTTGAAGAACTGGATGTTCTGTGGGAAGAATCTAAAAAGCATATGAAGTAACGGCTGATTAGACTCCCTCCGACAGAGATCATTTCAGATCTCTATCGCTCTCTCCGACAAACTCTCTCTTCGCCTTCATATGCTCTCTGTAATTATTCGAAAAATGATGCTCGCCATCACCTTTTACAACAAAGAATAAATAATCTGTATCTGCCGGATTCAAAGCAGCGCTAAGCGATGATATTCCCGGATTAGAAATAGGCCCAAGAGGTAAACCGGGATTCCTGTAAGTATTATATGGAGAAGCCTTCTCCAGATCCTGAAAGAATAATCTCTTTTTGGGAGGATCAAAAAGATACTGAACTGTCGCGCATGATTGGAGAGGGAGCTTCTGCTTTAACCTGTTATTAAATACAGAGGCGATCAAAGGTCTTTCACTTACAACCTTCGCCTCACGTTCAACGATACTTGCAAGGATCACCAGCCTCTGTCTTTTTACAGGATCTTCAGGGAATCCCTTCAGCTCCGAAACTTTTTCAAAAAAATGTTCAACCATCAAGTTAACAATCTTATCTTCAGGAAAGCCCACAGGTATAGTGTATGTATCCGGAAAGAGATAGCCCTCTGTTGAACTACCGGTAATTTTAAAATGAGCAAGAACATTCCGTGAAGACGCAAGCTGCATAAATCTCTCTTTAGAAACGAATAGTCCCTTTTTAACCAGTTGATCTGCAATCTGTCTGTTATTAAAACCTTCAGGTATAGTAAATGTTACCGTTTTGGTCTTCCCGCCGGTTAATAGATCAATGATCTTAGACGGACTCATCGAATCATCCAGAGAATAAACTCCGCGCTTCATTTCACTGTTTTTTCCGTTAATAAATAGAAGTATTTTAAAAGCAGTTCTGCTTTTGATAATAGAATCCTGATAAAGCCGGGAAGTCACAGCAGATGCGCCCCATCCGTTTTTCACAACGAAATCCACTTTTCTCCCGCCGTCACCGGCAGAGCTGTCTATATACAGATAACCGGTACCAGCAGCTGCGAATAGAATTATAACTGCAAAAAGAAGATACCGCCACTTAAACGAAAACAATTTTCCCCCACTCATCTGCAGAACCTCTTGTGTTTTATTATAAAAAAACTAACAGCTGATTATCGATAAAGTCAATATCTTTTGTTATCATCATGATTAATATTATGTAACTTCTCAAAAACTGGAGGTATTCTGTCTCCACCGGTTTATGAGTAGTTACATAATTATTCTGCAAGTGCAGCGTTTTCTGTATTAATTATTTTTACAGCGCTGAATACAGATGAATAATCTCCATTGGGATTCCATGCGACCCATCCTCTGGCACCGGTCTCTTCCACACCTTTGATCTGAAGCGCCACATATTTATCAAGTTTAACTTTAGCATGATATATATTATAATCAAAAGCCTGAATATACGGCTGAATATATACATTTTTTCCTTCAAGACGACTAACCCCGCTGTTAACTCCGTCTTTCACAGTTTCACCCGGCTCACTCATCTTTTTCTTATCAAGGTTAAAATGGCTGGGATACAACATGGGATAGATTACATCTGTATATGCGGCAAAAAGCTCCAGCTTCTGCCCGATCAAATCATCCTTATTATATACAACTCTTCCGAAAACATCAGCTGACAATTTTATTTTACGCTCATCTGTAATTGAACGGAAATTTTTCAGCATCTCTTCAATAACTTCATATCGTCTCTTTAATGAATAAGGCATTTTTGCATCTGCAAAACGTATATAGTCCAGCTGAATCTCATCAAAGCCCGAATCAGCCGCAGATGTTACAAGGGCATTCAAAGTTTTCATATGCCCGGCAGGTATCGGGAGCTTTGAGATCCCATCCTGGAAACATACAACCCGACCTGCAACATAAATGTTTTCGCTTTTTAAATACTCAATTACACTGCTGTTCACCTTCAGAACTGTACTGCCATAGGAATGCACGTCAAAAACAAACATATTTATACCGGAAGTTTTCCCTTTAGCAACAAGTGCTTTGATAAATTTCAGGTTACGGCTGTGATGATTCGGGATATAAAGCCCTCTCATGTAAACTTTTGTATCTAAAGATTTATTTTTACTGTTATTCTGAGCAAGAGCCTCTCCGCTTGAAGAGGATAATTGCATTATAATAATCAGTAAAGCAACACCCGTTATTCTAATAAGGCTTTTAACCTTTTTTCTGTTAATTGTCATTCTTTTTAAAACCTCTTTAAATTTCATATCATTTTATATTTCTTTTGAGCCATCCGGCAAGTTCATTCATCTCGGAATCAGCAAATTTTGCGCCGCCGTAACGACTATTGTAAATTTTTTCTTTAAACTGATTATACCTGTTATTATCATCCAGCGATAATTTCAGCGGATCAATCAAGTTTATCCCACGATCGACATTCAGTAAAAAATTTTCATTATCATTTTCTTTAAGTGCAGTTATAATTTTCAACAAAATTTCTTTCCGTTTATTCACTTCCGGAAGAGCAGTTTCAGCAGGAAGATCAGATCCCAGCTCATTCTTTATCATTTTAAACTTTTTCTTTTCCCACATAACAAGGACTATAACAAGAATTATCAGACCGGATAAAATGAGAACCGCATAAATATAAACAGTATGCCCCTTCAATGAACTTTCCGATGAAAACTGAACTTCCCCTTTTTCACCGGAACTCTCACTTTTCAAAACCGTGAATTCGATTTCTCCGCTTTCAGCTTTTTCAAATATTTTTTTATAAGGATTAAAATAATATATAAAAATTTTACCGGCGTTTATTTCCCCATCACGCTGAGGAATAATAGTTATCAGAAAATTTTTTTCACCGGATAGCCTACCTTCATTTACCGATAAAGTCTGCTCCCTCTCCTCTATAATGATTTTCATACCATCATCATTCCCGACGTGCGGTTTGGAAAGAGAAAGGAGATTCCCGCTTCCTGATACTTTAACAGGTATTTTAATCTCTTCAAAAAGTTTAAATTCACCCGATGGAATTTGTGCTTCTATTTTAAACTCTCCGACATCTCCTGTAAAATACTCAGGTTTACCATCTGAAGGAATCGGGATTACATTTATTTTTTTAAAAGGAAAATTTATTTTCTTCTCTCTTCTCATGCTGAAAAAGTCCTGCGCATTGTCAACTGAAACTACAACAGAACCTCCCCCAATCTGATGCACACCCTTCTCTACTGGAACAAGACAGAACGAACCTGCATAGATTTTATCCGCATCACTGACCCGTTCATCGATTCCTTTCATTACAAATCCTTTTACGTTAGGCTGCTCGCTAAAGCCCTCGACTCTCAACGGAGTACCGCTGTTGTCTTCAATAAAATATCTCAGTATAAAGGGTTCCCCGGCATAAACAGTTTCAGAGGATAAACTAATATCACCTCGAAGAACCCCCGCAGCATTTTTGCCGGATGCAGATTCACCTACAATTAAAGTCACCTCACGTGATGCAACTTTTTCCCCGTCAGCTTCAAGAATAAAAGGAGGGATTTTGTATTCACCCTTTTTTTCACCATATATAGAAAAACTCAAAACAGTACCTGACGATGTCTTACCGTTTATAAACTGAAAACTTCTGGAAGACCCGGAGAATGTTATCTGAAGACCGCTTACTGCAGGAAATTTAACAGGTTTCACTCCGCCGGATTTACCATTAACCTTTATCCGGAGTGTAGCAGATTCCCCGGAAGAGATCCTTGACGGTGACAACTCAGTTTCAATTTGAACAGCATAGAGTCCACTGGATAAAAATAGAAACATAATAAGTGAGACAATCAGCCTACCAGTATTTTTCAAGATATCTCCTTCCATCACCCTTCTGCTTTCTTACAGGTTTATTTTTCATAGACTCAAGAAGATTCCTCGCCTGTATATTATTCATCTTTTTTTCATTATCTGCAGATTCCTTCTCTTTTTTTTCTTTACCATCTTTGTCGCTACCGTCACCCTTATTACCCGAACCGCTTTTATCATCTTTATTTTTCTGCTCTTCATTTTTCTGTTCTTTCAGAAGATATTCGAGATTCTTTTTTGCTTTCTCATAATTCGGATCGATCTCAAGTGCTTTTATATAACTCTCAGCAGCCTCTTTATATTTTTTCTGTTTAAGATAGGAATTACCCATGTTAAACAAAGCTTTTTTCTGCACATCGGGATTCTCTGAAGAGATTGAACTTCTAAATTTATCCAGAGCTATATCGTAATTTTCAAGCTGATAATGTGCATCTCCCCGATTAAAATCCAGCATCCCCTTCTGCTTTTCATCAGGTGCATGCTTCTCCGCCTCTTTATAATGCTCAAGAGCCTTCTTCGAATCTTTACTCTCATAGCTTCTGTTGCCCGATTCAACTTCATCTTTGAAAGGGTCAATCCATGCACCGAAGATCAGAACTGTTAACAATATTATAAAATATCTTTTCATTATAATTTCCTTTTCGCCCCCTCTGCCCTATCGGGCATCTCCCCCATGAATGGGAGGAGAGGTAATTCAAAAATTTTACTATTTTATCTCCTCCCATTCATGGGGGAGATGGCCATCGACCAGAGGGGGCGTGCCTTTCCTATCTCTTCCTCTCCGGAATAATCATTTCTGCGCCAAGCAGAACAATAAGAATCAAAAGAAAAATATATGTTCTGTCTATCTTCTCTTTAATCATTCTCGATCCGTAAAAAGTATTTTCTTTACCTTCAATCAGATTTATAATTTTCCCCAGTCCGGAAAAATTATCTGTTATGTCTATATAGAATCCGCCTGTCTTGTCCGCAAGCTGTTTAAGCAGATCTTCATTTTTACCTGTTTTTACCAGTGCGCCGTTGCTGTCTCTGTAAAAAGCTCCCTCTTCGCCATCAGCAGGAATAAGATCACCCTCACGACCGATACCCGCAGCATAGACAGAAACACCCATATCCCTGAATTTCGCAGCCTCCGCATCAACCCCGCCTTCATGATCTTCACCGTCAGTAATAACAACGAGCATCCGGGAAGTAAGCCGCTTCTTCTGATATACTTTTCCAGCCTCGGCAAGCATGCGCCCCATATCTGTCCCCTGAATCTGAACCGAATCGGGACTTACCGAATCAAGGAACATCATAAAAGCTCCAATATCATTTGTCAGCGGACACTGCAGAAAAGCATCACCTGCAAAAATTATAAGACCAATTCTATCTCCATTAAGCGACCCGGCAATAACCCTTACGGCACTCTTCGCCTTTTCAAGTCTTGAAGGGTCAACATCTTTCGCCAGCATACTTCGGCTTACATCAAGCGCAACAAGAACATCGGTACCTTCATTTGAAGTCTCCTTAACTCTCTCCCCCCAACCCGGACTCAGAAGAACCAGGGCGGAAACAATAACAGCAAGAAGTATCAGAATCTCTTTGATCAAAATCCGGGAGTAGAGACCTTCAACAACTCTCTTTGCTGCACTACTATCTCCAATAGCGGATCTTACCGCCATTCTCCGCCAGATGGAGTAAAAGATATGAAAGGCAATTATCACCGCAGCAGCAATAAATATATATACTATGTAATCATAATTTAGAAAAGATATCATGGCAGTTTCCTGTAAAATAGAGATCTCAGGAGCACTTCAATAAAGAAAAGAGATATCCCGGCAATCAGAATCCATCCCGATCTATCATCAAACTCGTGGTAGACTTTCAGGTCAACTTCAGATTTTTCCAGTTTATCAATCTGTTCCATACTTGAGCTGAAAAGGCCGGTTGAATCAGCACGAAAATAAGTACCGCCGGTAGTCTCTGCAGTTTTTTTAAGCGATTCCTCATTGAACTGATTCCGCACATACTGTTTAGGAAACATGGGACCAGCCGGATTCGGATAAGGTACGTTTCCATCTACACCAATTCCGACGGTATAAACTTTGATATTTAAACCGGCACAGGTCTTTGCGGCAGTTTCTGGATCTATTTCTCCGCGGTTGTTCATCCCGTCTGTAATAAGAAGAATCATCTTCCCCTTAGCCTTGCTCTCCATCATCCTCGACGCGGAGAGGGCAATGGCATCACCAATTGCAGTGCCGTCTTCACTTACACTGTCAAAATCAAGTTCCGAAATTATCTCTTTAATAATTTCATGATCGGAAGTCAATGGCGACTGAAGATATGCATCACCGGCAAACACAACAAGCCCTATGCGGTCATTCTGTCTTTTGCTTACAAAATCAGAAACAACCTTCTTCGCGACGGCGAGTCGGTTATCCGGCTGAAAATCCTCCCCCCTCATGGAACCGGAAAGATCCAGTGCAACAACTATATCTATCCCCTGATTCTTAATACTTGTATAAGATATCTTTTTACCCGGTGCAGCAAGAGCCAGTATTAAAAGCAATATAGAAAAAAACCTCAGATATCCGATGTAGGGATATGTTCTGGTTTTCAAACTCTCACGTTTTTTAAAAATTTCCGACGAAGACACGGCTATTGCCGAACTTCTTTTCCCCGCTCCTCTGAAAATAAAAAAATAGAGGTATATAAATAACGGCAAAAGAAGCAGCAGAAAGAGAGGATATTTAAATCCGAACTGTTCCATTCTCACCCCCTGCTGCTGAAATTTCCGGATTTACATCTGTACCGGAAATTCTTTTCGCGACAGAAATTGTAGCATCGAGATTATTAAGCAGAAGTTCCGACGATGGAGTAAACTCTGCAAATTTGGAAAAATCCCAAAGACGCATATTGCTGATAATCTCATCACCGAAGGCTGAATAAAGATCAGATGGCATATATTTCTTTATCTTCTTTGCAATTTCATCAGTAGTCATCTCGGCAGCATCAAACTTCAGCATCGCTGAAAGATATCGTCTGAAAATTATTGAAATATCAAAAACATACTCATTGATCCGTCCGCCAGAAATTAATTCTCTCAGCTTTAATAATTCAACTTCCTTTAAAAATATTTCAATCGGAGGGAGAGATGGTATTTCCGGTACAATAGTTTTTCGTCTCTTCTTTATATAACGGTACAATAATACTCCTGCCGCAGCGGCGAAAAGTACCGCCAGAATAATCCATATAACTCTGGTATAATTTCCGGAAAGTGAAACCGGCGGCTCTATATCTTCCAGTTTCCCCTCTTTGTTTAACTCTTCAATTAAAACTTCCGGGATCTTATATCCGATCGTAACTCCATCGCTGCCGGATATTTTCACCTCAGGCAATAAGTAGGAACCGGTTCTGTAATAACTAAGCAGAATTTTTATATTAACCTGCTTAACTCCGCTAACCTCAGATTCATCCCTGAAAGCGTTATTTATTATATACAGAGGTACAAACTCTTCCGAAGATTTTTCTTTAGCGGCGGAGTCACCCTTTTTACTTTTTTCATTACTCTTTTTATCGGGATAGACAACTTTTTTTTCCGGAAGAATAATTTTCAAAGATGCAGGTTCTATTCCTGAAATAATAATGCTATATGTCAAAGGCTGACCCACGGTTGCTTTTCCCGGCACAACAGAAGCGTCAAGTGAAACCTCGGCAGCATAGGTCACTCCCGACATAGAGATAATCATAATGAAGGATACCAGCATCGAAATTACTATATTTTTATACAGGCTGATAAAATCTGAATCACTGCAGAAATTGCAACAATACGCATGGTCTCCGGAAAGATTCATCATATTTGTTAAACGGAAGTTATGTTTATTTCTTTTCATAATAACGGAACATCATCCTGCTTTAATTCTTTTAGAGAAAAATTTCAGAATAGGAATTTCAATCTGCTCATCAGTTCTAAGTTTAATCGAATCAAATTCACCGGTTTCCGGAAGTTTCAGTTTAACGGGTATAGACTCAGAAAGAAAAGATTCCCCTGTTTCGAGATCAAAATACTCAGTGAGCCCGAAGAGGTTCATCCCATATTCGACAGGATCGTAAACCTGTACAGGGATAACATCATGTTTCTTAGACATCAAACGGAGACGGAGAAGATAATCGTTTCTCGTATCGATAAAATCTGAAATAACAAAAACAACACTCCTCTTTTTAAGAACACGCTGCATAAAATCAGCCGCCCCAGAGATATCGGTACCTCTGCTCTCCGGTCTGCATTTTATCACTTCATCGAGAACCTTAAGAACATACTTTCTCCCTTTACCGGGACGTATAAATTTTTCAACTTTATCTGAAAAGAGTATTACTGAAACCCTGTCATTATTCATATTTGCAAGATAGAGCATCATTGTCAGAAACTCAAGAATCACTTCTTTCTTTTTCCGTGAAATACCGAAATCTGTCGAGCCGGAAAGATCCACCATAAAAACAACAGACAGCTCCCTCTCTTCAATATACTCCTTAATAAAAAGATGATTCATTCTTGCCGAAACATTCCAGTCAATACGGCGAATATCATCACCTGGAATATACTCCCTTACAGCATCGAATGATAAACCGTAACCCCGGAATGCTGACCTGTACTCCCCTGAAAATGTAGTGTTAATCTTCTTCCCTGTTTCAAGTCTTATCTTTTTAAGAAGAGCAATCTCTTTTGAGTCCAATCAGGGAACCTCCACTGAATCAAAAACCATTTTTACAATATCATCAGCGCTCTTTCCGTCAGCTTCAGCCTCGTACGAGAGAATTATTCTATGCCTCAGCACATCGGCGCCTATCTCTTTAATATCATCTGGAGTTACAAATCCGCGCCCGCGAATGAAAGCTATGCATCTTGCAGCCTTCATAAGAGAGATGGAAGCTCTTGGGCTTGCGCCGAAATCGATAAATTTCTTAACCTCTTTTCGTGAAGGATTTCTTGTCTCATGAACTACTGATACTATATATTTTAAAAGCTTATCGTTAATGTAAATGCTTTCAACAAGTTCATGTTTTGCTTTAATGTCAGCAGGAGTTACAATTTTCCGGATCTTCTCTGCACTGATATCTTTAAATCTTTTAAGTATCTCAAGCTCTTCATCATGCGAAGGGTACTCAACCAGAACTTTCATAAAAAATCTGTCAAGCTGCGCTTCAGGAAGAGGATACGTCCCCTCCTGCTCAATAGGATTTTCAGTGGCCAGTACCATAAACGGGTCGGGAAGAGGAAAAGTAGTACTCCCTATCGTTATATGTTTCTCTTCCATCGCCTGAAGGAGAGCGGACTGAACTTTTGCGGGAGCCCTGTTAATCTCATCTGCCAGAAGAATATTGGTAAAGAGCGGGCCCTTCCTCGTAAAAAAATCGAGATCCTTCGGATTGTAAATCTGTGTACCGGTAAGGTCAGCAGGGAGCAGGTCGGGAGTGAACTGAATTCTCATAAAATCTGTATCAACGGCACGGGCAAAAGCTTTAACTGCAAGAGTTTTTGCCAACCCTGGAAGACCTTCAAGTAGAATATGCCCTCCGACCATAAAGGATATTATAATCCTTTCAATGAGATTCTCCTGTCCTACAATTGCAGATGAAATCTCTTTTTTAATATCATCAACAAAACCGTTTTCATTTTTGACTCTCTGCGTCAGTTTTTCAATCTCTGTAAAGTCCATATATAACTCCATGTGTAAATTACGAATCCCCCCCCATCCGCCCGAAGGGCACCTTCCCCATGATGAGATGGGGAAGGCAAAGACAATGGGCTGTGCCCATTGCCTTTAACATTTCCAGTCTCCCCCTTATCATCAAGTGGGAGATGTCGCTTCAGCGACAGAGGGGGGGGTTAATTTTTATTATTCGAATAATTCCATATCTAATATTTTTCTGAAAGAACTTCTGCTCTCTTGTTACACCAAATTCAAAAAAAATTATCTGCTCACCGGTAGTGAGAAAATACTAAGCGGATCGACATGTACACCTCTTATACTGAAAGCAAGATGAAGATGAGGTCCCGTCACCATTCCTGTTGCGCCCACTCCCCCTAAAACATCACCAGCTTTAACTTTATCCCCGGTCTTAACCTTTAAGGAATCCATATGCTGATAGTATGAAAAGACCTGATTACCATGATCTACAATCACCATCTTACCTTCAAAAAACATCGGATGAGAAAGCACAACCAGACCATCAGCCATAGCGTAAATCGGTGCGCCAATTACGCCATTAAGATCAACTCCGCGATGGAATCGGATCTTTCCTTCTTTTACAGTTTTTTTCCTGCCATTCTTTTTAGTCTTTTTATGATAAGCAAGATATGTTCTTTTTCTCCAGTAATCACCGGTAATTTTATGTATATCCCTCGGGTATGCAAGTGAACTTTCTATACTGTCGGAAGTAACCGAAGTGAACGCTTTTTGACGAAGAGCCGTGCTCTCGGCAATATGTGCTTTAAACTTAGGATCATTTGTATAATCCATATCAGAAAATTTCCCCACATTAAGCATTGTTTTAGAAACAGGAAAATCAACATTTCTGATCTTTATTTCAGTGAAAACTGAAACATCTTTCCCATTAATATTATAATTAACAGCAACACGGAAAATCCCCGGCTTCTGCTCGGGATCTATTCCCCACAAAGCTCTAAAACCCCAGGATGTACCAGTCACTGGAACCTTGCTATCTTTAAAAAAGAGAGTTACCTCTGCAGGATCAGGGCCTCCCCCTTTTTTCTCTATTTCAGCATAAACACCGCTACCCTGGGCAAAACTTTTAGCATAAAGTGTAACCTTCAAATCGTCACTGCCGAATGTAATCACTTCCGGTTTAGCCGGAGTATAATCCGGTGGTAATTTCAAAGAATGAGACTTCTCACGGACAGACTTCCCTGATATTGATAAATCAGATTTACCTTCAGTTTGATCGGTAGAAATCACACTGCTGTCTGAAAAAATATTCTTTTTTTCAGCCGAGGTGCAGTCTGCAAGTAAGCCTGTAAAAAATAAGATTGCAAAAGGTACAATATATAAACGGTTCAAAAAATCCTCCCCTTATTCTTTTTTTATTCCGAATAGAATGCTATACTATTAGTATATATATTTATCAGTGAACTAATCAGCGCAAATAAAATTCATAAAAATAGAAGAAAAAATGAAAACAATACAGGTATTCAGCGAAACTGAAGAGCTCATAATCTCTGAAACAAAAAGAATGCTGCTTAACTCCGGAGACTTTGATGATATAAAAATAATTGAAGAGACCCTTTTATCTCTGGAGATGCTTGCAGAATCAATTTCACACTATCCATCACTTCTAAATCAGCAGGTTCTGGGAAAACACAGCCGCTCCCTTGAAACGCTAGTACAAAACTTGTGCGCGCACACAGGTCTGAACCTTCTGCTGAACACTCCAACAAAGGCAGTTCTAGGGAGAGGTTTCACTATAGCAAAAATAAATTTCTTCATTCTAATTTCATATGTCTGCGCCGATTACCTTCACCTCTGTTCCGGAAGGGACAATATCAAAAAAGTTATATCCCTGAATGTTTTTTCTATCATGGCAGAGGAAGTTTTCATTTCAATTATTTCCGATGATAAACTTGATATCGATCTCAGGACAAAGTCCGGCTTTCTTCTTGCGAAAATCTGGGAATACAGAATATATAAGGGGATAGAAGAACTCGAACCTATTCTCACCGACCTATGGGTTTCGCGTCAGTCCTTTACTCCCTCTTTTGGAACAATGCAGGGGATATCAGAAATAACAACATTCTGCGCAGACCGGAACCCCATGTGGCTAAATTTTCTTGAACACAGCGAGTTCAATGAAGATATCCTTGATGCGCTTAAGGAATATCTAATGGGATTATCATATGAAGAGCTGATAAAAATTGAAGATTACATGGAAGCTCAGTCAGTCCATTCATTCAAAATAGCTGACGTGGAGAGAGTTCTTGAACAATCCAAATCATACCCGATGAACGACTACCAAGATCCGCGTGAAATGTATCACTTTTATGTAAGAAGAAAAAACAACGCAATATTCAGAGAAAAAAGCTGTATGAGAGGACCAAAAAGCACAATCGAAAAGTATATTATCTGCTACATGCTTAAACATGAGATGATAAAGACTAATGGTGATTAAAAATATTTATCAAACTCACCCCCCAACCCCTCTCTTTAGAAAGAAAGAGAGGAGAGAGAGACTGAAATTATTCTGTTTTTCAGCAGTAAACTTCTTTTTACGAAGCCCTTCTCTTTTTTAAAGAGAGGGGCGCGGCAGTAGCCGGGGGTGAGTTTAATATATTTTAATGAAAATTCATCTGGTCACTGTACTAGGTTTTCGAAAACCCGAAAGTTCCACGTAATAAAAATTTCTATTCCTCTTTCCCCTCTTTCTGAAGCTCTTTACCCACCTGCTCAAGACCTTTAGTTGCCTCTTCCAGAGCCTTTTTCATCTGCTCCTGATCTTCTGCTGGAATATTTTTCATCATCTGATCAGGGAGTGTGCTTACGGCCTTCATACATAGAAGTCCACTTATAATCATAAGTACAGGTATTGCAGCCAGAATGATAGATATAACTTTTGCGGGTCCCTCATTTCCGCCAAGAGCTTTTGTTAGAGCGTTATAAAGCATCCATAGTCCATAAAGAGATATAGCGATACTAACCAGACCGCCGAGCCATAGACTGACTCCGGTTAAGAAACCGAAAATAGCACTAACAGGAGAAATTGCCATTAAAGAAGCTGTTACTCTTACATTTGATTCATAATCTGTACTTCCGCCGCAGATTGCACTGATTACAAGAACAATGGCTCCTCCGATAAACAGAGCAATTATCGATCCGATAACAGACATTACCAGACCCATTATACCCACACCACCGCCGATCATCCCGCCGAAGGCTCCGCCTACCGCGCCAAGAGAAAGTCCTATCCATAAAAAATTAATAAGTGCAGCAACAAAACCGTAAATCACAGCCTTAATAAGCGGCTCTGCAAATCCTCCGGTTTTTGACATTACTGAAAAATAAGCAGCCGGGGTAAGTAAAGTTGCCTTTGTTTCATCCATAAACTTTTTAAAATCGAATGCTATTTCAGCCATAAAATCCTCCTATATACTCTTATTACTTGATAATAATATCTAATTATACTATAAAATCAATAAGATTTTAAAAAATCAAGTAATTTGTATTAGAATAAAATTTTATATTAAATTTTTATTACTACACCCGCACCTATCCGCCCTATCGGACACCTTTCCCCATGAATGGAAAAAAGGGGGGAATCGAAATATTCAGAATTTATTTTCCTCCCATTAATGGGGGAGATGTCGCATAGCGACAGAGGGGGCGAACACTACGGATAAATTCGCAATCCTGCTACACTCTTAAAATGAAAATCATATGTAACAATTAGAGATCCGGTTTCCATGGTATGAGCTGCAATCCATACATCATTTAGCGGAATTGGTGTACCGGCAATCTTTAAAAGATTTTTTACTTCTGCGAAAATTTCAGAGGTTTCTGTAGTGGCGTTAAGAACAACTACTGTCGGTTTTTCCAGAAAACTGAATAACGTATCCCTGTTCCATAATTCTTTAACTCCCCCTTTGAAGCCGGTGAGCAATTCTCCTATTACAAAAACAGACATATATATAATTCCAGCACTTGAAACAGCTTCCAACACTTTCTCATTCCCCCGCAAAAGGCTGCTGTATGCATTTGTATCGAGTAAAATTTTTTTCATTTCCAGTCACTCTCGTCTACAATATTAAATGATCCGGTATTTTCAGAAAATTCCGCCTCATCATTTTCAGACCAGATTCCGGAAAACTGCAAAAAATCGTTTTTATGATTTTCAGAATATCCGGTGTTTATTCCCAGGGATTCTTTAAGCAGCATCTGAATGGTCTTATTAAGACTAGTTCCCTGTTTTTTTGCTCTTTCCCTTATATGATACTCAAGTTTTTCATCAAGATTATGTATTGTTATTGATTTCAATTCAAGCCCCCTTATGAACCATAATTAAACCATTATGGTTCATAATATAACTAAATACAAATAATAAACAACAATTTTTAACGATAAATTTGTAAAAATCACTCAAATGCCAAGCATAATGTCTTAAATTTAACCCTTCCCCTTTTCAACAAGGGGAAGGTGCCCGACAGGGCGGATGGGGAGGGGCGGAACAATTCTCTAACAATAATCATCCATCAACATAATCCTGATTGACGAAAAGAATCGACCATTATAAAAAAGAATAAAATTTTTAATGAGACATAATTACAGTGAATATAGTTAATCTGATTACATCAAAGAATGACCAGTTACGGCAGCCGCTTCATAATGAGGGATTTGTGGTGAATGAATTCTCTCTATCAACAGAGAACCATAATCTTGAAGAAAAAATTGTAAAAGGGGAAACCAATTACACACTACTGGAAATATCTGATTTTGAAAACTCCACAAGCGGTATACTTACGGAGAGGATAAAACTCCTCTATGATAGATCCAAACTCATCTGTTATTCCGCCAACATGACGCTAAACTTAAGAAAATTTCTTCTTAAAACAGGAATATCCGATTGTATTACCGATTTTTCCCCGGAGCGGATAGCTTCGTACATCAAAAATCTGAATATAAAGCCTGAAGCCCGGCCCGGAACCTTCGTTATTCTAGATGATAATGATCTTCAGAAAAATATGTTTAACTCAATAATAAAAAGATTCGGGTATAAAACAAAAGTTGTCTCAAACACAGATGAACTTTTTGAAATAGCGGCAGAACCGGATAACATTATGATTCTGCTTAATATTGGAACTGCCGGTCTAGACCTGAACGGACTTGTAAGGAGATCGTACATCAATTCTGACATTAAAAAGAATCCTGTTGTTGCTTATAAATGTATGGATCAGGGGCTTTTCGTTCATGAAATAATAAACGGACTGAACAGACTGACAAAGGTTATTCTCTCCCCCGAGGAGATTTATTGCATGCTTACAGATATGCTCTTTAAGAAGGAGATAACATCTTTCACAAATTCATATATAAGCTCTCTTAAATATGAAAAAATCCAAACCTACGCGGGTAAAACCATACAGCAGATTTACTACGAAAACCACGGAGACCCATGCGGGCAGGAATCCCTTTTCGATAAGGAACGGATCGATTCAATGATAGATTCATCCGAAATGATAAGGAGAACACTTATCCGCGCAGAGGGGATAATATGGTTAAGACACTCCGATTCAGCACAAAACAGACCTACTTGCGGAGCGGGTGCCTGAAATTAACATCCCCTTTCCATAAAGAATCGATTGTCTGAATAGGGATTTTAAACTCATAAATGTTCGAAGGATTATCAGGGAAACATGGTCTATCCTTCGTATGACACGAAAGACAGAGCCTCTCCCGCCTTTTTAAACTTTCAATCCCGCGAATAGGATACATTCCGAATCTAATTGCCCGTCTATATCCATTTTCCCTGCCGCTGTAATCCACATGATTACTCGCTTTATGGTACTCGCTGCCGGGACCGTGACAGGACTCACATCCCACACCCTCTATAACAATAGACTCGACCTTACCTTTCCCTGTTGCATGACATTGAAGGCATTTTAAATTTTTTTCAGGTGAGGTGATATTATTCCTTTTGGCTATTTCAGAAGCTTTTTCTCCAAGGAGAGTGCTGTATGCTTTAGAGTGAGGCGACATGGACCATATTTTATACTGATTACCTATTGCATCTTCACCATGACATTCCCTGCATACTTTAGAACCCGTATATGTAAAAGAAACTATCCCGTTTTCCTGTCCGTCAGCGCGAAATTTAATAAAAACTATTGTTGTGATAACGATGAGAATAAATATTTTGTACACTTTCTTCCTCTTCTCTATTTTTTTATCAGTACAGAAAAGTGTAAAACAGTATTTAAAGACAAAGATTTATTTTCTCCACGATCTGAAACGTTATGAATCTAAAACTAATCTGCTGTCGAATTTAACGCTAAAAATAATTAAAATATTCTATTTAAAACTATTCCGTTTTATATTATATTTATTAACAAAAACGTCAAGAAAATTTGCACTTGACACCATTATGAATTACATTAATGCTAAATAATTCCGGAGAGTAAAAATGGGAAATATTGATAATAACGAATACAAAATCGGTAAATTTTTCGTAGAAAACGATATCATAAATGAGTACCAGCTTAATGAGGCTCTGGAACTTCAGGTTGATAACAAAGAGAGACTTCTTGGCGAAATTCTTGTAACTCTTGGGTATTTATCCAAAGAAGACCTCATAATGGCTCTTGAAATGTATATGATGATGACTGATACAGACAATTTCGGCATAGACGAATGGCTTGATCAGGATGAAGTTGACATGATTTTAAAGAAGCTTGATACCTCAAAGTCAAAAAGTTCTTGACAAATGACCGCATATACAAAACAAATGTACCCATGCTAGAGTACGAAGATAACATATGTTTTGCCTGCGGGCAGGAAAACGAAGTAGGGCTTAAAATAAAGCTCAAGTTCGATGATGACACCAAGACAGCTTATGGCGAGTTTACCGCACATGAAATGCTTGAAGGTGTCCCTAATATCATTCACTCGGGAATTGTCGCCACTCTCCTGGATGAAACAATGGTAACAGTTAATAAATATCTTGAAGTTATGGCTATTACAAGCGAGCTTACAATAAGATATCTGCAGCCTGCATTCATTGGTGAAAATCTCTATATCCGCGGCTGGTTTGTAAAGAAAAGCAAGCGAGTCATCGAAAACAGAGCTGAAATCGAAAACGAAATGGGTAAGATTGTAGCAAGAGCAAAGGGAAAATACATCGAAGTTGATGAAATTCCGCAGCCTGAATAGATTCCGTCCTTACTTAAAACAATAATTATAATTTTTTAGATATAATTAAGCCGAAGTGGTGAAACTGGTAGACGCACCGGACTCAAAATCCGGCGGGGGCAACCTCATAAGGGTTCGATTCCCTTCTTCGGCAAAGCTTTTATTAAAAATGATTTACTTAAGTAATCCCTCAAAACAATTCCAGATAATTATCAACCTTTTATAATAAAAATAGTAATTATTCCTTAATCATTTTTAAGGTAAAAGTAAGTTTCAATCAAAAATATTATTTGCATTTCTAATTTCTATCTTTAATAATTAATTAATACGGTTGAACTCTACAAACTGAAATTTTGTCCTGTTAAACTGATATAATCTTATAAATTTAGATGAAGGATATTTATGAAAAAAATAGTACTAATACTCATGACTCTTGCTATGTGTATTCAGCTCGTTCAGTGCTCTTCTACAAAATCAACACCAGCAAAACAGTCAGTGGATCCAGCAGTAGAAGCATGTAATACAAACTGTAAAACCGCTTATACTAAGTGCATGCAAAATGCCGGTAATAATGAATCAAAAAAAACAGCCTGCACAAATAACGTAGTCAAATGCTCTTCAAAATGTCCAGAAAAAGCAAAAGATTATAAAAAACCTACACCTGAAAAAAAATCAACATACTCGGAAATCTAATAAAAAATCAACACAGGAATTAAGCCTTTTTGAACGATTACGTCTAAATCAGCTCTACATTATAGGATAATCTCCTAAGTGCTAAAAAAGACTCTCCATTATAGTGGAGAGTCTTTTTTATCTACGCAATTTTATTAACTCAAAGCTGCAGTGCCGTTATGTGGCAGGGTTTTTGCTAAGGGTTTTTGGGTGTGATTTTGGGGCAGCCCCGCAGCTTATTGTTTTCATTATTACTAATTTATTAATGGGTATAAGGTCATTTTATCACCGGAGACAATTTCACCTCTGAATTCTCTAATAAGAGCGGATAATGGTTCACAAGAGCTTTTTCCACTTTCCGTATGTTTTCTCCCTCTAACAAAGCCCTTACTTCTCTGTTCACTTTTGTCAGTCGTAAATATACGTATGTTTTCTTTTTTTGTAACATAACCATTCATCGCACTCTCACTTTAGTTTTAAATAAGCATACTTTTAATGGTATGCCGAACAAAAAGCAGGAGATTCCGGAATTGTTTAATTCCGTTAATCCAGCTTATGTTAGGTTAAGTATCTCCAGGAGAACTTTACCAACATCATACAAATGTATAGTAAATATATGTTTAGTATTTATCAAGCATTTTTTTTATTTATATTAAAAAAATAAAATATTTGCTCTCAACGGCTATTCTTTTAACTGTATCTAAATCAGTTATATGATTAATGCTGAGTTTTTATGGTAGAAGGATGGTCCCAAAAACTCCGTTTTAGAGATGGCAGTAAGCCCTGCGGAGCTTATAAAGGAGCTACCGCCCCTTTGACCCCGTGAAGGCTGAGTTATTTGAACCGTCCAGAAAAAAGTCTTCAGCCGAAGTAGTCGTTGGAGTTATGTAATTTTTATTTTTCTAATTAAAATTTATATTCCAGAATAATTAGTAAATAAAAAATAACATTTATATGCTCCGGCAATCAAACATGGTCATGGTAATATAAGATTATCAGACTGTTGTACAAACATTGAAAATCATTAGAGGAATATATTATGATAAACTCTTCACCAGATCATGAAAAAATTTTTGACGAGATTCTTAAGATGAATCCCGATGAAGCTCAAGCTAAACCTGACTCAATGGGTGAACATCCGGGAACGAAGGTTCATGAATCTGAAATAAATTTCAATCTCCTGCCGGAAGAACTGGAGGAGTACCTGAACCGTTATATAATCAACCAGGAATCTTCAGTTGAAGTAATAGCAACCAAGGTGTGCACTCATTTTAACAGAATGAAAATTGAAATGAGTATACCCGAGGATCAGCGTATTGTAGGAAATATTAAGAGCAACATGCTCCTTATCGGACCAACAGGTGTGGGTAAAACATATATCATCAAGCATATAGCAAAAAAAATCGGTGTCCCCTTTGTTAAGGCCGATGCCACAAAATTCAGCGAAACCGGATATGTAGGTGGGGACGTAGAAGATCTCGTAAGAGAGCTGGTATATGAATCTGACGGAGATATTTCCAAAGCCGAGTATGGTATCATATATATAGATGAGATCGATAAAATCGCGGCATCAGGAAATACAACGGGACCCGATGTATCCCGAACCGGTGTACAGAGAAACCTTCTTAAACTTATGGAGGAGTCGGAAGTAGACCTCAAAACTCCTCATGATCTGGCTTCTCAGGTTGAAGCCGCAATGGAGGCTCAGCGAACCGGTAAAGTAACAAGAAAAAAAATAAATACAAAAAACATACTATTCATCGTTTCCGGGGCGTTTTCTACTCTCCCGGATATTATTAATAAAAGATTAAACAGGCAGAGCATCGGTTTCGACAAACTGAGAACCTCAGCAGCAGGTAAACAGGAGATAATAAAACAGCTTAGAACAGAAGATCTGATAGAATTCGGTTTTGAATCTGAATTCATCGGACGGCTTCCTGTTTCTGTAATTTTAAACGAACTGGATGTTGACGGACTTTATAAAATTTTAAAGAACAGTCACAGCACGGTTGTCTTCGGAAAAAAAATGGATTTTAAAGCCTACGGAATTGATCTGGATTTCAGCGATGAAGCTCTGATGGAACTTGCGAAAAGAGCTTACCTTGAAAAAACCGGTGCCCGAGGGCTTTTAAGTGTATTCGAAAAACTTCTGATAAAGTTTGAAAAGAAACTCCCCTCAACAGAAATAAAAAAATTATATGTAGATATGGATCTGATCAATAATCCGGACCAAACATTATCATCGATGCTTCTTGAAGATGGATTATCAAAATTTCAGAAAGAATTTATCTTAGAGCATGGAATTTATCTTTCATTTTCTGATGAAGCTAAAAGTAAAATCGAATCAAAATCGGCAGATACAAAAAATAAAGTCAGGGATATCTGCGATGAATTGTTCAAAGATTTCTTCCACGGGATACGGCTCATGAAACTTGAAGCCTTTACAATACCGGGAGCAGCAGTGGATAATCCAAAGGAATTTCTTGATACTTATATTAAACAAAACTTCAAAACAACATGATATAGTAACAAATAATGAAGAATCCCCCCGGCGGGTACACCGTCCCCCTTGGATGAGGAAAGGGGGTTCCGTGTGGTGAGTTATAAAATTTTGTAAGCCCCGGCTTTACCTACTATTCACTTTCTAATGTATATACGTACTATCCTTATAATTCTTAAGTTCTTTAACAAGAAAATCTCTTCTTTGTATAAGCTGTTTTCCAATGAATGTATCTTTAATCTTTTTAGGTTCGTCAAATGTATCTATCATCTCAAATGTAAGTCTGGTGGGCTCTTTCTTTTTGCGGAGATCTATTATTTCATCCGATGCCGGCAGAATAATCGCGTATAAAGAATATGGAGTCTGAATCAAAGCGTGCCCGCGGTTGAGGTAGGCTTCAGAAAATCCACCGTCAATATTTATTGCTTTCCCGTTTGCACTTGCAATTTTCTGTCCCTTGCTGATATCAACAGGTGTATGCCCGAATACAATTCTCTCAACATTAAATTCATAAGTGAGCTTATTAATGAAATCGGGATTATTAATGTTTTTTCCCCAATAAAGAGTATTCTCTTTATGAGCCTCCTTATCTCTGTAAAAATATCTTTCAAAAGTTTTCATCGCGTCTTTACCGAATAGCGGAGACTTAGGACCGCACCATAAATAAAACATCATTGCAAGCTGAAACGGTTCCTGCTCTTTTCCAGCAAGATAATTTTCACCTATATCCTTTACCACTATCTCGATGTGATCAAGAAGCTCTTTCCCCTTCTTACCGTAAAGCTCTTCAAAATTCCCGTCGGCGGTACTCGGGACTAGTGCATGAATATTCATAATGTAATTATTAATATGATAAAGTTTACCTTCGATAAACAGATACTCCATGAGTCTTTTTATCTGGCGGCTCGTTGTAAACTGCTTTACAAGGTCATCAATGACCTCCAGCTCTTCATCTGTCAGCCGCAACGGATCATCAAGAATAAGTGTGGGAAAATTATTATCAGAAAGTCCTGCGGTCTGCCCACTTTTAATTAACTCAGCAAGCTTTTCAAGATTAAGCCTGTTCTCCATTCCAAGCTGCGGGTACTTTTTAATGATATCTTCTTCGAGCTTGAACTGAATCACAGCAAGAGTCTTCTCCATCTTTTTTGATATATCAAGTTTTGCTTTTAAATTTCCGCTTATTTTTCCGGGGTAGAGTTTTTCAGCAAAAGCCTGAAGCTTTGATATATCAATTCCAAGACGTTTTAAAAAATCTAGAGTATCATATCTTACACTTATTCTTAAAGCTTCGGCAATAAGCGACCTGTTCCCCGCAGCAGCTCCCATCCAGAGAATATCATGATTACCCCAGACAAATTTCACGAATGGTTTTAGATCTTTCTGTGACAGTATACGGAGTATTTTATCCGGCTCATCCCCTCTGTCAAAGACATCCCCTAGGACTATAAGCTGTCCCAGAATAACCTGTTTAACAATTTTAGCAAGAGCGCTAATTATTTTATCTGCAATTATATCATCTTCAAAGACAATATTAGGTACAGGAAAATTCAGTATAAGATTTTCAAGAAGAGGCTTCAGATCCTTATTTATCCCCCCTCTTATCTGATCAAAATCATGAACCCCCTGCACTTTATAACGAATAATGTGAACAAGAGCAGAAATAACATCCTGTTTCTCCATCTTAAAATCATCAGCTTCTATATATTTCTCTTTTTTAATAATCCTGTCTATATGTTCAAGTTTTTCATTGGAAAATGTTTTAGGGAGAGCTTCATATGCGGAACGCCAGACCAGTCCGAATCGCCCTTTAAGAATCGAGACAAAACGCTCTCCCGCCCCATGAGGATCACTAATCCAGAGAGTTGTATCAATATTCATTTCAAGTCTGGACTCGATATCTGCCAGTTCACGTATTATTTCATGAAAAGTGGTGATACTATGATCTTCTGACATAATTCCCCCGGAATTGAGATGCTGTACAGGCATAAAAAACCTGCGGACAATGATAATACCAATAATAACTGACGAATGCAATTACTGAAGTAAATCTCTTTCAAAAGTCCTGTATTGTCAATTTAATTTATGCGGAAGAATATGACTGAAAAAAGTTATTATATAGACCTCCGGGTAACTAACCATTACCCACAGCCCCCGCACCCCGGAGGGGGCAAAAACTCTTAAAAAAGCTGACTTAAACCTGATTAATCTGTTATATATTTAGTTAAAAATTAAATTTAATACTATTCCTTGCCCCCTCCGGGGGTGCGGGGGCTGAAAGATGTAGTTGGCGAAATAATTTTATATTTTTATAAAATTTCTTAAAAATTCTAACACAAATCTACAAAATGTCGATAAATAAGTATTATAACACGGAGGTTAGTAATATGAGCGTAAAAGAGATCGATAATCTTTTCAGCAAAGGGCTTGAGTCTATGAGAAAAGGGAACTTTCAGGAAGCTGAAACTCTATTTGTAAAAGCTAAAAAAATGACACTTGAGCTTTCAAAAAAATAAAAAATAGCCGGCGCTAGCGCAGCCGGCTTTTTTTATATTTTATTAATACTATTTTATATTAGCAAGAATAAGATCTCCCATCTCTTTTGTACCGATAAGTTTTTTACCCTCAGACATTATATCTCCGGTTCTGTATCCCTGCTCCAGCGCTTTTTCAATTGAACTGAAAATCATTGTGTATGCATCATTTAATCCGAAGGTGTATTTCAGCATCATTGCTCCAGAGAGTATCTGAGCTATAGGATTTGCAATACCCTTACCCGCGATATCCGGTGCAGAACCACCCGCAGGCTCGTATAGACCGAAAGATCCATCAGAAAGTGATGCGGAAGGAAGCATTCCGATAGATCCTGTAATCATTGAAGCCTCATCTGAAAGAATATCTCCAAACATATTGTCGCAGAGCATTACATCAAACTGACGTGGATCTTTTACAAGCTGCATTGAAGCATTATCTACATATAAATGATTTAATGCAACCTCCGGATAATCTTTTGCAACCTCTTCAACAACCTCTCTCCAGAGAATTGAAGTTGAAAGTACATTTGCTTTATCAATAGAAGTAACTTTTTTATTACGTTTCATTGCAGTTTCAAATGCTACTTTTGCAATTCTTACAATTTCAGGCCGGGTATAAATAAGAGTATCAAACCCCTTGTTGTCATCTTTAAACTTAGGCTGTCCGAAATAGATTCCTCCGGTAAGCTCTCTGATAATCATAATATCAAAGCCGTCACCTATGATTGCTGATTTAAGAGGTGAGGCCTCTTTCAGCTCTTTAAAAATAATAGCAGGTCTGAGGTTTGCATAAAGATTAAAGTGCTTTCTAAGCGGAAGTAGAGCACCTCTCTCGGGCTGTTTTTCAGGAGGAAATTTCTCCCATTTTGGCCCTCCTACGGAACCGAAAAGTACCGCATCTGAATCTTCACATGTTTTTACTGTTGACTCAGGGAGAGGTTCACCATGGTTATCAAGTGCGGCGCCCCCCACATCGGCAAAAGTATATGAAAACCCTATACCGAAAATTCCGGAAACTTTATCCAATACTTTTATTGCTTCATCAATGACTTCAGGTCCTATTCCATCTCCCGGAAGTACGGCTATTTTTTTTACTGACATATCAAACTCCAGATTTATTTGTTAAACTATCAGAAATCAGAAGTTAATTTAAACTGTCAATATATTTTAAAATTTGTTTATTGCAAAAAATATCACTATATCATATATTATGCAGGATTTATTATATTTAGGAGAATCGTATGAAAAAAACTGTAACCACAAAATTTAAAGCTTTTACAGGACTGATTTTAATTCTAGTTCTTACATTAACTTCTTCAACCGTAAATGCTCAGAAAACTACAAGAGAAGATATACTTAAGAAATTCAAACAGGACAAACAGCGAATCGGACGTACCGATGATGAGATCAAACAGACAATGAATGATGTCGTTGCTGATCTTAAAAAGAAAAACAAAAAGTTCACCGTTGAACTTAATGAAATGATGAAATATAAAATTTCCGAAATTACAGGGACAAAACCCCCTTCTCCAGATGAATTGCGGAGATTAGAAGATGAAAAAAGAAAAAAAGAGGAGATAGCTCGTAAGAAAGCTGAAAGACAAAGACAGGAAGAACTGAAACGACTAGAAGAGGAGAGAAAAAGAAGAGAAGCCGAAATAAATCAGGAATCCGATAGAAAAAAACAGGAAGAGTTGAGACGGCAGGAGGAGGAGAGAAGAAAGCAGGAGGAGAGAAAACGGAATGACGATCTTAACAGAGCCGATATGAATGACCGTAATATTCCGACAGACCTTATGCCTTCAATAACGCTACCCTTCTTTGCATGGAACGGAGCTAAAACTTCTACTATCGTGCAACATCAGGGTGTTTGCGGAAGCTGCTGGGCGTTCACATCTGCTGCAGTTTATGAAACAAATTACCTTCTGAAAAACGGAGAGACTCTGGATCTGTCAGAACAGGCGATTCTTGACTGTGCCGTTGATAAAAACGGAAAGGACGCAGGAAGCTGTGAAGGCGGATGGTACGGCGGTGTTTTCGATTACATGACTGTAAAAGGAGCCCGAACCGAAAAAGAAGATCCCTACAAAGGAAAAACCGGTTTCTGTTCTTCATCGGCAAAAACAAAATATTCAGTTGTAAAATGGGGATATATCCGCAGAGACGCAGGAATACCTTCTGTTAAAGAGATGAAAGAAGCTATTGCCAAATACGGCGCCATTGCAGCGACTGTTAAAGTAACACCTGCATTTCAGGCATATAAAAGCGGAGTCTTCGATGAGTTTGCCTCTGTCTCGGGAGCAAACGATGTTAACCATGCAATTACAATTGTGGGATGGGATGACAATAAAAAAGCCTACCTTGTAAAAAATTCATGGGGACCAAACTGGGGCGATAAAGGTTATATCTGGGTTGAATACGGATCTAATAATATCGGTTACGGTGCAGCATGGATAATAGTATCTCAGTAATAACCCGGAGGAATAAATATGACTTTTAAAAAGTACATATTCTCATTAACAATCTTTGCGTTTTTACTTTCCGGATGCGTAAATACTCCGGAGATTATTGTAAAAACAGGCTCAGGGGAACAGATCATTACCGCAAAAACCGGAAAACCTTTTACCATCTCCCTTGAAGCTCAATTAAGCACAGGTTACAGCTGGAAACTTCAAGAGCTTCCTGCATCTATTAAAATAGTCAAAGAATCTGTTTTAGATGAGAAGAAAAATGTAAATATAACCGGCGGTTATGAAATCCAGGAATTTGTTTTTAAACCAGCAGAAAAAGGTGATTTTACACTAACTTTCAATTACGCTCAGCACTGGAAAAAGAAGCCTGAATTTGAAAAAACTAACGCAATAAAAGTTAAAGTCGAATAGATTCGTAATTGCTCAAAACCTGTTGTAAAATTACTCTCCGCCGCGCCGACGGCGCGGCGGAGATAAAATGCTACTGATTTATGAGTAGATACATAAATTTGGTTTCACAAAATAATAAAAAATTATAGAACAAGGGGCATCAGCCCCTTGTTCTATTTACACCTTGTAATAAAGTATTTCACTTACCCATACTCTGAAATACTTCATTATACCTGTTCGAAGCATTCCAGAAAAGATAGCCGAAAGCGCCTGAATCATTGGAACCTTTAACCTGTTCTGTTATATATGCGGCATTGTATCTGGAAACTCTCCAGCCGAATGCCTGCAGCCATGGCCGGACTTTTACCTTACCGCCGGAAAGCTCTGCTACCTTTCTGCACCCTTCAAGTATAAAATAATAAGGATGATCCCCGGGATTTTTAAATCCGTCAAAATCATCGTTAAAATGAGAAGGATAAAGCATTGGTGATATTACATCACAATGCTTTGCCAGAAGTGCAATATCCTGGCCGGTCTTATCTATATCGACCCGCTTTCCCCAGGCGACAACTCCGAAAATATCAATCGAAAGAAAAGCCCCTGCCTTGCGGATCTTTTCGTGAGCTCTTTGTAAAAAATCCGCTATAATTTCAGTTCTCTCTTTTTTACCATCACTATATAGAAAAGCGGCATCCCCCTGATCGCCAAGAGTGGGAAATCTTATATAGTCAAACTGCACTTCATCAACACCCGATTCGGCGAGTTCAACGGCAAGAGCTATATTATAATCCTGCACTTTCCGGTTAGTCGGGTCACACCACAACTCCTTCGAACCGGGATTCCACTCTCGCCCTGTACTCTTTGATTTAATCCTCGAAGAGGGATCAGAAGCCCATAAGAGCTGATCATGAAATACGGCGATTCTTGCAATAGTATATATTCCATTCTCCCTGCAGTCTCTCAGAAGTTTCGGAAGATTATCTATAGCCCCCTGGCGGGTCAGGTTAAAATCTCTCACCTCTTTTACTCTGCTCTTTGTATGAACAATACCAGTTATATCCTTTACATCAAATACGATTGCGTTTATCCCCATAGACTTAAAAGCAGGCAGCTTTGATATAAAAGATTCCCGACCTGCAGTGTCGCCGGAAAAATAGAGCCCTTTAGTAAACGTTATATTTCCAGATCTCGCAGACTTATAATCAGAGATAAACGATGGAAGTGATTTATCTATAATTATTACTTCACCGGAATTTATAATATTCTGATTTATTCTGTTCAGAGACAAAAGATCCTGCTTCATCGAATATATTTTATAATAATCAGTCAGCTCAATAGCAGAGATAGCAAGATCTGAAACCCCTGTATTCTTATTCCCTTTAAAATACAGCATATTGGCAAAATGAAACATCCCCTCCGGAATATTCCCATATGTTTTAATATATTTTTTATAGCTGCTGCCACTTATAACGCTTACAGTTGCCGTCGGAGTTTCATAAAGATTGAAAGTTCTGATAACAAGTGATTTAACAGTATCCTTTATGTAAACCATACTGGAAAAAGATGCCGCTATAATAAATATTACGGTGATTACCGAAACTCCCGCTAAAACAAAATATCTGAGTTTATGTGACATAGATGTCCCTGTATTTAAAAAATTATGATAAAATCCAAAAATCTGCAATAGTGTAAAAAATTATATATCCCCGCAGCCTTCGACGGAGGCAATAACATGCCATTTTTTACCATAAGAAAGTTTAGAAATTACTCTTGAATGTTAATATCGATATAAACATCAGCATCATTAAAAAATTAAATATTAACAGAGTAAACAAAAAAATCATTGAATAATAACAGTGATGTTAAAATAAACTGGTATTTATAAAAAGATGTGGAAGTATAATCTGTTTAATGTTATTATAAATAAACAGATTATAGCTAACGAATGAAATAGTACACTATCTGTCATCGTATATTATTTTATACAAAAAATGAGATTTCTCACCTGAAGAACTGAAGTAGGTTCGAAATGACAGAAGAAGTTACAGTTGTCATTTCGAAGAAGCGGCAGCGACTGAGAAATCTTATTGTTGCATTAAATTTAAGATTTCTCATATACGTTCGAAACGACAAGATCTAATTCAATCCTTAACTGTTATAATAATGATGCATAATCTCTAATTAAATTGCCTGAATATAAGGAATATGATAAAAAAAATATCTATCTATACAGGATCAAGAGCCCTCTCTATCTGGAAGGGCGTTGTTGATTTTGCAGAATATACAAAGTCCATTATTTTTTCACTGAGATCTCTCCGGTATCTAAGCTTCCGGTCTATATACAATATTATCATTAATCAGACAAAATTCACAGGTGTTGACGCACTAAAAATTGTTATGGTAATTGCACTGCTTCTTGGAGGGACTGTCATAATCCAGGCTCTTACAAGCCTTCCGAAATTCGGAGTAGAGGGTTTCCTGGGAAACATTCTGGTAATAATTATCGCTCGTGAACTTGGTCCGCTTGCTACTGCTCTTATAGTAATTTCGAGATCAGGGTCCGCCATAGCGACTGAAATTTCTGTTCAGAAGTGGTCGAAAGAGATACTCTCCATGGAACTCATGGGTATAGACACCAAACTCTATATTATATTCCCAAGGATAATCGCATCTATAATTTCTATTACTTCACTTATTATTATATTTGATATAGTCGCTTTTATCGGAGGATATCTAATATCACAGACTGTTGTTTATATTCCCATGGATGTATTTGCCCAGACTTTAATCGATTCATTTACATTCAAAGATATAGTAGCCGCTTTAATCAAAGGTGTAATTTTCGGTATTACCATACCTCTCATAAGCTGCTATTACGGATTAAAGCCTTCATCTAAATTTGAAATACCTATATATGTTTCGAAAGCTGTAATACGAACACTTTTTGTAGCTATTAATGTTAATATTCTTGTTTCTGTACTATTCTATTTATTATGAGGGTTTTTCATTGAATGATCTGATACTCGATATAAAGAATGTAACTTGTAATGCAAACTGTCTTACCCTTCTTGATGATATCTCTTTTAATCTCAAGCAGGGTGATAATCTGCTTGTATTCGGGCCTGAAGCTTCCGGAATATCCAACATTTCAGGACTTATTTTAGGAACAGAATCTGACTACGATGGAGAAGTTCTTTATAAGGGTGAATCTTTAAATGAACTCGACTATTTCGGTCAGCTGATGCATAAAAAAGATATAGGCTATGTTCACGGGGATTACGGCCTTATAAGCAATATGAATGTGGAACAGAATATTTCTCTCCCTCTTGAATATCATTCTAAAATGACCGCCCCCGATATTAAAAAACACGTGGGTAAAATAATATATGATCTCAATCTTGATCACTGCAGAAAATTAAGACCATTTGACCTGAGCCGTTCGGAAATCTTAAAAACATCATTCGCAAGAGCTCTGGCGATGGATCCCGATCTTATATATCTTGAATACGCATTTGAAGATCAATGTCCCCTTAATATAAAAACGATGATGAATATTTTAAGTAAAAGATCAAAACTTCCCGATAAATCACTTATAATTGTTACATATTACCCATGGAATTTTGTTGATATTTCTGATTCCTTTATTATGTTTTTTAATGGGAGAATAGTTTTCAGCGGAGGACGTGATGATTTTTTAAACTCCTCCAATCCGTATTTATTGCAGTATAAAAACAAGTCAATTGAAGGCCCTATGGTAATTTTATGAAAAAGTTTTCCTTTAAAAATCCAAATGAATTAAAAGTGGGATTATTCATTATTATCCCGGTAATTATACTTTTACTTTTTGCAATCTTAAAGCTTGGATATTCCCTCTCGGGGTCAACGATCGATGTATATCTTAAGATCGATAATATTTCGGCAATTAAAAAAGGCACCGCCGTTAAACTAAAAGGCTACGACATAGGAAGAGTCGTAGAACTACGCCCTGTATACAAACCGGGACTCCACTTTCTGGCTACTATGCGGATAAAAAGCGATATTGATCTCCATGAAGACTGTTCCGCTATAATACTCAATCAGAATATTATAGGTGATACCGTCGTTGAAATGCGTAATCCGGAAAGGAAAGGTATGCCTTTAAGAAACGGTGATGTCATTGAAGGGCTCGAATATGTTAATCTTGAAGCTATTCTCCGGGATGTACATAATCTTCTAAACACAATAACCGATACAGTTAGTGTTGTTAAAGATATATCAATAGACAGCAAACAAAACATCCGCGGGCTGCTTACAAATCTTGGAACAAGTATAACAAGTGTCAACAGCATACTTGCAGATTCACAAAAAGACATTCCTGCAATACTTCATTCTTTCAGAGAAACAGCTAAAATAGTTAACGAAATATCAGTTGAATTTAAAAAACGTCCCATGGGATTTATCCTGTCCGGAGAGAAGAAAGGAGAGGAGAAGGATGGGGATGAGAAGAAAACTTCTGAAGCAGAAAAAAAATAGACTAATTGCCAGACCGGATTAATTTAAATTTATCCGGTCTGAACAAATCCTGAATATTTAATCTATATTGATTGTCTCCTTTACTTTATAAGGAGGCTCTCCCTTCGATTCATGATAAATTCGAATCATTATCTCCGCAAGAATTCCCATCTGAATAAAAAGAACACCGATTATTATAAGCAGGATTGTAAGCATTAAGAGCGGATTTCTATTCATGCTGTAATTATAAATAATTTTCATAATTATTACAGTACTGCCGGAGATTAAAGCAAAGAAGAGTGAGATAAGCCCGGAACCGCCAAAAATATATATCGGCTTAGTTGAATACGAACCCATAAACTTTACGGTAATAAGATCGAGTATAACCTTAAATGTTCTCTTTATACCATACTTTGACTGTCCGTACTGCCGGGCATGATGTCCCACAGGTATCTCTGTAATTTTCGCGCCAATCCATGAAGCATGAACGGGAATAAACCTGTGCATCTCTCCATAGAGATCAACCTGTCTTAAAATCTCTCCTCTGTAAGCTTTTAGAGAACAGCCAAGGTCATGAAGATGAACACCGGTAACTTTTGAGATAAGCCAGTTTGCAATTTTAGACGGGAGTTTCCTCGACAGCCACTTATCCTGTCTTTTATTTCTCCAGCCGCTTACAACATCATAACCTTCATCAATCTTTTCTAGAAGTTTCACGATATCCTCAGGTTCATTCTGAAGATCTGAATCCATAAATACAATGACTTCACCTTTAGAGTGATCTATCCCCGCCGCCATAGCTGCAGTCTGACCGAAA
>JBBRFT010000014.1:0-33076 GCA_038241375.1 Spirochaetota bacterium
ATTTTTCTCTTTCAGTTTTGTAAACACGGTCGGGACGGTCGTTTCTTATTAACGGGAGATTTGTCGGTATTACCGCAACGTCAAGCCCGTAGATATTTCTGAATTCAACCGATTCAGTCTCAGCTGTACCGGTCATACCTGAAAGTTTTTTATACATACGGAAATAATTCTGGAATGTTATCGATGCAAGAGTCTGGCTTTCCCTTGCGACAGTTACATTTTCTTTTGCTTCGAGAGCCTGATGAAGACCATCAGAGAATCTTCTTCCCGGCATAAGTCGTCCTGTGAATTCATCAACAATTATAACCTGTCCGTCTTTGACTATATAATCGATATCGCGGTTGAAAACAAGGTGAGCTTTAAGTGCCTGGTTAATATGATGAATTATATCAATATGATTATTGTCGTATAGATTTTCAATTTTCAGTATTCTTTCGATGTGAGCGACACCTTCTTCAGTAAGTGTGGCATTTTTGTCCTTTTCATTTACTTCGTAATCTACTCCCTCTTTCAGCTGAGGAATTATTTTATTTATCTGAATATATTTTTTCGTAGATTCTTCAATTGATCCTGAGATAATCAGAGGAGTTCTAGATTCATCTATAAGTATTGAATCCACCTCATCGACTATACAGTAGTTCAGATGACGCTGTACCTTAAGACTGCGGTGTTCAACCATGTTGTCTCTTAAATAATCGAATCCGAATTCATTATTAGTGCCGTAAGTTATATCACAACCGTATGCTTTCTGTCTCTCAATCGGGCCAAGGTGATGCTGTACTACTCCGAAATTTAATCCAAGGTATCTGTAGATAGGGCCCATCCACTCCGCGTCACGTTTTGCGAGATAATCGTTTACAGTAACGACATGTACTCCTTTTCCTGTAAGAGCATTGAGATAAATAGGTGAAGTCGCAACAAGAGTTTTACCCTCACCGGTTTTCATCTCTGCTATCTGCCCTTTATGTAGAACCACGCCGCCCATGAGCTGAACGTCAAAATGCCTCATCCCCAGAGTCCGGATAGAAGCTTCTCTTACCATTGCATATGCTTCTGGAAGAATTGAATCGAGAGATTCACCTTTTTCTATTCGTGTTTTAAATTCACCTGTTTTTGAGGTCATCTCGGCATGAGTCATTTTTGATGTATTGCTCTCAAGCGCATTGATTTTATCCGCAAAAGGCTGAAGTCTTTTACGGTCACGTTCCGGCTTGGTACCGAATACTGTATTTAGAATTATTTCGAGCATTTTTATATCCTGTCTCTATTTTGATTTTGATGTTTTATGCGATTAATTATTTCTGTGCAGATGTATACTTTTGGAATCATAATTAAAGTTCATGTTACAATTATCAAGAAATTATTTATTAAGTATGTGTTTTTTTAAAATATGCATTCCCTGCAGACTATCTGGCGGCTATTATCAATGAATGACAAAAAAAGTAAAATGGCAGAAAAAAAGAATTAAGCGGAATGCTTTTTCAGGGATATAGGCTATGATATTATTATGCCTATATGCTGTTGTAGATTATAATGAACACAAAAGCTGGCACTTTGCAGAATAAAAATTTATTTCAATTTGTAAATATCAGATATTTTTCGTTTTAATTCATCTATTCCAGTTGAGAGTTTTGCTGACCCGGTTATCGACTCGGGGTATCTGGTTTTTATGAGATTGGTTAAATTTTCAGGAGCAGCATCCGATTTATTGAAAAATAATATTACAGGCTTCCCTTCAACTTTCAGCTGATTCAATTCGCTTTCCACAGTCTTAATATTTGATTCCAAATCAGGAGCATTTATATCAACTACATGAATAATAAAATCTGAATTTTCAATATCTTCCAGTGTCGATCTAAACGATTCTATAAGATTTGCCGGCAGATTCTGAATAAAACCGACAGTGTCGGTAAGAAGTACGCCTATTTCCGGAGTAATGTAAACCGATCTCGTATATGAATCCAGAGTTGCGAAAAGCCTGTTTTCGACAAAAAGATCATCTTTCGCCAGGAGGTTTATCAAAGTTGATTTACCGGCATTGGTATATCCAACCACCGCACCTATAAACTTATTGTGACGGCCGCTTCGGGTTCTTCTTCGATGCTCTTCGTATTTATTAAGCTTCTCTTTTAGTACATCAATTCTCCGGAGTATATGCCGCTTATCTGTTTCCAGCATGGCCTCACCGGGACCTCTTGTGCCTATTCCACCCCCAAGACGTGAAAGTACTCCTCCAAGACCTTTTAGTCTCGGGAGAATATATTTCAGCTGTGCGAGCTCAACCTGTATTTTAGATTCTGCACTTCTTGCCCGTCGTGCAAAAATGTCCAGAATTACCTCGTTCCGTCCGATTACGCGGCATTTAAGCTTCTCTTCGAGATTCCGGATCTGTGAAGGTTTTATATTAGTTAGATCGAATACGATGAGTTTAAGTTCTTTCTCTTCGATAATCTGTTTTAAAATCTCAATATATCCTGTTCCAAAAATATATGCAGGATCTATGCCGTCTCTTTTGATTGTCATTGAATCGACAATAACGGCGCCGGCGGTTTCTACGAGAAGCTTAAGTTCGTCCAATGAGTAAGCCGCTTTTTCTCTGCTCTCACCCTTAATATATAGTGATATTAAAAGCGCTCTTTCATCTTTTGATGAGGCGATTCTGTTTACTGATGCATCCATTAAATTCTATCTTTGATCCTATTTTTATTTTATGTCTGTTGAACCACCCTGAGTTAACCTCAAGCGCATACATAGCAGGTTTTATAGAATTATATATGATGGAAACGTCAAGCGGTTTCATGTTATAAATTTCGTTTATTATACCATTTTTATCTATATAAGCGATATCAAGGGGAATTTGCGTATTTTTCATCCAGAAATTAAGATATATCTCTTTTTCAAAAACAAAAAGCATGCCGTCGGATTCAGCAAGTGAAGTCCTATGCATCAATCCCTTCTCCCGTAATTCCGGGGTATCCGCAATTTCAGAAATTACAGCTATTCTGTTATTATCTTTCGAAATAATATAAACGGGGCATTTGTGTTTTAACGGTGCCGGATTACTGACAGTAAAAATTAAAAAAAATAAAGCAGTAAATAAAATTTTTTTAGAACTCACCATGATACTCAATCCTTATTATTCTATTTGGCCTCTGATCATCCTGCATAATCACTGCAATTTGAAAACCTACATGATCAAAATAATTATATTTCAGACCGACATTGTAGAGCCAATCTTCATTATTTCTAAAATTCCAATATACTCTTTCAATTTCGAACTGGAATCTGAAAAATTCCCCCAAAGGAATATCGAGTGAAGAAAAGTATGATGTATTTTCCGGTTTATAGTATGGCTGAGCCGGAAGCCGTATACCGGCACTAAGATATTGTTCCGAATCTAAAAGATAAATTGATCCGGTAAGAACAAAATAAGGACCATATATAACTCTGTTCATCTCGTTTTCGGGATTATATTCGACTCCGTCATAACCGACATAAAAAGAATCATATCCAGCGGCCAGTGCAATAGGGAACACCTCCCAACCGTCATTGAACTTAATTTTCCCGATTACACCCGGTACGTTAAACTGAGGATCATCTCTCCCTATGGCGCTCTGCACATCGAGAGAAACTCCCAGATAAAATATATCGTGAAGCCCGAGAAATGTTTTCAATTCCATCCCGCCGTTATCATATTCCAGAAATGAAACTTTATAAGTACCCTTTGCGATTGTAAATGCAGTAGGTGTATCGATGACAACTGTCTGCTTCCCTTGAGAATAGGAGTTGCAAGGAATAATAATGAAAAGTACTAAAAATACAATTATATTCGAACTGAATATTAATCTCATAAATATACCATGATTGATGTAATTAGTATCCGGTAAAATTCGGTAAAACAGACCGTTTACTTTGATGTAATTATCGGCTGGAAAAAGAATTTAATGTATCTATTTTACCAGTGCTGTTTGAAGTAAAGTCAGTATAAATTCTGGACATCCACAAGATGCCGAATGCCGGTTTCCGCTGCTTCAAGCATCTCTGCAAGCTGTCTACCGGAAAAAGAAGTCTGCTCTCCGGTTCCCTGTATCTCGATAAATTCAAATTCGCCATTCATAACTATATTCATATCCACATCGGCCCGGGAGTCTTTTTCATAATCCAGGTCGAGATAAACGACATTGTCAATTATACCTACGGAGACGGCTGCAATATTGGAGATTAGAGGATTTACACTAATCTTGCCCTCTTTAAGCATTCGACCTACAGCCAGCTTCATTGCGATGTATCCGCCGGTTATTGAGGCGGTTCTCGTCCCTCCATCTGCCTGAATTACATCACAGTCGACATAGATTGAATACCCCGGAATTTTACTTAAGTCTATACCGGCTCTGAGAGACCTCCCTACAAGCCTCTGAATCTCAACAGAACGGCCGTCACGCTTCGTAAACTCTCTTTTGATCCTGGAAGAGGTCGAGTAAGGCAGCATTGTATACTCAGCAGAAAGCCAGCCGTTATTTTTCTTTTTCGCATGATCCGGGACATCTTCAGCAATATTAACTGCACATATAACCTTAGTATCGCCCATACCGAAAAGAACTGAACCGTAAGCATTTTTACAGAAATCTGTCTGCACTGTAATTTCTCTAGTAAGGAAATTCGCCTCTTTCTTCAATTTTTTTGAGTTCATCATCAAGTTCCTTATTCTTTTCTTTCAGTTTTTTTATTTCCTGAAGATCTTCAATTTTTCTGTCTATATTTTTGTGATAGGGGTTATAATCTTTAACAATATTAAATTCATTAATAGCGGAATCGAGGTCATCTGCGACAAAATGTTTTATACCTTTTTTATAATGAATTTCAGCCCTTAACTTGTCTCCAACTGTGATAACTTTAGGTATAAGTTTAATTGTTATACTTAGAGAGTAAACCGGCCCGAAAATACCGTTGTCGGAATAAGAGGTGTCGATGCTGAAAGCTGTATTCTTTACGGCGTAATTGAATCCGAAGCCGAGGGAATAAGTACCGGCATCGTTAAATCTCCAGCCTCCTCTTAAATACAGAAGTTCAAGATAGTTAAATTCGACACCTGTGTTAACCCGGAAGCTCTCTTCGAAGAGATATGTAAAGTCATATAGATCTGAAGAGTTAATAAAATTTTCAGTCATATCAAGATTTATCCCGACCCACTTTGTCGGCTTATATGATGTTCCGAATCTTATCATTCTTGGTAACGGGTCATCTTTGGCTTCCGTTCCAACATTCAGTATAGAAAAACCCACGTGGAAATTCCGGATGGGACTGTCAAAAGGGGAATAGAGATACATCCCTTTCAATATACCCATATCAACTGCAAGTGAACTGACAAAGAGTGTATCAATTTTCTGATAAATATATTTAAGATTCCCTCCTGCGTAAAAAGGTCCAAAATCATATCCGTAACCAGTTGAAAAGTTTCCGTTGTAAAAACGGACCTTTCCTGTAGTTTCACCATTTATATCAATTTTGTCGAAAACAGGAACCCAGAAAAGAGAATTTGATACACCGATCCAGCCGCCATATAAAGGATAGGCAATACTCAAGTTTTCAAATCTTGAATCAAGTATAAGTTCGTTATGGAAAACCTGAAAAACAGGATACCGGAGAGATCCGAGTCCCGCAGGATTGTAATAAATTGAATTTAAATCGTTTATCTCAGCGGCAAAGGCCTCTCCCATTGCAAGGGGTCTGCTCCCTACGCCGAGCTCAAGGAAATCCGCACCGGAGGTACCAATGCTCCCTTCGGCGAATAGCATGCCTGTTCCTGAAAACAGAATAACGGCTGACGATATTAATAGAATTAACTTATACATAATATTAATATCAGAATACTTAAATACTTGGAATTATGCAAGAAATTAATCCTCTGCAACATATTATAGAAAAAGATTAACAAATTCTTTGCTGTTTAAAAATCCGGAATAATCAACCTGGTCAATTGTAATAAGATCTGATCCTATATTAATCCTTTCGATTAAGGTATTAATCACACCCAAATCCGAAGATGTAACAATAATAGCCCTGTTGATACTTATTCGCAGAATAAGTGAATCGTCATTGAGAATTTTTTTTATCCTGGACATAAAAAATTTAAATATAAATAAATTATCTTTAACGGAATAATCATTAAGAGTTATTATGTAACTCTTAATTCTGGTATTAATTGATGATTTAATAAACAATTCAATCATCAGCAGGGTATCTTCATATTTCGAGTTTGTAATATTAAATTTAATTCTATTTTTAAGAAAATAAAGCATCATCGGTATTGTCGCTTTCATTTTTATAGATGAAAATACTTCATCCGGCTTATGATCTCCATTCCCATTCAGTTTTACAAGAAGAATCGGTGAAAGGAATTCTTCAAATTTGCTTATTTTATCTTCTAATTTTTCCATGTTTACAGAATTGTTAAAAAGAGCAGAGATTTTAACAATATAAAATGAATCTCGATTTAAAGTATTAGTTCCGGTATTGATAAATTTTTTTTCAAAAAAAGGATCTGAAACAATAAGATCAGGTTTTAAAATAAAACCTTCAGCATTATTCCGGATTCTTTTAATTACCGGATCATTTATGCTGAAATACATATCGGTTGAAAATGATTCTTCAAGCATATTGATGTCGCTTCTATATGCTTTATCATTAAAATTATATTTTAAAATCTGATATTCCTGATAACCGCACTGAAGTAATCCTGTTTTTATATAATCAGCTGTATCATCAATATCATCATAAACATTCATATCTGTATCAAATGGATTATAAAATGATGAAGCGGTATTATACTCGTCTAAATATTTTAGCCGGTAAATCAATTCCTCACATTTAAGTAATAGATTATTTTTTTCAGTGAGATCAATTTCCTCATGGAACTCGACCGGATCTTCGTTTATTTTTTCGTTAGTAAAAATTTTATTCACAAGCTGATTCAGTTCACTGTTAAATGTCTTCTCTCTCAGCAAATTTCTCTCTTGAGGCTGTGCAGGTGTTTCACCATCAAGTTCGTTCACGCTGATGATTTCAATTTCTGTTTTATTGTAATGCCCTGCTTTCAAAAAATCCTCCGGTGTTATTATATAATAACGGAAAAAAAACGATTCATCTTTATATAAAAAAAGTTAAAACTTTGCGCAACAAAAGAATTTAATAATACATAAAACTCTTATAAATTAATATTCTAGAATTTTTTTCAGAGAATTTTTTTTTATTTAAAATATTGTTGACACAAAGAGTGGTTATTTGTTATTAACCTTCTTGTCTTTAAGTATATTCCTCTGTAGCTCAGTCGGTAGAGCAGTTGGCTGTTAACCAATTGGTCGTAGGTTCGAGTCCTACCGGGGGAGCATAACTTATAAAAAAACCGGACCTTTTGAGTCCGGTTTTTTTATGTTCTTTTTTTGTTTACAATTCATTTTATTTAGATAGCCATTCAAGTTTCAATATTCATTTGCCGATAAATTTTCAAGAGGTATTTTATGCTTAATGAGATCGGTATCATCAAACTTTCAAAATATCATTTTTACAAAAATGAAATTATATATTTTAATAATTATAAAAATGAGATTATAAGCAAATTTGGTAGTCTGGATAATTTACCTTTGCAGATTTTGCGTAACATGGAGAGAGAAAAGGCAAGATTGGAACGATACGCAGAAGAAAACTCAATCAATGATATAACAGAAGAAATTTTTTCGGCTAAAACATCCCACTAAAAAAATAAGGTTCTTAAAGAATAATCATATCATCTCTGTTTATTACTTCGTCGAAAAATTGACCGTTAAGCAGATTTTTTATTTCCGCAGTTTTTTTACCTTTAATTATCAGCAGTTCATCAGATTTATAATTAACAATTCCTTTTGCGATAATCAATTCATTGTTATCTGTAATATCAACAATGTCCCCCATGTCAAATTTACCGTGAATCCCTATTATCCCTGTTGCCAACAGGGACTTTTTCCCGTCCAGAATAGCCTTTACCGCACCAATGTCTATCGAAACAGATCCGCGCGTTTTTCTCATGCTGATCCATTTTTTTCTTTCGTTTATTTTTATTTTTTCGCCGGCAAAAAGAGTCCCCTTGCGCTCTCCTGACATTATTTTACTCAATATTCCCGCCTCTCTGCCGTCTGCAACTATCATCATACCTCCGAAACGCATAATCATCTCCGCGGCATTGACCTTTGTAATCATCCCGCCTGTACCGTGAGAAGTCCCCGCTCCACCTGCTCTTCTGCGTATATCATCAGTTATTTTAAATATTTCATAAACAGGTTCCGGATCGGTAAGCTCATAATAAAATCCATCTATATCACTGAGCAGTATAAGCAGATCCGCTTCAATAAGATTGAAAACATGAGCTGATAGCGTATCATTGTCACCGATTTTAATTTCCGAAACAGTAACAGTATCGTTTTCATTTATTATAGGGATTACGTTCAATTTAAAAAGTGAATCCATTGCGTTGCGGGCATTCAGGAATCTTTTACGGCTTCTCATGTCGTCTTCAGTGAGAAGAATCTGCCCTATATTATATCCCAGTGTTTCAAAACATTTCCGATATTCGTTCATGAGTACAGCCTGGCCTACTGCTGCAAAAGCCTGTTTTTCCGGTATGGTGAGGTTATTCCGGCTGAGTTTTAAAACACCCGCGCCGGATGATATAGCGCCTGAAGTTACTACCGCTACTTCATATCCCATTTTTTTAAGTTCAGCGATATCTGATGTGAATTTTGAAATTTTTAACGAAGAAATTGCATCGGATTCAGTTATTGATGATGAACCGATTTTCACTACAATCCGTTTAGTTCTTCGAAAAAAATCACTCCTCTTCATCATGCTGCTCCATCATTTTTCTGATTTCAGAGTATAACAGTTTTAATTTATCATCGAGCAGTATGGAAATCGGAATTACATCGCCCCCCAGCTCTTTGATTTTATCTGAAAGTTCATCTTCGTCGATTAGATCTATTTTTGAAAGTATAATTTTGCTTTTTCTGTTTAAAAGCTCCGGATTGTAAGTTGTTAACTCGCTTTTCAAAAGATCCAGGGTGTATTTAAGATCCTGTTCCGAGCAGTCAATTATATACAATATGCACTTCACTCTCTCTATGTGCTGAAGGAATGAGAGCCCAAGCCCGTGACCAAGATGCGCTCCTTCAATTATTCCCGGTATATCTGCAATTTTGTAAACCACACTGTCGCTATACTCCACAACTCCCAGATTTGGTGTAAGTGTTGTAAATGGATAATCCCCCACTTTCGGATTAGCGTTTGTGATAGCTCCGAGAAGTGATGATTTTCCAGCATTAGGAAGCCCCACAAGCCCTATATCGGCAATTAATTTAAGATTGAGATTAACTGTCAATTCTTCGCCGGGAATTCCTGTCTGAGCGAATCTGGGGGTCTGGTGAGTGGCTGATTTAAAAAAAGCATTACCTCTTCCGCCTATACCGCCTTCTGAAATTTTAAAAGGGATATCCTCTTCGAGAAGATCAACAATTACTTCGTTAGTTTCGGCGTTCATTACAACTGTTCCCGGTGGAACTTTTATTATCAGATCCTCACCATCTTTGCCGTGCATATTTGCGCCGGAACCATGTCCTCCGTTACCCGCCTTGTAAACTCTGTCTGAAAAAAAATGAGAAAGATTATAAAACCTTCTATCGGCTATTACATATACGTCGCCCCCCTTGCCTCCGTCACCGCCGTCGGGACCGCCATAGGGGATATATTTCTCTTTTCTGAACGCAACAGAACCGGGGCCTCCGTTACCTGCCTTGATATTTATGGAAATTACATCTGTAAATTTTGCCACTTTAAATCACTCCCTTATAAAAACAAAATCGCGTATGAAATCATACGCGATAATAATTTAGTCATATTTTATTTCAATTACAAATCAAGCTGCAGGATAAACAGATACCTTTTTTCTTTTTTTATCATATCTTTCAAAAGTAACATATCCATCAACAGTTGCAAAAAGGGTATCATCTCCGCCTTTGCCGACATTGTTGCCGGGGTGAACTTTAGTTCCCCTCTGTCTTACGATAATAGTACCGCTTTTAACTAATTCGCCGCCAAATTTTTTTACTCCAAGTCTCTGAGAGTTGGAATCTCTTCCGTTTCTGGTGGAACCGCCACCTTTCTTATGTGCCATAACGTAGCTCCTTAATCATTGACAAATTCAATTTTGAGTTTATCAGGATATTCACCTTTAATCTCTAATAATCCGATCAAAAGTGATTCAATTAACAATTTTAATCTAAGTTTATTTTCAGCAGAGACTCCATTTAAGTCTATTAAAGAACTTAAAAAACCTTCACCTCTGTTAACCTGCTGATTAATGTTTAAAATCCGTTTTACAGTTAAAATAAAAGTCTGAGTAAGAACAGATACTGCAGAACAGAGAATATCTTTTCCTTTTTTATTTAAATCTGAGTGACCGGATATTTCAAAATATATTGTGCTGCTATAATCTAAATCAATTACATCGTTAAAAATAATATTTTTAAAAATTACTGTTATCAAACTTATTTTGCAGTAACATCACTGATTTTGATCTGTGAATAAATAGCTCTGTGACCTATTGTTCTTGTATAGTTCTTTCTTTTCTTGAATTTAACACCAAAAACCTTATTTCCCTTGATTTCGCCAAGAACTTCAGCTTTTATTTGAACATTAGTCAAATATGGTGTTCCTACTCTGACATCGGAATCATTTGAATACAAAAGGACTTTGTCAAGAGTGATATTGCTATCTGTCTTTTTTAATCTATCAACGTTTACTACAGCATCTTTTTCAACTTTGTACTGCTTTCCTGCTATTTCTACTATCGCGTACATTTCATTATCCTTTCATTCAACTTAATAATAAGACTAAGAAGATATCCATCTTCTTATTTTGGGCCCACAAGGAATCGAACCTTGCACCTACTGATTATGAGTCAGCCGCTCTAACCTACTGAGCTATGGGCCCTGCAATTACTTTAGCCATATATCGCTATCACTTTTTTTATGTCAAGAAAATATTGTATAAAAACTTAATGAGACATAAAAAAGCTAATTTGATACAAATTTTGTTATATAAGGATCATTATCCCCGTTACCGAAGAGCTTATCTTTGTTCATCTGGTCTGCATCGCTATAAGCTTCAATTATACCAACAAAATGGATAACTATAGTAATAAAAAAGAGAAATCCCGTCAGGAGAATATAATTTTTATAGGCAACACTCCCTCTTTCAGCAAGCATGGTTTTAATCATAAAAAAACCGGTTGCTGTGTAACCGATACCTGCAGCAATGCAGAATCCGGTGCCTTTAATATCATTATTAAGGTAAAAATGCCCCCCTCCAGGCATAACTACCGACAAAAGACACACAAGTCTGGGATTGACCTCATCGATCTTCCTATCAGGATTTTCCTCTTTTAATTTCGGGCTATCATCTCTTTTTTCTTTAGGAAGTTTCCGGTCAGATTTGTCCGTATCAGAATTTTTTTTAACAGTATCACTATCAATTTTATCCGACTTAATCTCGCCAAGAGTAATTGCTGATACCGAAGGCACCAGATAAATATTCATTATGAATATTATAATTGTAGTAACTGATATAGTTTTTTTCATAAATAATCTCTTATAAATAGTAGTGCTATAGAAATGAAACCATATTTCTACCCTCTTCTTTCGATATGTATAAAGCTCTGTCCGCTCTCTCTACCAGATTCTGCTTTGTTAATTCGATTGATTGATCAAACTGGGCAACACCCACTGAAATTGTAACATGCAGAACCTCTTCGTTAAAACGCAATGATGAAGATTCAACAGCTGACCGGATCCTCTCCGCAACAATTATAGCTTCATTTATATCAGTTTTCGGGAGTATAACCGCGAATTCCTCACCACCATACCGGGCTCCTATATCTATTAGTCGAATGCTGTCTTTAAAAACAGCAGCTACATTTTTTAAAACCTCATCTCCAGCGACATGACCGTATGAATCATTAAATTTTTTAAAATGATCTATATCCGCCATTATAAGAGAAAGAGGACGGTCGTATTTAATAGCCCGGTTGATCTCTTCAACAAGTATTGTCTGGAAATAATGATGAATTTTAAGCTTTGTCATCATGTCGGTAGTTGCCATTTCATAAAGTCTTGCATTGTTTATGGCAATACCGGCCAGTGACGCAATGTTGAGTATGTATTCAACTTCAGATTCACTGAATTCATCGTCATTAATTCTATCACCAAGAATAATAATTCCATTTATCTCACCCTTGCTCATAAGCGGTACAAGGATATCGGGTTTAAGAATATCCATTATATCAGATGCTTCATCTTTGACATCGCCGATTATTTCATCGTTTGTATAACATCTGTAATCGTTTTCAATAAACTTAATCAGAGGGGAATTTATCGGAAATGAATACTCCATGCTGTGATCAAGATCGAAACCTTTATAATTCCTGTGAAGAGTAAATTTGTCACCACCAAGGACCTTAACAAGAAAAATACCTGCGTTAAGGAGCTGAAGCTGTCCCATGCATGTAAGCAGAATGGAGTCGATAAGAATATTATAATCGAGAGTTGAATTAAGACCTTTACTTATCTCTATAAGCTGATTCAGATCATAAATTTTCTTCTCATACTGTTCAATAAGCGGAGGAAACTTTATATCACTATCAAATTTATCAAAGGAATCCATTCTATGCCTCACATTATTATTCAAAATTAGAGAAAGCTATTTATTATAAAATCTACGTTATCTGCTTGATACGTCGTCGTTAATACTATTACTTAATTTAGAGAAGTTTTCAATAATTTTCAATCCCGATTTGTGACTTTTTTCAGGATGGAACTGTGATGCAATAAGATTATTTTTTCCTACAATACACGGAAAAACATTGCCGTAATCAGAAGTTCCGATTACCCAGTCAGGACTTTTAACTTCCGGATAATATGAATGTATGAAATAAAAATATGATAAATCATCAATGCCGTTTAAAAAAATCGATTCCTTTTCCAGTTTAACCTGATTCCACCCCATGTGGGGAACTTTTAGAGTATCGTGATCGAATTTTACAACTTCTCCGGGGATAATATCAAGCCCTTTCGTATGCTCAAATTCATCACTCCCGGAAAACAACAGCTGATATCCCAGACAAATCCCTAAAAAATATCCGTTATTATCGATATAATTCTTAAGGGGTGCAATCCAGTTATTTTTCTCAAGATTTTCCATGGCCTGGGGAAATGCCCCATCACCGGGAAGTACAACCCCGGATGATTCATATATTGAATCGGGATTACTGCTTACAATAACTTTATCAGTATAGAGTTCAAAAGCTTTGGTTACAGATCGGAGGTTCCCCATTCCATAATCAATTACTGTGATCATTATATCGCACCCTTTGTAGAGGGTATGGCGCCTTTGAGAGATTCGTCTATCATGCAACTGTTATATAATGCGATGCCAAGCGCTTTAAAAATAGACTCATGTATATGATGTCTGTTATCTCCGTATTTCTGTTCTATGTGAAGATTGATCTCCGCATTATCAGAAAATGACCTGAGAAATTCCATAGTAAGTTCTTCGCTATACTCTTTTATATATCCTTTCAGATCTGACCCTGAATATTTAAAAAAAGGTCTCCCCGATAAATCTACAGCTGCAAGCGTAAGAGCATCATCCATGGGGATAACCACGTGACCAAACCTTTTTATACCGGATTTATTCCCCAGTGCTTCTTTAAATGCTTTTCCGAGGCAGATACCAACGTCTTCAACAGTATGGTGATCGTCCACATGTGTATCGCCTGTACATTTGATGTCGGCTGAAAAACGCCCATGCCTTGACATGGAGTTCAGCATATGGTCAAAAAATGGAACACCTGTCTGTATCTCTGATAAAACAGTATTATCGAGATTAATTGCGACTCTAATATCTGTTTCGAGAGTTTTACGTTCTACAATAGAAATCCGATCCATCTATCTTATTATCCTTGAGTTCATAGTTTTAAGAATTTCCCTATGAAACATATTTTTATAATATTGATTTTTATTTAATTATATTACAGTTTTTCAGTCAAGTCTTAAAACTCTGCCATTTTAGGAATGAATAATTAAATATTGTATTCATATCGGAAAAGACGGTATCTGCTTTTAAAAAACGAAAAAAAATAGATATATCTTCCGGTTATCCGGGGTTTCAAGATAGACGGACTGGCTATATTGACCCTGATAAAACTTCCCGATTTTGTATTCATTACGTAGAGAGTATCCTTCCCGTTAATATTCATAGAAAAAGTGAATGTGTGATTATCAACTCTGTTTAAATCTGTTAATTTACCTTCTGCGGAAAAAATACTTTTCACTCCTCCTGTATTGTTGTCCAGCTCTCTTATATCACTTTTATCGTTCATTGAAACAAAATATACTTTATTATCCAGTATAATCGGAGAATAATTATTTCCAGATTCAGTGAGAATGTTAAATTGTCCTGTTTTAATCTCAATTGTATAAATATCGCTATGTGAACCGCACATGGCGGAGAAGATGAATGTCCCTTCTCCTGAATATTTTATTTCACTAATAAATAAATGAAAGAGGGGTATTGTTTTAAAAAAATTTTTTCCGGGAATATCATATAAAAATATTTTACTTCCGGTCTGTAAAATTTCTATTACCGCGATCCGGCTGTTACCGATAAAGAAAAGTTCATTAAATGAACTCCCGGCTTCGGAATTTTTAAGATAAATTATCTCTTCGGGTTTTGCGCTTTTGAGAAGTATTCTGTATTTATCATCTTTCATCTGAAGGATTGCCGATTGACCATCATCAGAAATAGAATATGAAGAGTCATTATATTCATCATTAAAATGAATAAGTTCCATTTTTCCATCAGTTTGCAGCCGGTCATCGGATTTATACTGAAGAAGCCAGGAATTAAAACCGTTTTCAATATCTGCAGCTGAATAACCGGTAATCATGGAAATTGATTTTAAAAAACCGTTGTAGTAAACCGTATCTTTTAATGACTGAATCAGAATCTTTTTTCCGTAACTGGAAATTATAAAATCAATAAAAGCTGAATAAATAATCTGTTGCTGATTCTTGTTAAATTTAGAGATTTTATTAAGCTTAATGAGGTTTAATCCCTCAATATTAACCAGATCATTTAGTTTTATATTTTGAAATTCACGGCTAGTCACCGGATATCGTGTAAGGGCCCAGAATAAGTTCTCATCGATAACTGATGTTATATTTTGAGTCTGAATTAATTTACGGAGAAAAACGGTAAAGAGTTTATCGTGAAGTTCACTTTTAATACGGTTATAATCTCCCCCCGCGTAAACGGAGAGAAAATTATTATCCTGATAAAGTTCAGCAGTCGGTATCATGCTGCTGAGATCTTCGGTGACATTAACATGAATTTTTTCAAGAGGATCGAAATTTAAAAAGCTGGAAATTGTATCATAGATTGACTCAATATCTAATGATAATAGAATTGCAGGATTGCTTTCGCTAATATTGTATTTTATTATAAAGTGAGATGTTGTAAGAGTCCTGCTGGAATTAACCGCATAAGCACTCCCGGAAACAAAAAAAGCCGTTATTACAAGAATGTATGCAGAAAAATAGTATTTTTTCATTATAGAATTTAAAAATTGCCGAGAAAATATAGTGACTTAATCTCTTCCGTACTGACCCGTCCCTCATTAATTATATCAAGTCTGTCACAACTCACATCAATCAAAGTCGGCAGAGAGTGATTTTTATTGAATTCATCAATTATCAGAATTGAACAGGTATCTTTATACTTCTTTAAAATATCTTTTCCGTTGAATATCATTTTTCGAGAAGAAGATCTTGCAGGAGAATAAACAATAGGCATTCCCACTCCATTAACAATATCGAGTATATATTTATGCCTTGGCATTCTCATAAATAAATTTGATTCCGAATTGCATGATCGGCTTTTAAGTTGTACTATGACTTCACCGGGCCATACTCTTTTCAGAAAATTATATACAAATTTATCAACTAATGCTAACTCTTCAAGCATTTTGAAATTTGCAATTACAATTTCAATACTATCTTCGGTATCACCGGAGATGCTGATTATCTCATTGATGATATCGTTACGCCTTAATCCTACAATTCCATACACAGAATCTATGGGTAGGATTATAAGCTCTCCTGATTTGATGGATCTTATTATACTTTCCACACAGTTCGTTGGAATAGATCCGTCTTTTTTCAGTTTTTTTACATCATGGACAACATGTTGAATCTTACTGACTTGCATCATCACATAATCTCTCCCTGCAGTAATTAATACCATTTAAGAGGTTATGAATTATTCTCCCGGCAACATTATCTTCACATATCTGGAAATGGCTGTAATGCTGATGAAGGCATTTGATATTATCGATCTCTCTAATACCGCCGATCCCTGCATTGAGAATTTTTGTATTAAAGTCGATAGAGCTTATCTCTCCGAATTCACGTGAATACAAATTTCTTCTCAGGTAATAATAGTTAGCATGAGCGTTTTTCATAAGTTCAATCAAACTTCTGTCTGAGTTTATTAAGCTCGTTACCTTTTTAATATAACCATTAGATTCGAATTCGTGTATCTTTTTATTTAAAAAAGGGCAAGTTAACCAGAGAGGATTTGATATTGCCATGAAATTAAGCTTTTTTTTGCCGCCTGGCACGGTATTTTCGACTGGATTAAGTAAAATTATAGCAGGATAGCCATAAACGCATTTTCGGACTATGCCTGTCATGTTGACAGAGTCCGAATTAAGCTGCCATTTTATAACATTTAGATCATTCTGGTCGAAATCAGTTAAAATCTGATCCATCATTCAACTCATTATTATTATTATTTTTTAAGAAATGGTAAAATAGAATCATTAGAGAAATTATAATCCAAATAATCCTTAAATGGTCCAGGCTTATGAATGGATCATTATTATCAAAATCCGGTTCGGAAATAATCTCTTTTTCGGCATCTTTGAAATATACAAGCTTTCCGGTTTTGTAAACAAAACCGGAGCCCATAATGTCATTATCACGGTAAAGACCAGATCTGTAATTTCCACTCTCTTTTTGAAGATAATCATTTTCTTTTTTTATATAATCAATTTTTGCAGTTAACTGATCATATTTTTTATTCAATGATCTTCTTTCAAGAATCCCGCTTTCGCTGAATATGAAAATATAAAGACCTGATAGTAAAAAAATTATAAGAAAAGTTTTAAATCTTTCTTTTTTATGCAAGATTATAAAAAACCTCTTTTCCTTTATAAACAGCCATACTTCCCAGTTCCTCTTCTATACGGAGAAGCTGGTTATATTTCGCAATCCGGTCTGTTCTTGATGCTGATCCGGTTTTTATCTGTCCGGTATTAAGAGCGACTACAAGATCGGCTATGGTTGTATCTTCCGTCTCCCCTGATCTGTGTGATACAACTGCTGTGTATCCCGCTCTCTTCGCCATCTCAACAGCCTGGATTGTTTCTGTTAGAGTTCCGATCTGGTTAAGTTTTATCAGAATTGAGTTTGCTGATCCTTCTTTGATTCCGCGCTTGAGTCTTTCTGTATTTGTAACAAAGAGATCATCTCCGACAACCTGAACTTTTGAACCTACAGCTTTTGTAAAGTTTTTAAATCCTTCCCAGTCGTCCTCTGCAAATCCGTCTTCTATTGATATTATCGGATAAGCACTAATTAACTTCTGATAAAATTCGATCATCTGATCGCTTGTTCTTTCACTTTTATCACTTTTTGAAAAAACATACTTCTTTTTCTTTGAATCATAAAATTCACTCGCAGCCGGGTCAAGCGCAATCATTACATCTTTACCCGGTTTGAGACCGACGATTTCAATTGCTTTTACAATCAGCTCAAGAGGCTCCTCGTTTGATTTTAAACTTGGAGCGAAACCTCCTTCGTCACCAACGCTTGTCGCATAACCTTTTTCTTTAAGTACACCCTTTAATGCGTGGAAAATCTCTGCGCCCATCCGTAGAGCTTCTCTGAAACTTGAAGCACCAACAGGCATTGCCATGAATTCCTGCATGTCAACATTTGAATCGGCATGTGAACCTCCGTTTAGAATGTTCATCATAGGAACAGGTAGTTCGCAGGAGTTTACTCCGCCGATATATCTGTACAAAGGCATATCGAGAGCATTTGCAACTGCTTTTGCACAGGCCATTGAAACTCCAAGAATTGCATTTGCGCCGAGATTCCCTTTATTTGGAGTGCCGTCAAGTTTTATAAGAGTATTGTCAATTTCAATCTGATTCATCGCATCCATATCAAGAAGAGCTTCGGTAATTGTTTCATTAATGTTGTTTACTGCTCTTAAAACACCTTTACCTAAATAGCGTTTCTTATCGCCATCTCGAAGTTCTACTGCTTCATGTTCTCCTGTTGATGCACCTGAAGGCACAGCCGCACGTCCTACTGCCCCTGAATCGAGTTCCACATCCACTTCAATCGTCGGATTTCCTCTGGAATCGAGTATCTCTCTTGCTATTATGTCTGTAATAAACGTCATTGTAATCTCCTTTTCTTTATTTGTTAATTTTATCATACCGGATGCCCGGATTTCTATTTTAAAAAAATACTGCAATATATCCATCAGACTGGGGAATCTGATTTTTATAACAGAATTGGCATTAAATAAATAATTTTAAATTCAGAGCCGTTAGTAATTCAATAATAAAAAGTATCTTTTTAATCAAGTTTTAATTTAAATAAATCATACTGTACAGAAATTTTTATATCTTTCACGTGCAATTGAATATATATCACGAATTAGTCCCTGTGGGTCATCCAAATATTTTGTCATTCTTGAAAATATCATGCTTCTTACCATACTTATATTTACAGTTGATGCTCCCAGCAGAACATTTATCTCTCTCTCTAATGACGCGTATGAATCTTCAGAGTGTTCGATTTTAAGACCGATTATGTTTTCCTGTAACTGTCTATGCTCAAGCTCCAATTCGATGAGCTCTCTCTGTTTTTCTTTTACGCGGGAAAAAACAATCAATGAGGGGAGATTCTGCTCGTAATTATCAGAGAGCAGGTATTCCTCAAGCTCATTATCATAATTAAACAGGACAAGGAGTGATTCCAAAGTTGAGCCGTAGATTGAATATTGAGGTTTACTCAAGATACCTTCAGCAGGATTAAATGCAATTGAATTATATGTTGTAAAGGTATTGGAACCGGCTTCACCTCGTCCGATATAAAGAATATCATCATCTCTGTAATCCATTTCAGCCATAATTTTTTCAATTGCAAGACTCCGCCTGTTTGCTGAAACAAATTTGATTATATCACCGGTAAAAATTTCCCTGTTGTTAACGAAAGCTTTTTTATATTCAGTGGCAAGCAGATTTATTTTACCAAGCCCCATCCTTTTCATATACTCTATTGAAATTTCGAATGGGATTGCCGTCAGCACCAGAGGATTGAATTTCTTAATATGCCGGATAAAGCCTTCCGAGCCGGGGAAGAGCCTTGCTTTTCTTCCTATTGTTGAAATACATTCAACGGGGACTCCTTTAAATAAAAAATCGGGGTAATACACTGCCAGTTTGAAAAATGAGAAAGGAATATCTCCATCTTCAGAAATTTTCCTGTTATTTTTGTCTATAATCCCTTCAAGCTTTGTAATATCCTGATCTAGAAGAACAGCGTCGATAAGATTGTTGTAATCTCCAAGTTCAAGAAAATCGCCAAGTCCCAGGAATATTTTTTTTGGCCGGGTAAGTAATTTTGCGGTCTCTTGTATAAATGTTTTTTTATCAAGGATATGATGCTCAAATCCCTGCTCAAGCCCGTTATTAACTATCAATTCGTATGTGTTTTCTTTTTTATTCATAACTGTTTTTTTATTAAAAACTAACCTCAGAAAAAATCTGAATAATGCGCACCTTTATTTTTTATAAAATCTGTAACCGATAAGCTGATTTATGTAAAAACAGACTCTTAAATAAAATACTTATATTTATAAAACCATAAGCAGTTATTTTTTAAGGAAGCAATTTATTCTTAAAACCGATTTATTTAAAATATAATTTGACATCAAATTTAATCAAGAATAAATAAACGAAAAATTTAATAATCAGAAAAAGAATAATGAAAATAAAAAAAATTATAACAATTGCTTTGCTAATTATAATACAGTTCTCATGCAGCAGAGAATATATTAAACCCGTTTCTGTAAAGAGAAATTTTTCAGGCGCATTATGGGTTGTTCGCCACAGCATCTCTACTCCGCAGAAAATAGACAAATTATTGAATACTATTAAAGATACAAATATTAAGCATTTAATTGTGCAGGTAAGAGGCAGAGGTGATGCATACTATAAATCATCATATGAACCTTTGGCATTTGATGTCCCTGCCGGTTTTGATCCTCTGAAATATATTATAGATAAGACCCGTAAAAGCGATGTTAAAATCCACGCATGGGTTAATGTCTCATTTGTTTTAAATGCTGAAGATTACCCTCCGGGAGAAATGCATGTTGTATCAAAAAATCCACACTGGGTAACACACGATCAAACTGGAAGATCCATGTCTGAATATTCAAAAAAAGAACTTGATGATAATCTTGCCGAGGGATTATTCCTGGACCCCGCTATACCTGAAGTTAAAGATTACATAGTTGGCATTGTAGATGATATTCTATCCCGTTACTCTGTTGATGGGATTCATCTCGACTATGTCCGTTATCCCTATTCCGGATATAATTCTTATAAACAAAAGCATCTTAATGATTTCGGGTATAACCCCATCTCAAGAGAAATATTTAAAAAGATGTACGGCATTGATCCTGTAAATATAGACCGTTTAAATGATTCCAAAGAGAAGAGACTTTTTGATGATTTCAGAGAGAGTCAGATAACCGAAATTGTAAAAAGAATTAACAAAACAGTAAAATCTAAAAATGAAAATATTATTCTTTCTGCGGCGGTTATGCCGCGATATGACTGGGGAAAGAAAGTTTATTTTCAGGACTGGCCCATGTGGCTTGATAATAACTACATAGATATTGCTTGTATTATGAGCTACAGTAATGGTATTCCCGGATTTAAAAATTATATAAAATACGCAGTAGACACCCATCATAATAACAGAATATTCATGGGAATAAGTGTAAACAAAACTACAGCGATAAAAAATGCAGCAGAGCAGATAGATCTGTCATATGAAAACAATATGAGAGGTTATTCAATTTTTAGTTTTGATCACGAAAAGGATTTTATTAAGAACCTGAGTGAGCTTATTGAATATGAAAGAGCAGTTTACAAGTACTGAATCATTTTTATTTTCAATAATTTTTTACTTAGTTTATTAAAATGTCAACCGCATGCCTGTTGTTTGTTTAATATTTTATAATACGCATTCAAGCATGATCAGTGATAAGATTCTATCACTATTCTGTTATACTTGGTCAATCCCTGATACCTATAATTAAATTAATTTAGCAATAACCCTCGATATGGAGGAATCGGATTTAACATTTAACGGGAATGCATATATTTCGAATTTTTTATCTATTAGATTTTCAAGATTTGTCAGATTCTCAATTATCATAATATCATTTTGAAGCAGTAATTTGTGAATACGATATGGATCGTTATCGGGTGAAGGTAAATCAAATCCTGTCATCTTTATTTTCTTAGATACAAGAAATTCAGCAAGTTTAATATCGACGACTGGATGACTGGTGAAGTAATCCTTTTCCCCATATTTTTTGTTATGTCCTGTATAAAATAAAACTATAAGATTTTCTTTTAACAGATTATTATAACTATCTTTATACTCTATTATATTCTGGCCTCTGACATCTATAAGTACAGCGGAACCGCAGAACCTGGTTAAATCATATTCATTTATAAATTTATTGTTATCGGTCATATGCATAGGTGCATCTATATGAGTTCCGGTGTGCATTCCCATCTCCAGTCTGAAAAGATTGAAATCATCTCTTCCAATAAACTTCTCCTGCGATAAAAATGCCGGGGAATCAAGGGGGTGAATTTTAATATCGCTATCTATCGGATAGCTCAGGTCTATTAATTTCATTTTTTACTTCATTAGCGATTTAGTTTTTTTCTTTTTTTTAGGTTTCGGTTCAGGGAGTTCTTCTTCAGTAATACTTATAAGATTACTGATCCATTCTCTGTCTTCAAGTTTATCTTCAATGAGAAAAGATGGTTTTGCACCCGGGTACGGCGGAGCTTCCACCGGTTCTCCGATAAATATTCTTCCGCCTGCTGTCGGCTTAACAAAGAGCTTATTATCACAGACCAGAGCCACAACTTTATTATCTGAATAAACCGCATATTCTCCAAACATCTTCCTGGCGGTAATCGTTTTTGAGCAGCTGATCTGATCCACAATAAAATCTACAAAAGATTGGTCTGATGACATATATTCCCCCCATGTCCCCGGCTTATGAGTTGTCACAAACTCTGATGTTTCGTAGTTTGTTTTAATGGAAACCTCTAATACTACAATAGTAATAGATATTCAAGTGTAATTTATTTTTAACAAGATTCTCTTTTTCTGTACTTAAATTAGAATTTAGTAATTATTCCTTAAATTATTGTATTTGAAAATTGTTTTATTATCCCGTAAGCCGTAAGTGGTGGTATAAAATACTTCATTTTTACAGTAAAATATATGTTTAGGAATTATTATTTATTAAAATTTGTTTTTATTCATTATAACATTAAACTTAATAATAAGCAACAAAGGAGGATCGTTATGGGATACTGGGAAGAGGTAAGAGATGTCGTTTTGAAAGGTGTTGATATAGCTGTTGAGGGAGTTAAAGACGGTGCCGCGAAAGCTGTAGAAAAAGGTAAAGATGGTTTGGCTTATACACAGCTTAAAACTAATCTCTTCGTGGAACATAGAAAACTTCAGACTATACTGGCAGATATTGGAGATCATACCCGTGATCTGTATAGAGATAAAAAAGATATATACTCCGATCCTGTAATAACTGAAATTATGGAGAAACTCACAAAAGTTGAGGATGAATGCAAACGAATAGAGAGTGAAATCCAAAAGCTTGGATTTGATATTAAAAAATAAATATTTTTTATATTCTCTCCTGGCTTTCTCCTGATAATTACCCACATCGACCCCCAACCCCACGGAAGGGGGCTTGATTTTCTTTCGCACTGCCCGATCATTTTAAAACACTTTTAAAAAAAAGAATTTATTTAGTATTTTATCAGTAACTTAAAAACATGAAAATTATCTTAAATATATAATTAAATACTACAATACTTATATTGTTTTTAGAAAATTATTGATATTTAAATTTAGAGGAGTTAATTATGAGAAATTCTTTATTTTATATGCTAACCGTTTTGTTTTTGTTAAGCTGCAGCGGAAATAGTGGTGCTGATCAGAAAAAAAACTCTGCCGATATTATGATAAACAGTAATTTACAAATTGCAACTTTTGCAGGGGGATGTTTCTGGTGTGTCGAATCTGATTTTGAAAAAGTTAACGGGGTAGTAAAAGCTATATCCGGATATAGCGGCGGCCAGGGCGGGAATCCCTCCTACGAAAATTATCATGACCTTGGCTATGTTGAAGCTGTTCAAATTTATTACAACCCTAAAGTTGTTTCGTATGAACAGCTTGTTGATTATCTCTGGAAACATATAGATTCCACTGACGCAGGGGGACAGTTTGTGGACAGAGGTACTTCATATAGAAGTGAGATTTTTTACCACGACGAAGAACAGAGAAAAACGGCTGAAAAATCAAAGGAACAACTTGTTCAATCAAAACGTTTGAGCAAACCGATTGTCACTGCAATTGTTCCTTTTAAAAATTTCACTGCCGCAGAAGATTATCATCAGGATTATTACAAAAAGAATCCTTTAAGATACAAATACTACAGAAACGGTTCAGGGAGAGATCAGTCCCTTGATAAAACCTGGGGACCGGGACGCGGAAAGATTAAGCCTCTCACTGAATCTCAGTATAAAAAACCGGAGGATGCCATGATTAAGAAAACATTAACACCGCTTCAATTTAAAGTTACACAGGAGGACGGAACAGAGCCTCCATTTCAGAATGAATACTGGGACAATAAAAGAGATGGAATTTATGTTGATATAGTATCAGGTGAGCCGCTTTTCAGTTCTAGAGATAAATTCGATTCCGGTACAGGATGGCCGAGTTTTACCAGACCGGTTGAGTCTGAAAATATAGTTGAGAAAACAGATAAAAATCTTTTTATGACCCGCACTGAAGTACGGAGTAAAAATGGTAATTCACATCTGGGGCATGTTTTCACCGACGGGCCAAAGCCAACCGGCTTACGGTATTGTATGAATTCAGCATCACTGCGGTTCATAGCGAAAGAGGATATGAAAAAGGAAGGTTACGAAAAATATCTGGAGTTATTCAAATAATTTTTGGTGAAGAGTGATCTAAGCAGAAAAAAGAGGGTCAACCCGGGATGCAAGGAAAAGAAATACTATTAATCTCACTGTTCCTGCCCGGATTTTTTATTTTTAACTGTAAATCAGCCCCGTGAAATCCCCTTCCGGGATATTTAGGGGGCTGAAAAGTTGAGGATTAAATTTTTCGTGCAGATATAAACAATCACTTTCTATACTTAGCAGTTATCCCCTGAAGAAAATTCTTTAGTATCTGATCGCCGCAGACTTTGTAGTTTTTATTCCCTTTCTTTCTAAATAGAGCGGAGAGTTCAGGTTTTGTTATTGCAAACTCTGAAAGTCTGAACACTTCGAGCATATCCTCTTCTTTAAAATCGAGAGCTATTCTCAGTTTTTTCAACACAAGATTGTTTGACATTCTTATCTCAAGTTTAACCAAAGGTTCCACCTCTTTAGATTCACTGCCTTGTCGAAGATCCAATGGTTCCTTCTTCCCTCTTTTCGCAACAATCAGTCCGTCAAGAAAGAGTTCGAGTTCTTTGTCAGTGCACTCGACATATCCCTCCTCTTCCTCTTTTTTCAGAATGTTCAGAATTTCAAACTCCAGAATATCATGGCCGGCGAGTTTGAAAATACCGACCATTTCGAGATTGCTGATGTTCAGCGCATATCTAAGTCTGCGCAGTATATCATTTTTATTCATAATTTATTTCCTGTCAGTCTCTTTCTGTAGGCTTATTCCGGTCACGATTTCCGCCGCTGCTCCCCTGATTAGGTCTTGATGAGCCTGAAGGTCCTCTACCCGGGCCTGACTTTGGTCCTGATGACCTGCTGAATCTGTTCTGCGAACCGCTTACAGTTCGTGGTTTTGAGTAATCACGAGGTTTATCTCCCGAGGACTCTTTCTTATCGGATCTCTCCTTCCAGCTGTCACCTGTCTCTCTTGACGGACGTGCCGGCCTGTCCGATGACCACTCTTTTCTCGGCGGGCGCGGAGATGATGATCTCTCGCCATCTCTTGCAGGCTTCCCTGAGTAAGCAGGTTTTTCAGCAGTCCACTCTCTCTTTGGAGGTCTTGGGGATCCGGATCTCTCTTTCGAATAATTCCCTGTGGCCCGATCATCGGAACGAGGTGTTCTTCCGCTTGGTCTATTGTCAGAATCAGGTCTGGCTGGTCTATTATATGACGGCCTCTCACCATCTCTTGCAGGCCTGCCTGAGTAAGCAGGTTTTTCAGCAGTCCATTCTCTTTTCGGAGGACGAGGAGCTCCGGAAGAGCTTTCTTTTGTATAATCTTTCAGAGGCCGGTTACCCGATGCGGCATTCCTTTCGCTGGTCTTTTCTTTTGACTTTTCAAATGATCTTCCATAATTTCCAAAACCTCCACGATTTTCATCACGAGACCACTCTTTTTTAGGCGGTATGGGGGATTCTGCAGGTCTTTCTGTTGCCCATCTGTCCTGTTCCGGCCTTGGAAGACCCGGTCTCTCTCTGCGGGCCTCTCCCTGGATTTTGTCTTCAGATCCTGATGAACGCCCTTCAGATCTGTGACCTCCTCCCGGTTTCCCGTATGATGAACCAGACGGACGTGATTTCGCGGAATCACGCTGCTTTTCACTTCTTGATCTCGGGTCTGAATCTTTGCCTGTTCTTTCTTTAGAGAGACTCTGACCCCGTTCTTTATATTGTTTAACAGATACAGATCTCGCTTTACCGGCTTTAAGTTCCAGACTTACACGCATCTCTCGATCATTATATTTCAGACCATCCATTTTCTGGACTACTTTAGATGCTTCTTCCGGTGTACCCATCTCTACAAATGCATATCCTTTTTTCTGATGCATTTTAATACTTACAACGACGCCGTATTTCAGCAGAAGGTTTTTCAGTTCACCTTCTGTTACTTCAAAATCTAAATTCCCTATAAATACTTTTTTGTTTTCCATTATAACTCCTTGTTTATTCAGATGTTCTTAAACACCCGATCTAACTGATTAGGGGCTGCAAAATCCTTGTTCCGCAGCCGCAGGGTTCCGCTTTTAGGGACCAGATAAGGGACTCACACACCATATACCCTGTAGAAATTATACTGCCGAAACAGCATATAATAAAATCATTTATAACTTATACTCTCCGAATCGATGTATTGAGGTTTTTTCCCCATACGTTTTTCTATCAGTTTCATAAGCTGATAGTCATCTTCAGAAAGAAGTGTTATCGCAATGCCATTTAATCCGGCTCTCCCTGTTCTTCCTATGCGGTGTATGTAATCCGCAGGAGATCTCGGGAGTTCATAGTTTACGACACAGGGCAGCTGCTCAATATCCAGTCCGCGTGACGCCAGATCAGTTGCAACCAGCACCCTGATCTTCCCCTGTTTAAAACGTGTCAAAGCCCCTGTTCTGGCACCCTGACTTTTATCACCATGCAGAGCCTCTGCTGTGATATTATTAGCATTCAGTTTCCTTGTTACATTATCGGCTCTACGTTTAGATGAAACAAAAACAAGTACCTGTTCCCAAGCTCCATCATTTATAAGATATCGGAGGAGGAGCCCTTTACTGTTTTGATCAACGGTGTAAACTCGCTGTTCAACAGGTTCCGCCGCTTTAACGGAATTCTCAGAATTTTCAACACCTACTTTAACAGCATTTCCCGGAAAATTAATCCCTGGTATTTCTATATTACTCTTTAACGTAGCAGAAAACAAAAGATTCTGTCTTTCTGCCGGAAGCATTTTAAGAATAATATTGAGTTCATCTTTAAAGCCAAGATCAAGCATTTTATCAGCTTCATCAAGTATAAGAATTTTAACTCCAGATAGTTTAACGGCATTCTGTCCGGTTAAATCTATAAGTCTTCCCGGTGTGGCAATTAGAATATCTACTCCCCCGGTTAAACTCTTCATTTGAGGATTGATTGGAACTCCTCCATGTACAGCTTGAACCTTTATTTTTTCCGGAAGAAATCTGCTGAACATCTTTGCCGTTTCGGCAACCTGAACTGCAAGTTCTCTTGTCGGTACCAGAATCAAAACTTTCACCGGGGATTTTTCAATCCATTTTTTCCCGTGAAGCATATGAAGAACCGGCAGGATAAAAGCAGCAGTTTTACCGGAACCTGTAACAGCTGCTGCGGCAAGATCTTTTCCTGCAAGAATTACAGGTATAACTTCCTTCTGAATAGGAAATAATTCTTTATATCCAGATTCAACAGCGGCACGGCATAATCCCGCAGTTAATCCTGCTGATGAAAAAGGGAGATAATTGTCATGATGCTGTTCAAAAGTAGTAATAATCAAATCTCCTGATTAGTTATACAAAATATCAATGATATCGTTAAAAATCAAATGCTTTTTTCAAAGGGCAGTTTTCCGGAATCGATCCCCCCGTCCTGTAAGATCCAAGAATTTCGATAGAACGCTGTGCAAGAATTCTTCTTGTCTCCCTTCTTTTCCCTTTAAGTTTTGGAATAACCATGGAATCGTACGCGGTTGTTTTATGCCTCATCCAGGCTATTACAGCTTTTGCAGCACGCTCTTCAATGGGAATCATAGCCGTACGGGCGACAGTTCCACTCCCCACCGGAACGGCATGCGCTGTTACCGCTTCCGCCAGTTTGTTTTCAATCTCTTTAAAGCATAAATTGAATGAAAGAAATTTTTTTACCGATTCAAGAAAATATGTTTCATATTCGGTCTGCTTTTTAACACGCAAATTGCGGCTGTTTTCAAGTCGCTTCTGGTAGGATGGGGTCTCTCTTACTGCTTTGACCTCCAGCTTTGCCTTGCCAACTATATCTGAAGGAGCCCAGACCCCTTTAGATATCAAACGTTTACCCATTTTAACCTGGACACGCCAGTAAATTCCAGCGGTGGTTATCTTTCTGGTAATACCAGGGTCTCCTGCCGGAAAAAATTCCCAATTAGCCGGAGGTGTTAAAATCTCTCCATTTTCGCCGATAAGGGTATTCCCGTTTCCTGGGGCTACTATTCTGCTTAGGCTGCTCATTCAGTTTTCATAAAAAGGCAGGGATAATATATTCAGATGGTTTGATTTGCAGAAAATTTTCATTCTTTTCCTGATTCAAGTTTCAGATACAATTTTTCAACCTTTTCCCGGGCCCACGGGGTCTTTCTCAGAAAAGTCAGGCTTGACTTAATTCCCGGATCAAAGTTAAAGCAGCGTATCCTGATTCTTTCACCAAGTTCATCCCAACCGTAATGTTCAACAAGTCTGTTTAAAATCGTTTCAAGAGTTTTTCCCTCGAGCGAATTATCGGGATTATGTTCAGCCATGTTGTTTCCTGATTTGAGTTTGTTTATAACTAAGTTCTATAACATGTGTATGTTGTCAAATCTTAAAAATTAGCAAAGATTGTATAATCCCAGGAAGTGTCATCAGGCAGGGTTGAAAACCGGTTCGGAGTGATAAATAGATGAAAATACAAATACTATTAAAAGTTTAATTCCCCCGGCCGCCCAAGGCGGCGAAGAGAATTAAACTTTTATTTTACATATACATTTTATCGATAGTATCTTTGTACTTATCAAGTACTGATTTCCTTTTTACTTTCAGAGTCGGGGTCATATCGCCATCCTGAATTGTAAGTCTTCTTGTCAGTACTGAGTATTTTTTTATTTTTTCGTAATCTTCAAGCCCTCTGTTTACCTGCTGTATATCGTTGTCGATAAGTCCCTTAAACCTTACCTGTTCAACAAAATCCTGCCCGACCTCCACAACCATGGGCATCGGATCTGTTACTCGAATTACCTTATCCTTATCGTAAGGAATCTTCTCTTTATCAAACAGTTCTACAAAAGCGTCCAGATTAGGTATTACCAGTGCCGAGATAAATTTTCTATCACTCCCCACGGGTACAACAGTATCAACCCATTTACATAAAGAAAATTGCCCTTCAATTTTGTTAGATGCAACATTTTTTCCTGTATCAAGAACCATAAGTCCTTTTTTACGGTCTACAATGCGGATATAGCCATCTGCAATCTCTTCAACAATATCACCTGTTTTATAAAATCCATCTGCAGTAAAAGCTTCCTTCGTTGCTGCAGGATTATTCCAGTATCCTGAAAACAGATTTTCACCCCTCACCAGCCACTCTCCATCTTCAGCAATCCGGCCTTCAACCCCAATGCTTAGAGGGCCCACTGAACCGGGGAGCAGTTTGTAATCCCAGTTGAGATTAATTGCATTCCATGTTTCAGTAGCACCATAGCCTTCAATAATAGGAATCCCCATGGCCATATATGTTTTACAAAGATCAGCCGGAAGACTCCCTGCAGCTGAAAAAGCGAAACGGTATCGCCCGCCAAGTAGGTTACGTACTTTACTGTATATAATTTTATCAAAAAATCTATACTTGAATTTAAGCCAGAAACCGAGATTTTCAGTATAATCCACCCCTTCCCTCATGTCGATAAAACCTTTGGCATCTTCTCGTTTTTTTACAACTTCAAGACCAGTATTCATTGCACCTTCAAATAGTTTTTTCTTAATAGGGGATTTGGAGGTCTGTTCTTTCAGTGCCATGTAAATCCTTTCATATATTCTTGGAACAGACATGAAAAAATGAGGTTTAAATATCTGCAGATCACTCACGATAGTTATTGGTGAGGAATAGGCGATTGTAGATGCGGTCATCATTGAAACTCCATGTCCGCACTCTCTCTCGTAAGTATGAGATAAAGGCAGGAAGGATAAGGATACTTCATTTTCGTTGATTGGAGGAACCTGTTTTAAATCTCTACAGCAGGCAGCATTAAAGCTCCAATGAGTATGCACTGCCCCCTTGGGCATACCGGTTGTACCTGAAGTGTATACAATCGTCATTATATCAAGCATCTCAACAGATCTCCATCTCTTTTCAAAGACATTCCTGTCGCGGGTAAGAAGCTCAACTCCCTTTGCGCGGAGCTTGTCAATATCAGTTATAACAGCATCATTGGCTGGAGCAGAACCTGTCATAAGTACTATTTTTTTTAGAGAGGTAACCTCCGATTTGATATTCAGTACTTTAGTGAGAAGTTCTTCATCATACACATAAACAAGTTTAGAACCAGAGTCATTAAGAATAAATTTTATTTCTTCTTCTGATAAAGTCGGATAAATACATACTGTTACTCCGCCTGCACATAATATGGAGTAATCTGCCCACATCCATTGCGGCACTGTGTGGCATATAATTGCAGCGCGGTCACCCTTTTCAATGCCGGATTCTATCAATCCATTCGAAAGCTCTTTAACAATCTGCCAGACCTGTGAGTATGTATTGGATTCAGTTGTACCGTCAGGTTTTTTCCACCACTGGAAACGTTTTTCACCAAAAACAAGTGCATTACGATGGATCAACTCCGGGCATGTTAACTCCTGAATATACCATCTCTGTTGTACAGTTCTTCCCACAGTCATAAAGCCCCCTTTTTAATACATGATTTAATTACATGAAGAAGCATAGCGGGAATTTTCTTCTTAGTCAACAACAAAAAGTCTTCGATTTATTCGAAGTTTTTATAATATATCTTTCTTAAAGTATTTAGTAATAACTATTGTATAAATATTTCGAGGTAGAATAGAAGTAACAGAGTATTGTAATTTAAAAGTAGTTTTAAATTACAATACTCTGCAGGTTTAACGAAGATTACTACAAAAAAAATAAACTTAAAGGCCTTTTTTTATGATTCGGTTATTAATTATTTTCCTATATCTTTGATGTCATTTTCTACGATTGATTTTGCGATTATTTCTATGTATCCTGGCTCAACTTCAGGATTAATATCTGAACTGCCAAGTTTTGTAAAAACATTCATACCGGATCCCAAACCGCCGCTTACTTTCATTGTTTTACTTTCATATGTTGCAATAATTTTACCGTCTTTTTGAATCTTCCATGTATAATTGAATTGAGGAAAAGTTATAGTATCTGAAAATTGTACAAAAACCCTAGTATAATTGATTGTTATAAAAAGCTCATAACTGTCTTTAGCAGTATCCAGAATATTGTTATTTTTTAAATAGGATACAGTTTTATCCTGAAAAATTTTAGTCATCTCTTCGCTTGAGAGATAACCTTTTACGTCTGATTTTGTTTTTAAATTAACTTTAAGATCTTTTAATAAATACTTTGTGTTTCCTTTTACCAAAGGTGTAGGATCAACTTCATAATTATAGCGTGAAGTTGAACAGCTGATTAATGCCGTGAATAAACCGGTTATTGTAATTAATTTAAGTACTTTTATCATAATATCCCCTTTTTAATTCTATTTAATTTATATATTACTTTAATAAAAAGTCCGTCAAGGTGAAAATTCAAACAAGATATGAAAATATTAAAGTAAATTACTGGTTCTGTTTTCTGAAACGGGATGGCGAACATTTTTCATATTTTTAAAATGTAATTGTAAATGCAGTATTTGAATTAAAACCCACGGCATCTGCTATTGAATTGATAGATCTGCCGGGTCATCAATCAGCAGTAATTTTGCCTCATTAATCAGATATTCGTTGATAAAAGTATTGAAACTCTTACCTGTTTTTTCGTTAAGTATTTCAGATAACTGCTGTGTGCTTACATCCAAATCTCTTGCCAGAATTTTAAGAGAGAAATCTTTATCTGAATAAGCTTTCTCAATCTCCATGATTTCAAAAATCCTTTTTATAATAGCGTCATCATCAAGGCCTTTAATCTTTGCTCTGAATCCTTCACGCGGTGTTTGCAGGCTTTTTTATTTTAAAGAAGTCTTTTTGTTTTCAATGAATTTTTTTATTCTGTTTGATATTTTCTATATATTTTTCATCTGGTTTGATTTGCTTTAAGTTGTTATTCTTATTTTTTTATTTCAAGATTACTTATATATATGTTTATTCTTCGATACTTTGTAACGGCACAAAGTATCCAAAGGCCGCGGGGGCGATGCCCCTCGACCCCGGCACCTCAGGCGGCGGTGCGCCTTTAGTGATTCTGTTCTTTTAGGTTTTTGAGACTTTATATTTTTGATACTTTTTGTGATAGTGTCATTTAAAATATGTTGTGGGCTCGTAATGGCATCCGTGCCAAACTCGCCTTCGCCCGACATCCTGTCGGCTCACTGGTTTAGTGGGACGGGAGTTTTATTTTTGAGTCACAACATCGCACAATCGTCGCTATACGGGCTCCTGAACGTTCGCCGCAAATTTGCCTGCGGTAAACTTCGTATAGCTACGCCATTATGCGAAATGAGGAACTGATTGTGTGACTTATTTTAAATCCGGAGGCAATGCTTTTTCTTGCCGATAATAGTCATCTGATTTTTTTGCATCTTTTAAACAAAATTCAACTTCGTTAGAACTACATTTTTTTAATTCACCTTCCCATTGACAATCTAAACCACCATGTTGAGTATATCTTAAAATACCATCCCAATCTTTAATTCCCATATATGTGTATATTTTTATTGATCCACCATATTCAACATTTTTATCATCAATGCGCTGACTTATAACAAAACCGAGTTTTTTATTTTCATTAATAAATTCATACTCATTCATTTTTATTTTTTTTATTTTAACTTCATAT
>JBBRFT010000015.1:0-32130 GCA_038241375.1 Spirochaetota bacterium
TCCGGAATTATATAGTCGATTCCCGGCATTTCGTCCCTGGGGAACATTATACCGCAATCAACTATAATCATTTCATCATTCTGTGCAAAAAGCGTAATGTTTTTACCGATAGCACCAAGACCGCCAAGCGGCAGTATGGTAACTTTGTTTACATCTTTTGTATTATTTTCCTTCATATTCCGGAATGCCCGAAACCCCCTTTATCTCTTTCTGTTTTATTTAGTTCATCTGTTTTTATAAATTCACCTCTGAAAACCCGGGCGAAAACAATCTGCCCGATTCTCATTCCGTTTTCTATTGTAAAATTTTCATCACCGAAATTAGTCATAATTATTTTAATCTCACCTCTGTAATCGGAATCGATAGTGCCGGGCGAGTTTAAAAATGTTATACCATGTTTCAGAGCAAGGCCGCTTCTTGGTCTTATCTGTGCTTCGTAACCTTCAGGTAACTCAATAAAAATTCCCGTAGGAATAAGTTTTGTTTTACCCGGAGAGAGTATTACAGGTTCATCAAGCAATGCGCACAAATCCGCACCTGCAGAACCATTACTCTGATACTCCGGGAGAGATGCCCCTTCAATCATCTGCACTTTTACTTTTATCATAAATACTTCTTTATTTCTCTCATTAAACATGCTTCCATTGTTTCACACTTTTTACAATGACTATCTTCCGGGATAAAATCATTGGAAGCGCAAATATCATCCTTCTCTACATAAAGAATGTCTGCTAATTTAATATACTGATATTCATCGTCGCTGATCGCCTCTGATCCGCCGCTTTTCAATTTTTCAAGGATAACTGAAAGTTTTTCAACTGCAGGCTCATCAAGATTAAGAGCTTTATCTCTCTCTTTAACCTCTTTCCCCATCTGCGCTTTCATTTTCTTTGCTGTAAATTCTATTCCTCTTCTTCGGGTAATCAGAAAGAATATTATACCGAACAGCAGCCCGCCAAGATGACCGACATGCGATACATTGCTGCTGGCACCCGATGATATCTGCGCATAAATTTCAATCGCACCATACATTACCACAAGATATTTCGCCTTCATCGGAATAAAGAAAAACACAAGCAGCTCCACATTAGGGAATAACATCCCGAATGCGAGAAGCAGACCAAACACAGCACCGGAAGCGCCAATAGTTGGAATAAAAGCTGAGGTGCCACCAATTGCAAGATTAATAATAAAAATAGTCAGTCCGGCTCCGATGCCTGTGAAAAAATAATATATCAGAAATTTTTTAGAACCCCATAACTGTTCAACCGGAATACCAAAAAGCATTAACGCGTACATATTTAAAAATATATGGAAAAAACCTCCGTGAAGAAACATATAAGTGCCGAGCTGCCATACATAAAATTTAGTTAATATAAGCGCCGGTATAAGTCCAAGATAATATGTCATCGCTGATGTTTCATTAACAATAATCTGATTCCCCATGGGAATCTCGTATGGTATAACACTCTGCATATACACACTCTGAAGCAGGTACATAACTACATTCATGAAGATTAGCTTCATTACCCAGCTTCCTGAGTTTTCGAAAATAGAACCTTTCATATATTTTCAGCCCTTCTCTTTTCTTAAAGTATTTATAATTTCACCAATATACATTCTGTGATAGTCTTTATTCGGATAATTTGATTGAATCGAATCATCAAGAAATGATGCGGGATCTATATCCTGGTGATAAATTTTTCTGCACTCTACAACAAGGCGTGCCTCTTTAAAATAAACATTTTCATTTTCTGTTTCAGCAACACTGAGTCCCGCTTCTTTCGCTTTGTCTATATCACGTCCCGATTTAGATCCGCAAAGCTTAAGGGCGTCTCTGTACTTTTCATCAAAAAATGAGAGAGTAAAGCAGTCAAATCTCTCTGTAAAATTATATGTAAACCTCTGCGGCCTGACATAAATATGACAGATCGGCTTATTCCACAAAAAACCAAAACCGCCCCAGGATGCGGTCATTGTATTATAATCCTCTTTTGTTCCGACAGTTATAAGCATCCAGTCTTTGCCGATAAGCTTGAAAGGATTATCCTCAATGTCATGATGGTCTATTTTTATAAATTCATTCATATTTTTTCCTTATTTATTTTAAACTTTTCATATTTTTCAAGAAAGATATTTCACAGGTAAAACTTAAAAACCTTCCCTACTGCCCCCCAACCCCCCGGAGGGGGACTTTTAATTCTTTTACTAATTTTAATTTATAGTTATACATTCTTTAAGCCCCCCTCCGGGGGGTTGGGGGCTTTTTTTATTTTTTCCCACTCACGGTAAGTATCTCCACACCTTTTTCTGTAACGAGAACTGTATGCTCCCACTGTGATGACAAAGAGCCATCAATAGTTGTTGCTGTCCAGTTATCACTAAGAAGTTTAGTTTGATATTTCCCTGCATTAATCATCGGTTCAATTGTGAAAATCATCCCTGGAAACATCGGGAGTTTCCGGTTTCCCACATTGTAATGATGGACATGGGGCTCTTCATGAAACTTGATACCGATACCATGCCCGCCATAATCGCGAACTACTGAAAAGCCGTTATTCTCTGCGTGTTTCTGAATCACTTCTCCGATCTTACCAAAATCATTATTCGGCTTAACCTGATCTATAGCCAGGTCAAGGCACTCCTTTGAAACTCTCACCAGCTTAGACGCTTCAGGAGATACTTCACCAATCATATACATACGGCTTGCATCGCCGTAGTATCCTTTTAAAATACACGTTACATCTACATTTATAATATCCCCGTTTCTTAAGACAGTACCGTCAGGGATCCCATGGCAAATTACATTATTGATTGATGTGCAGACACTTTTAGGAAAACTGTTATAATCCAGAGTTGCGGGAATCCCTCCGCGGCTCACGGTATAATCATAAACCCATGTATTTATTTCGTCAGTTGTAATACCTGCTTTTATCTTCGAGCTTACCATATCGAGAACTTCGGCCGTCAGTCTGCAGCTATCAGTAATCCCGGCAATTTCAGCAGGAGTTTTAATCTTTATCCCTCTGGGTGGTTTTAAATCTTTACCTGAGCCTGTTTCCGATGCTAAATCAGATTCCATATGACATTTTTTATATTTTTTTCCGCTTCCGCACCAGCAGAGATCATTTCTGAGCATTTTCATCTTTTTTTTATATACCTTTACTTTTTTCTTTGCTTTATTATATTAAGATTATAAAATAACTGTCCAGTGCAAGCTTTTTTTGTTACATTAACCTATATGACGATTTTCCACAGAATCATAAATATATTTAATGGTAAAGTAATCAAATTGCGTAAGATAAAATGTTCTTAAATGTTTTATCTTTTTTCTATAAAGTCTTATTTATAAAAACCTGAAAGAGCTGATGAATGTAACCGGAGGATCAGATGTATTTTAATTATAATAAACTTCTGAATATAATGATTGTTGCAATACTATCTTTAATTATTATGATCACCCTGCTTCTGTTTATGAAAATTGCCAAAAAAATTCATCCTTATCATGAAGGAGCAGATATAATAGATACCTATGCTCCCTATAACCCCTGGAGTAAAGCCCGTTAAGTGGTTCTTTCTCCAGTTTTCTGATTCATCTCTATAACTCTTTTCAGTAATTCCGGAAAATCTATAACATACACAATTCTACCATATTCAATCAGTACCAGATTCCTGCATATTCCAATTATATTCCAATCCTGAGGAAGAACTCCCTGTTCACCGTTAAATCCTTCAATGTTATATTTTTTTCCGTAGAGAGTAATAAAACCATCCTTGGCAATGAAAATATTATCAATTTTTCCAACTCCTTTAAACTGGCTCCGCTTTTTAGTAGAGATCTCAAATTTTGCCACAGCCCATACGCCAGTTCCCCCTCTGACATATAAAAGATCATTATCACCCATATTCAATTCCAAAGAAGAAGCTGATACATTAGTTATTAATGCACTGCCGCTGATCCCGTCAAAGATGCTGATATAATAAGAACCGCCAATACCTGTCGCAAGTGTTATATATCTCTCTGTTACAAAAATAGATGACCTGAAGAATTTTTTATATGGAGAGTGATATACCCCTGAATCCATTCTCCTGACTTTTTTGCTATCAGAAGAGAATTCAAATATTTTACCCTCAGAGTGATAAATTACGTTTTTATCTTTAAGAGCAACGGCATCAATCCTCTCATCTTTTTCGGTCTTATAAACTGTATGAGGATCGCCGTCTTTATCAAAGACACAAAACCCCTTATTATTTCCCAACACTATACTATTTTCATTCATATCAGCAAAGGTAATATTCTCACTTATACTCTGATCACCTTTGACGCTCACATTATCCGGATATAGAATTTCAATATTTTCGTTTTTCACAGATATTATAACACTTTTATTAAAAAAAAGTGAATCATAATCTGCCTGGAATCCGGAAAATGCCATGAGAAATTTTTCAGACAAAAGGGAGATATTCCCCTCTCTCCCATCCTCATATTTATCGAGCATTCTTTCATAAACAGCTTCCGGTGAATTAGAACATGAAAAAGAATAGAATAATGAAGCAGAAACCAGCAGGAGCAGTATAGTCATTTTAAATTTTATTTTATTCATTCAGGAACCATTTTTTTTATATTAAAATCAGTAGATTAAACCATAACTTTGATGGTCAACTCTTTATTTCCGGAAAAACAGTGCGTGTTTACAGTAATTGAAACCGAAACAGTTTTAAAATATGACAATTAAAATATCGGGAAGTTACAGCAGATAGATAATACCCTGTTCAAGAAAAATTACTTGAAATATCAGCTCACAGAAAAAAGTATGCAGGTATTATAGTATCTACTCATTAATCTGGTGGCATTTTATCTTCGTCGTGGCGGAGAGCAATTTTACCACTGGTTTATAAGCAGTTACGAATTATACATATACAGGGGTATCTGGGAAACTATGTCTAAAAAAATAATAAGCATATATGACACAACTCTCCGCGATGGAGCGCAAACAGTAGGTATCTCTCTATCTATTCAGGATAAACTGAATATAGCAAAAATCCTGAACTGGCTGAAGGTGGATTTTATCGAGGGTGGATGGCCTGGATCAAATCCGAAAGACGACAGTTTTTTTTCGGAAGTAAGAGAACTTGATATTAACCACTCCAAAATAGCCGCTTTCGGTTCTACAAGAAGGAAAGGCTTTAAGTGCAGTGAAGATACAATACTTCAGTCCCTGGTAAAATCAAAAGCCGATGTTTTGACTATTGTTGCAAAAACATGGGATTTCCAGGTTACAACCGCTCTAGGTATGGAACTGGATGAAAACCTCATGCTTATATATGATTCAGTTGCATACCTTAAAGATCTGGGATTTCAAGTCTTTCTTGATGCTGAACATTTTTTTGACGGAAACAAAGCGAATCCTGATTACTCAATGCAGTGCATCGAAAAAGCATGTGAAGCAGGTGCCGACATGATAGTACTATGCGATACAAACGGAGGCACTCTCCCTTCGGAAGCGTACAGAATAACATCCTCTGTTACATCAAGAATTAAGACTCCTGTGGGGGGACACTTCCACAATGATACCGGTGTTGCTGTTGCAAACTCCATCTACGCAGTCGATGCAGGAGCAGTTTCAATCCAGGGAACAATCAACGGTTATGGAGAGAGGTGCGGAAACTGCGATCTCACAACCTTTATTCCCAATCTGGTAATGAAAATGGGGCATGAATGCTCGTCAAGTTCAGCACTGCAGCACCTGACAGAGGTGAGTCGTTTTGTAAGTGAAATAGCCAATCTCCCGCACTTTGAAAATCAGCCATATGTAGGGGACAATGCATTCGCTCATAAAGGTGGAATCCATGTATCAGCTCTCCAAAAAGATTCCAGAACATATGAACATATCGATCCGGCACTTACAGGCAACAGACGGAAAGTGATGATATCTGAATTATCAGGAAAAAGTAATGTCGAATTTAAAGCAAAGGAACTTGGAATAGATATAGAAGGCGACATTAACCTTTCAAAAAAAGTATTGGAAAAGATCAAAAATCTCGAAGAGAAGGGTTTTCAGTTTGAAGCGGCTGAGGGTTCATTTGAGCTTATTATCCGTGAGGCTACTGGAGAATATACTCCATTTTTTAAGTTTCTCGGATTTAGAATGATTACTGAAATGGATGAGAGCAATAAACTGCTCTGCGAGGCAACAATCAAAGTTGAAGTTGGTGGACAGCTTGAACATACAGCGGCTAACGGAAACGGTCCTGTTGATGCCATTGACAATGCTCTGAGGAAAGCCCTTACAAAATTTTACCCGGAAATTGGCCAAATGCATTTAACCGATTACAAGGTACGGGTACTTGATGACAACAATGGAACAGCTTCCAGCGTAAGAGTTCTCATTGATCAGACTGACGGAGTTGACCACTGGGGGACTGTGGGTGTTTCAACTAATATGATCGAAGCATCATGGATGGCACTTGTTGACGGTATAGAATTTCTGCTCTATAAGAAGAGAAAAAATGGTTGCGCAATTTAATCTTCAGGTATTAAACAGTGTTATCGGTATTCGAACCTGAACAAATACAATTAATGAAATTTTACAAATGGAAAAATAATGAAATTTAAACTCAATATAATTTTACTCTCTCTGATTCTCCTTTTCCCTCTTTCATCGCATGCATGGCAGAGTTATGAAAAAGTTTTAGCTGTTGTGAACAGCAGAGCCATTATGGAGAGCGATGTTAATCAGAAAATGGAAAGACTTAAGTCTTTGAAAAAAATACCGGACTCAAAAATTAATCAAGAAAAGAGCCGTATACTAGATCAGATGATTGAAGCAGAAATTATATTTGAAACAGCCCAGAATGAATCTATACTTCTTTCTGATAAAAGGATTATAAATCAGCTGGAAGGGGCCATCAGTAAATTTTTCAGCACCAGGACAGATAATAAAAAAGAACTGGATGAAACAGTTAAAAATGTATCTCTGAATATGGAAAAATTCATGGAGAACAAGTTTGATGTTAATTATAAAATTAACCCCGATTTAAAAAAGTTCATAGATTATATCGAAAAAAAGGAAAAAATTGATTTCTTCTCCTTCTTTGAAGAAGTAAAAGTCAGTATAGCACGAGAACAGATAATGTCAGTGGCAATCGGTTCAACTCCCCCCTCTCCCGATGAAGCAAAGAAGTGGTATAGTAAGAACAAATCAAAACTTGGTTTTGAAGTTCATGTAAAACATATACTTATAATTCCTAAAAGCGGTTCGTTGTCCGATGAAAAAGCAGCCAACACCAGAGCTGATGAAATCAGAAAGCAGATTATGTCTAACCCTTCATCATTTGAATCTCTCGCATCGAAATTTTCACAGGATCCCGGTTCAGCTAAAAACGGAGGAGATCTTGGCTGGCAGATGCTTGCTCAGCTCGATCCATATTTTGCAGGCAATGTTTATAAAATGACAAAAAACGGTCAGATATCCGGAGTATTTAAATCCGGTTTCGGATACCATATAGTAAAGTACCTGAACAGAAGGGCTGTATCATATGAGAGTGTTGAGAAGATGATTATGTACAAACTTTATACTGAAAATTCCCAGGAACAGTTTAAAAAATGGGTAAAACAGAAGAGAGAAGAAGCTTCCATAAAGATTTATATGGAAGGATATATTAAGGGCTGATATCCGGTGACAACAGTGAATATTGATGTAATAATACATATTGATGAAAATGTAAAAGATACAGACCTTTTTTTCAACGAAAACTTTGTACCTGAAATGATAAGTAAAAGAATTTCAGAGACTAAACCGGATACAATAATTTATTACTCAATACCATCCGGCTATACCGGCAGACTCGAAAATATGGCAAATACTATAAAGCGTGAAAACTCAGATGACATCACTTTCTGGAAAAAGTTTTTCAATACGACATCATCAGAGCATGCCGTTGTAATAAATGGAGATTCATCCTTCTTCGATACAGAAATTTTTACAGAAATGACAGATGTTCATCTTAAATATCTTGCAGAATTTACATTTTCGGAAAATCTCCCTGAAGGATTCGCCTGTGAAATAATTTCACGTGAACTAATCAATCAGATCCCCGATACAGATGAGAAGACTCTACCACTGGGGAAGGTAATCCGGGCAAATATAAACAAATTTGATGTTGAACTTTTCTACAAAGAGCCGGACATCAGAAGTAAGAGAATCTCTTTCAGACTAAACAGCCTTCGTGAAAAAATTATAATGAAAAATCTTTATAATATAAACGGATCAATACCGGCCTATCGTGATATTAAAAATCTAATAGAATCAAACCCTGAAACACTTTTCACAGGACCGTCATATGTTGAACTGGAACTTACAGGAAAATGCTCACTTGATTGCCTCTTCTGTTATAGAAAAACACTCACATCGGGTGAACATGGCCATATGGAATTTAAAACCTTATCATCAATTCTCGAAGAGATGAGAATATTTTCATTGCCATATACACTCTGTTTATCCGGTTCCGGTGAGCCCATGCAGCACCCGGAATTTTTCTCTATTATGGAAGCTGCGGTAAAAGAGAATTTAATTGAACAACTGATTGTTGAAACCAATGGAATAAACGCTGATGCAAATTTCAAAAATTTTATCTCTAATTCTGACAACTCAAAAATTAAAGTTATCATAAACAATAATGGTCTCGATAAAGAATCATATCAAAGATACCATAGCGCCGATGCTTTCGATACAGTTTATAAAAATACAATATCTCTTGCTGAACTCAATTCCGAAGGGGAGAGAGTATACATTCAGATAATGAAAATCAATGAAACCGATGAGTTCGCAAAAGAGAATGATATTAAATCGTACCTGGATAAATACTACGATTTCTGGGAGGGACAGAAAGTACCGATTATCCTCCAGAAACAGAATACATATTTCGGACGCATTCCCGACAGAAAATATTCTGATCTATCACCTGTGAAACGTACACCATGCTGGCATCTACAGAGAGATATATATATACTCTCTGATGGAACCGTTTCATTCTGTAAACAGGATATAGATGGGGAAAACTCATACGGAAATATAAAAGATATGAAGCTGAGTGAAATCTGGAATAATCAGAGGAAATCATTCATTGAAGAGTATAATGGAAGATTTCCTTCTAAACCGGATTGTAAGAATTGTGACGAGTGGTACACTTTTAACTTTTAATAAAATCAGGTAAAATGAAAGCAGCAGCGATAATACAGGTACGAATTTCATCAACAAGGCTTCCGTCAAAAGCCCTGCTCAAACTCTGCGGCAAATCGATTATATGGCACGTCATTGAAAGAGCCAAATTGATACAGGGAGTAAACACTGTCATTCTTGCAACTGGATCAGGAGATGAAAATCTCCCTCTTGTTGAACTGGCTGCTCAATGCGGAATAGAATCTTTTACCGGTTCCGAAGATGATGTGCTTGAAAGATACTACCTTGCTTCGAAAGATCTTGATTGCGATTATGTTATACGCATAACCGGAGATAATCCCTTTACCGACCACGAGTCCGCATCAAAGGCGCTTAAATACGCATATGCCAATAATGCTGATCATTGTACAACAGCCGGTATCCCCCTGGGAACAGGTGTTGAAATTATAAAAAAATCTGCGCTTGAAAAAGCATTTAATGAAGGGAAAGAGCCTCATCACAGAGAACACGTTACTCCATATATAAAAGAACATCCGGAACTTTTTAAAATTGTACGTTATCAATCAGAACTCATCAATCCCTTTACAGATTTAAGACTAACCGTTGACACTGCGGAGGATTTTAAATTTATAGAAATTTTATATAATGAACTGTATAATAATAAACCGGTTACACTTGCTGAAGTTATAAGTTTTATTCAAAAAAATCCTGAACTCCGTTTCATTAACAGCAGCATTGAACAAAGACCTATGACACATCATAGCCATGGATAAAAAAAAGATTACCATTGTCACCGGTACTGGTGGAATTCTGGGAACCGGACATATACAAAGGATGCTTAATCTCGCGGTTCACTTAAACAGGAATAATAATTTTTCCGCTTCAATTTATCTTGTAAAGAATGAACATCCTCTGGAAGAAAAATTTAACGGATTGATTTCAGCGATAATTCCCGCAGATACAGATCTCATTATAAAAGATATGCGTGACTCCACATTTGATGAGATGAACTCGCTCCGCGGGATTGCACCTGTCCTTACAATAGACGATTCCGGTATGGGGAGAGACTTTGCTGATTATATTATTAATCTTCTCCCGGTTCCGTCAGACAAAGGGAGTGCTATTAAACCGGATACTTCACTTTTTATTTACGGATACAACTTTACTGAGGGTATTTCCCTTTTAAAGAATACTAATTCAATTATAAAAGATATTGATATAACAGTATATGCAGGGTATAATCCTGCTACTGAACTTGTTTCTTCAATAAGAGAGTCTATTCCAGAATATGCCAATTCAGTATTACTGAAGGAAGGGAAAGCTATTAATCTCAACGGTAATGTTTTAGAAACTGAAACTTCTTATGCTGAAATTATATCAAGGTCAAAAATTGTTCTAACACACTTTGGACTGACGATGTTTGAAGCGGATGCCTGTGGATGCAAAATAGCAGCTCTCAATCCGACTTTGTATCACAGTAAATTAACTGAAACTGTACGGAGTGATTTTAATATCATTTATTCAAGTGAATACAAAACATTGTCTCCTGAGAGTTTAAAAAATAGAATAAAAACTGAGCTGAAACAAAATGCTGGAACTTCTATTTCGCTGGCAGAAATATTAAAAAAAATTAACAATGGAACAGACAATCTTATCAAATATATAGAAAAAGTCAGTACTAATCCCTGAACATATATTTTAGAGTTAAAGTGAATAATTATATATCCCCGCTGCCTTTGGCGACGGGAATAGTGAAACCTTTTCAACTTTAAAATGTTAAGGAATAATTACTGATAAAAAATAATCATTAAGAGGTGTTATATGGAACTCCATGATGCAATAATATCAAGAAGATCGGTGCGTAAATTTACAGATCACTATGTAACGGATGAAGAGATAAATCAGATACTCGAAGCAGCACAGTTGGCGCCATCGTGGTCAAATACACAATGCTGGGAATTTATTGTAATACGCGATAAAGAGTTAATACGACAGGTTGTGGAGACTTATTCCGAAACAAATCCTGCAAGAAAATGTTCCGAATCAGCTTCAGTACTTATAGCTTTTTGCGGAAAGAGTGATCTTCCTGGATACAAAGATGGAGTAAAACGGACTAAATTTGATTCATGGTATATGTTCGATCTTGGCATTGCAGTGCAGAACATGTTACTCACGACACATGACATCGGACTCGGCAGCGTTGTCGTAGGGTCACTTGATCACGAAAAATGTGCGAAACTGCTGAATGTAACTCAGCCTTATGAGCTTTTGGGAATACTCCCCATAGGCAAGCCCGTTGAATTTAAAAAAGAGGGACCGAAAAGAAGAGATATAACGGAGTTTACTCATAAAGAAAAATTCGGGAAAAAATAATCAGACAATAACGAAAATTGCTCGGGGATTTTATATCCCCTGCAATACGTTACTTAATTTACTTCTTCCTGATAATATCCACCACAGCTCTTACATCCTGAGACGAATCTTTATCAATAACAAGTATATCATTCCCGGATTGAACTACAACGATGTTTGAAACACCAACTACGGCAATTCTCATCCCTTCGCTTAATACGGTACAATTTGCACTTTTAACAAAAATTGAATTATCCGGAGACTGTGTCCTGTTACAGCACTCATCCGGATCAAGAATATCATCGGCAGCCTTCCAGCTCCCGAGATCGGCCCACCCAAACTCTGCGGGAATAACCATTCTGTTACCGGAATTTTCAAGTATCCCTGTATCTATTGATACGGATTGAATTGCAGAAAATATTTTCTCTTTCAGTGCCCATATTTCATGTGAGTTTGATGCAATCTCTTCATGAGAGAATGCTTCAAGTTTAAGAAACTGCGCATACATTTCCGGGAGCAGCTCACGGAACCGTTCAATTATAACTGAGGTTTTCCATGCAAATATTCCGCTGTTCCAGTAATAATTTCCATCTGCAATATATTCTTTTGCAATTTCAAGTATCGGCTTTTCAACAAACTTTTCAACAACCGATGCACCGTCAATAAGTTCAACACCTTTAATATAGCCGTAACCAGTTTCCGGCTACTCCGGCTTAACACCGATTGTTGCAAGTGATCCTTTCTCGGCAAGAGAAACAGCTTTAGTTATAACTTTTGTAAAACCCGGGATATCTTTTATAAAGTGATCTGCAGGGAGTACAATCATTATCGGATCATCATACTTCTTTTTTAGAAACATAGCAGCATACAGAACAGCCGCTGCTGTATTCTTTGGCATCGGTTCCGAAAGAATTGTCCCCTTAAGCCCGGTTTTATTTATCTCTGTCAGTGATAAATCTTCATACTTCCTCGCGGAGACAATTACAATCTCCTCGGGAGAAACAGGTTTAAGTCTGTTAATTGTCTCTTCCAGGAGAGTCCCATGTCCCGACATGTTGTGGAACTGCTTCGGTTTATCCTCAGTGCTCATGGGCCAGAGTCTTGTACCGGCTCCGCCCGCCATTATTACAGGTATTATCATTTTATTGAAAGCGCTCCCTTTTCGTCAAAATTCAGTTTAAGTGGTGTCTTCTTAATCTTATCAGGAAATTTTACCATTGAATATCCGGTGAGTGCAAAATCACCTTTTCCGTCTTTAAAAGCTTTAAGTATAGATGCCCCCAAAGCTTTGGAGCTGAATTCGTTGCTGATACTTAGAATATATTCTCCGGCCTTGTTCTGAATATCTTTTGTAGAACCATCTACCAGTTTACTATTATTAACTTTAAAATCATATTTTAAATCCTTAAAAAATATTGCAGCTTTTGTACTGTTCTTCATAACAACATCAAAATTCACTTTTAATTTAAGATCAAGATCTGAAGGATCAATCACCTTCGACGGATTCTTACCATCTATGATTGCTCCGAACATATTTGTAATTGCCTGAGCATTGAGATTTTTTTTATGCGCTTTTTTAATCGCATCTTCTATATCCTGAAGCGAAGGTTTAATTACAGTAAAATTTGCAATATTGATTTCAGGTTTAATTGCAGGGACTTCCTTTTTCAATTTGAATTTAAAAGTTACATCTTTAGTAATTTTAGAAACTGATTTAGGGAGAGGGAGAACCACAACCATATCGACAACACATTCCAGTGAATCTTTGTTTTTGTAGTCTTTCACAATGTTTGCCATATCAGCATACTTAAGACTTACAAAGAGTCTTGTAGTCTCTTTACCTTTAGCTTTAATTTTAAGCTTATCTGTTGAAGTCTTAAAGAACTGTTTATTCTCTACAAAAAAAGTAGATTCAACTCTGCTGAGACTGAGTTTAACAGGATAAGGATTTGTTATCTCCACATCAAAAAGCAGTGTTACATCAGTAAGACTTATTGAGTCTATATCAAAATTTACTATTTCCGCAGTAGGTTTGGGGATTTTATATCCGCTGAAACTGTCAGGCAATTCAAATGCACTGATGTTTGTTGACGCAATGATGACAAAAAGAGAGATAGTAAAAAAAAGCTTCAGATTCTTCATTTAGTCTGCTCCGTCTTTAAAATATCAAATAATTATTCTATTTATAATTTTATACAGTTTTACTCAACTCAATTTTATTTTTTATTAATGATAAAAATGTAACTGCTCATAAACAGATGGTATTATATCTCCCCATATTCTGATATGACATAATTCTTTAGTAAAAGCAATAACATAACTTATTAATTGAAAAAGGAGTTAAATCACCCTAATTAATTCCAATTTGAATAAAAAATGTCATTAATTTCGTTGACAGGTTTACGGGTATATATTGTTTTATACTCTTGTTATGTAAAAAATATGCAGTAGCTATATTTTCTGCACAATTTAATGTAAAAAGAAATTTATAACTACCACGCGCCCCCAATTGCGATGTGTGAGTTTAACTCTTTATTCATTAAAACGATTAAAGAGAATTACTGAGAAAATTAAGAATTAATAGAGTTATGTGAGGCTTTTAGATGAAAGATATTCAAAAAACTTATTCGATGAAAGAAGCGGAGATTCAGAAAAAATGGTATGTTGTTGACGCAGAAGGAAAAGTTCTTGGAAGACTTGCCACTCAAATTGCAACTATCCTTAGGGGAAAACATAAACCTGAGTTTACACCGAACCAGGATATGGGTGATAATATTATTGTTATCAACGCTGAAAAAATTGTTCTTACAGGTATGAAATCTACTGATAAAGATTATTTCAAACACACACAGTATCCTGGTGGTGAAAGATTTACAAATATCAAGAAAGTTATGAAAGAGCAGCCTGAATTTGTAATTATGCATGCTGTAAAGGGAATGCTTCCAAAGAGCAGACTTGCAAGAGTACAAATGACCAATCTGAAAATATACGCCGGCAACAAGCATCCTCACGAAGCTCAGTTACCTGAAATTATCAATCTATAGTATACGGGATTTAAAGGAGAAATTTAAATGGCAGAAAAGATTTATGCTACAGGAAGAAGAAAGACCTCGGTTGCAAGGGTATGGCTTAAACCAGGTACAGGTCAGATTATAGTTAATAAAAAACCTATCGGTGAATATTTCAGAAGAATGACACTTGGTCTTATTGTAAGACAGCCTCTTGAGCATGTTGGTCAGCTTGAGAACTACGATGTAATGGCTAATGTATGCGGCGGCGGCTGGTCAGGTCAGGCTGGTGCTGTAAAGATGGGTATTGCAAGATGTCTTGTACAGACAGATGAGAAACTAAAAAAACCACTCAGAGAAGCCGGTTTTATTACACGTGATGCAAGAAAAGTTGAAAGAAAGAAGCCTGGTCAGAAAAAGGCGAGAAAGAAATTTCAGTTTTCAAAACGTTAATATTTATTTTACAATATATACAAAAAAAGGATGCTATATGCATCCTTTTTTTATTTCCCCCGCACCCCCGGAGGGGGCAAGACGTTAACGAATAGCACCTTAGCTTTGCCCCCTCCGGGGGTGCGGGGGCTTATGGAGGGATGCATGCCGGATATTCTAAAACTTCTATTCAAAGACAACTACGTTCAGCTTGAGCTGGACAACAGTGAAAAACTCAAAATCTCACTTGATGCATACTCCATGTATAAACTTTCCAGCGGCACAACTCTAACCACAGAATTCTATATGGAAATCTATGAGGAATCTCAAAAATTTGGATGTCTGGAGAAAGCTTTTAATCAGCTTGCAACAAGAGGCCGCTCAGTAGATGAACTCCGGCAATATTTGAAAAAGAAAAATTTCTCCGAAAAACATATTGAAGAGACTCTTGATTATCTGAAACAGAAAGGATATTTAAATGATTTTGATTTCTCAATGTCTTTTGTTAAAGCAAAAATGAAGTCCGGAAAATCCGGGAAAGATATAATTGTGCGGGACCTCTACCGGAAGGGTATCGGCCGTAAAATTATAGACAAAGTAATCCGTGAATCGGGAGCGGATATTCCCGATGAAGATGCCCTCTATGAACTTGCAATGAAGAAGTATAAATCGGTAAAAGATAAAGAAAACAGTTTTATGAAGGTATCAAATTTCTTAAGGGGGAGAGGTTTTGACTTCGAGTCTATTAACCGGGTTTTGAGAAAAATTAAAAACAGTTTCGATGAATGATCTATTATTTTTCAAGAGAGAGAGTACCGGGCAACATACTTCTCTCTCTGTCATTAAAATCAAATCTACTTCTGAAGAAATCTTATAATCTCTTCAATATCCGGTATTTCAGATTTTTCATAAACTTTTGCAAAAACAATCTTCCCGTTTTCATCTATGATAAAGTTAGCTCTGCCGGAAATTCCGGCCTTGTCAATAAAGATCCCGAACTTCGAAGCAACCTCCCCATGAGGATAGAAATCAGCAAGTAGATCGGTATTATCTATTTCAAGAAAATCACTCCATGCTTTTTTACACGGCTGACTGTCAACACTCAACCCAAGTGCCACCAGATTAAGCTTATTAAAAACCGCGTTCTTAATTTCAAGTGATTTCATCTGTATATCACATACAGGTGTCCACGCAAGAGGATGAAAAGAGACCAGAACTTTTTTTCCTCGCAAATCACCAAGTTTTATCTCTTCACCATTCTGATTTTTTAAAGCAAAATCCGGCGCTGTATCTCCGACTTTTAATGCTGTCTGTTCCATATGAGCCTCCAGGGATTATTAGACTTTTTTTTATAGAATGAATATAATGTATTTACAATCAAAGTATGATTAAATTAATCATAAAATTCATATTTAAATTCACCATTTTCTAAAATTTTATCATTGTGATCTCTTAAAATAAATGATTTTACCAGTTTTACATTATCATCTCTATATGTAAAATACTTACTCCCCTCTATTCTTCCGTTTTTAAATCCTTTATAAACAATCAGATTATTATTAGAATCATACTTATAAACTATCTTCGAGTGAAACTTCTTGTTAGTAAACTTCAATTCACTGAGTACATTTCCGGAAGCATCCAATAAATATTGATGTTTTTCACTATTTCGTTTATACTTGTTGATAATCTTTACAGGATGAGAAAAATCCAGTTCGTATGAGTAAGCTTTTTCACCATATAAATATCCGTTAGAATTAAAAAAAAGTATTTTCAAAACTCTTCCTTTGAGGTTAAAAATACTTTCCTGTTTGCCAAGTAATTTATCTTGGAAATCATAACTAAAACAAATCTCTGAGAAATCGGTTGGCCGTTTATAAACTGAATATCTGATGAGCTTATTTTTATTATCATAAGTACTGTCTTTAAAACACTTCCCTGAATTATACTCGAGTTTAACTGTCTGATAAACATTGCCGTCATTTTGATAATCTATAATCTCTTTGATTGTGCCATCACTATTATATCCGGTAGATCTATTCCAGTGATAACTTTCATCAATTCTATACCTTTTATCTTTAATCGTTCTACCGTCATTATCATAAAGGATGAACCACTCCTCTATCACTTTACCATACTGGTTGATAATTTTACATGATTCAGATTTAATTTTATTTGTATTTGTGCAGCTGATAATAGCTGAAAATGTTAGAATGATAAATAAAAATATCCTTTTCATTCAACCCCTATAACCTTCATCAATGGTGAGATTTTTACCCTTAGTTGCAGCAACTGCAAGTTCATCACATCTCTCATTGTACGAGTGACCGGCATGCCCTTTAACCCATACAAATGTTACTTTCAGCGGTTCAATAAGATCGAGCAGCTCTCCCCAGAGATCAGGATTAACTGCCGGTTTTTTATCAGACTTGATCCAATTATTTTTTCTCCAACTCTTTGCCCAGCCTTTGGTTATTCCATTTACAACATAGCTTGAATCGGTAAATATTGAAACTGGAAGATTTTTATGTTCGAGATTTCTCAAAGCTACTATAACTCCCATAAGTTCCATTCTGTTATTAGTAGTAAGACGGAATCCGCCGGAAAGCTCCTTCTTCTGATCACCATAGATCTGAACTACGCCGTAACCACCAGGCCCCGGATTTCCTGAACATCCCCCGTCGGAGTATATCGACACTTCTCCATCTCTGGGCATTGTGCTATTGGACTGACTTATCTTTGCTAAACCTGAGCCGGATGAGGGCTTACTGAATCCGGGACTTTTCATCCACTCTTCGGCCTCTTTGATTGTAGAAAATCCCTTAAAGAGCGCGCCAGGAAATCCATCTATCTGAGCCTGTGCAGCAGGCCAGTTGTTATAGATTCCCGGTTTACGTCCCTTCGCAACTGCATATACTTTTTTTGGAGGCATACTGTTACTTTTTACTCATAATGGAATCAATTAGTTTATCTTTTTTAGCCCACATTCCATTGAGCCAATCAAGAAATTCTGTCTGAAATTTCTTATCGTCAAGATCCGCTTTTGCGAAACTTTCCGGTATAGGAAGAGTATCAACAAAAACATTAACTTTACGTACTTTACCGCAGAGGAAATCCCACATGGACATTACACCATCGGGATAGACAATAGTTACATTAAGCAGCCTGTGAAATTTATCACCCATGGCCGAAATTTTAAAGGAAAGCCCACCTGCTTTCGGTTTTAGAAGATGTTTATATGGAGATTTCTGTTTATCATGTTTTTCCGGAGTGATTCTTGTCCCTTCAGGAAAAGTCATTACTGTAACATAATCCGTTTTAAATTTTTCACAGGCTTTACGTGTAATTTCTATATCTTTCCCTTTGAGTTTCGGATTCTTAGCAATCTCTTCCTTTGTAAAACGCTTCATAAACGGAAAATCGAGAGCCCACCACGCAAGCCCCATAATGGGAACCCATATAAGTTCTTTTTTCAGAAAAAACTTGATGTAAGGAATTCTGCCATATAGAACTTTCTGGAGAATTAATATATCTACCCATGTCTGGTGATTTGATATTACAAGATACCAGTCATTTTTATTAAGTTTCTCAACACCGGTTACATTCCATTCAATAGGGTAAAAAAAGTTTATAAGAAAAGAGTTAATAAATACCCAGTTATTAGCAACACGGATTAATATTTTACCGGTAATTCTTCGCCACCATGGAATTGGTATGATGAATTTAATAAGAGCGAGGGGAAATAACTGAGCAGCAATAAAAACAGTATTCAATATAACTATACATAAAACCGTACAACCAATAAGCTGAGAGACTATTCGTTTTAACATTTAATTTGTTCTCATTTTTTGTATTTTAAAAGCATCACATGAATATAAATGTTAGCGAATCAAATGACGAATTTTATGTCAAATATTATAAGATGAATTATTTTCAATCTGAAGACAGATAATATAATCTGCAGATATTTATTGTATCATAATCCACTAAACCGTTAAGCTCGTCATAAACAGGTTTTAGTTTTTCTACACCGGCACTTTCAAAAGCGTCCAGTACCGATGATAAAACTTTATCATCCGACGGCATCATGGAAACAAGAAGATCTTTCCTGATGCTCCCCCCTTCCCTGATATAACGGAAGAGATAATCCATTACCGTCCGCTGCTGAATCGTCTCTCTCTCAACTAATTCAGTGATAGATATTCCGGAATTATAAAGCTCGCTGATTTCAATATGCCTTGGAGTTTTCAAATACTCCTTTACTTTCGGTTCTTCAAATACTTTTTCAATGCTGTTATTACTACAGTATCCATTAACTATCTCCAGAAGGATCTCTCCATACTTTTCAATTTTATGTGCGCCGATTCCATGTATTTTCAATAGAGATTCGTGATCCCGGGGATAATACGATGCGATTTCAGATAAAGTTTTGTCAGAAAATATAACATAAGGAGGAACATTTTCAGCTGATGCAAGTACCTTCCTTTTTTCACGGAGAATTTCGAATAACCCTGCATCATATTCCTTTGAGGATGAATCCGATGAGTAACGCTTTTTCTCTTCGTGCATACTTCCCGTTACAGTCTCAAGCCCTTTCATCACATTGAATGCTTTCTCTGTTAGCTTAAGTACACCGGGAGTATCCTGATCGCTTAAAACCAGTTTCTGTTTCATAAACTGACGAACAAGTTTCATCCAGATATCTTTAGAGTATGCTTTCCCTATACCATAGGTTGAGAGAGTCTGGTGATTAAAATCACTTACTTTCTTCGATTTCGAACCGCGAAGAATATCAATAATATGGCCTGCCCCGAATCTCTCCCCTGTTCTCTTAACACATGAAAGGAACATCTGAGCATGTACTGTTATGTCGTCATTATGCTCTTCCGGCGTGACACAGTTGTCACACATACCGCAGTATGACTCGCTGTACTCCTCTCCGAAATATGTGATAAGAGGGATTCTTCTGCAAGAAGACGTATCGGCGTAATCAGTCAGAGCGTTAAGCTGCGTCAGAGCGGCTTTTTTCTCTTCGTTGTCGCTTTTCTGATCAAGAAAAAATCTTATTTTATGTATGTCAGAATAGCTGTATAAAAGAAGACATATGGAATCGACTCCGTCACGTCCGGCTCGCCCGGTCTCCTGGTAGTATGCCTCTATACTTTTCGGGAGATCGAAATGTATAACATAACGGACGTTAGTTTTATGGATCCCCATTCCAAATGCAATGGTCGCCACCATAATCTGAACATCATCCTTAAGAAAAAGATTCTGATTCTCCTGACGCTCCTCATCGGATAGACCTGCATGATAAGGTTTTACAGAGTACCCCTGCTTTTTAAGATTCAAATAAAGACGGTCAACACTGTCACGGGAAAAACAGTATATAATCCCCGATTCATTTTTATACTGCTTAATAAATTCCAGAGTCTGTTCCAGAGGATTATCTTTAGGGACAATTTTATAAAACAGATTCCCTCTGTTAAAACTTGCAACAAAATCATTGGTTTCATTCAATTCGAGATTTTTTCTTATGTCAGAACGAACCCGCGCTGTAGCTGTGGCAGTGAGAGCTATACACACAGCTCCAGGAAACAGTTTCCTTACATTGGCAATCTTCCTGTACTCAGGACGGAAATCGTGACCCCATTCTGAAATACAATGAGCTTCATCAATTGCAAAGCACTCGACATTAATTGTCTGTAGAAACTGAAGTATATCATTTTTAAGAAGAGTCTCCGGCGCGACGTAGAGAAGTTTAACCATACCCTCGCGTATGAGATTTATATTTTCATTATACTCTTGCCTGGAAATTGAACTGTTAAGAAGAACAGCTTCAATCCCAAGTTGTGTCATCTGATCAACCTGATCTTTCATCAGCGAAATAAGAGGAGATACCACAATAGTAAGCCCGTTGAAAATCAGCGCAGGGAGCTGATAACATAATGATTTACCACCACCCGTAGGCATAACAACAAGCGCGTCTTTTTTATTTAGTATCGATGTGATAATCTCCTGTTGTAATGACCGAAATTCATCATAACCGAATATATTTTTAAGTATCTCTTTCTCTTTCTGCATTTTAACTCTTATATTATAATAAATTATCCGGAAACAACTTGACTCATTACTTTTAAAAAAATAGTTTCGCGTCAATAATAATCTTTCAACCCGATATATACGGTAGCAGTTTATTTTCAGGAGCATAGCGCTCTGCGCATTAGCATCCCGATAATAATTCGTTCCCTATATATACATACGATCAGAAAATTTGAAATGTAAAAAAAAATATAAAAAAATTATTATTTTGCAACTATTACGAATAATTTCTGTTCTAAAGTAAAAATATTTTATTCTTTTTATATTTTATTAATATCAATAAATTTTATATGCCTCGGATCTCTTCGGCGACAGGCTATAAGATATATCTGTATGGATTATTACTAAAAAATTGTACCGTTTCAACAGATATCACTTAAATATATAATATAGAGGAGTTTATTATGCTGAGTTTCCTTCCGGGCAAAGTTAAAGGTATCATTACCGTAATTCTTTTTTCATTCAACACTGTTTTCTGGGTCAGCTTACTTTTATTAGTATCCGCATTCCGGATAATGATACCTTTAAAATTCTGGTACCGTTTAACTTCTAAAATATCAATTTTTATCGCAAACAGCTGGATAACAGGGAATAACCTCACAATTGCACTTTTTCAGAAGATTGACTGGGATATTGAGTTTATCGGCGACATGAAAATGAATGACTGGTATCTTGTACTATCTAATCATCAAACATGGGTTGACATTGTTGTTCTACAAAAAGTACTGATGTACAAAATCCCATTTCTTAAATTCTTCCTGAAAAAAGAACTTATATGGGTACCGGTTTTAGGCCCGGCATGGTGGAGTCTTGAATTCCCTTTTATGAAAAGATACTCAAAAGAGTTTCTTGCAAAAAATCCTCACCTGAAGTGGAAAGATATAGAATCTACAAAAAAGGCATGTGAAAAATATAAAACTATGCCTATATCCATCATGAATTTTATGGAGGGAACAAGATTCACCGAATCCAAACATAAAAGTCAGCAGTCCCCTTATACAAATCTTCTCAAACCGAAAGCAGGCGGAATATCTCTTGTGATGAACAGCATGGGTGACCTCCTGCAGAAAATTGCAGACGTTACAATCTATTATCCCGAAGGACCAAAAACATTCTGGGAATTTCTCTGCGGTAAAACAACGAAGATAGTAGTTAAGGTAAATATTATTCCAATTACAGATGAAATCCGCGGAGATTATGTTAACGATCCGGAATTCTCAAAAAAATTCCAGTTATGGCTTAACAATTTTTGGGCTAAGAAAGATAAGTATTTAACTGAACTGAAGAAATAACAAATTTTAATTTTGACTCCGCTCTCTGGGCGGAGGCGAAGAGAGGATTTACATCCACTCGGTAATTCCGCGGGTAATCTCTTTTCCTGTCTCTTTACAGATCAGTTTATGTATAACTCTTCCATTCTCTAAATCGTTCAGAGCCTGTGCGGTTACAGTCTGTTTGTATCTTGCCTCTCCCCTGAAATTCATAATTATATCTTTCAGAGTTTTACCCTCGTTAAGATCTTCACCCATTTCATGAATCCATGAGGTATAGATCGAGTTGTTAACGTGATTGTTCATATCAAGATCGCTTCGTCTTACCGTAAAATCCTTCTCGGACTGAGCTTCAGCAATCTCCGGCACAGAAGTAAAACTGTCATATAAAGCCCTCTCCGGATTAACCGGATAACCCGGGAAAAGTTCCGAAGGCCTCACAGGTTCCCTTTTAAAAATATTTAAAAGCATCCATGAACTTGTCGCCTGTAACAGAATATTTCCATTCTCATCTGTTACAGAAAATTCACGAATTGCATAATTCCCCTCCTCACCTGATCTCCATGTAGTAACCTGAAACCTGTCAAACAATACCGGAAACCTGGTTACTGACAATCTGTAACGGGTAATAACCCAGGAATACCCTTTACGGAGAATATCTGCGCCGCCGAAACCGATTGAATTAGCATGCGCACCTGCTGCATCCTGAAAACAGTTGAATAAAACCGGAATTTTAATCGGGCCTCCGGGACCTGCATCGGAAAGACTCACGGCAAAGGGCATTGAAAATTTATTTGTCATTTTTTATACTCACTCATTAACAATTACTATATGAAACTGCATTTCCACAAGCCGGACAAAACTCCATCAAACAGAAGTTATTTCCTCATAACAAGCGGGTGGTTCAAACCGCCTATGATATTTTTTATTACATCATATTCCGGCAGATTTTCAAACAGCTGTGTAAGATTTTTAAAACCGTACGCACGGGGGTCAAAACTGGGATTGATTTTTCTTAAGTTTGATCCGACGTGTGAAATATGAGTTTCCGAACCTTCACTGAGCGACATCTCATAGGCTTTGTTTATCAGATCAAAATCAACTGACTGCAGCTGAGTCTTTTTGACTTTCGCCTGAGCATTTTTGCCCTGCTGTTTCTCTTTTTCGATATCGGGCATAATATTTTCACAGTATGTAAATATCTCACAGGACTGAACAAATGCATTTGGAGTCTTCTTCTCGCCAATACCCATTACAAAAATTCCTTCCTCTCTTATCCTTTTAGCAAGACCTGTATAATCGCTGTCGCTTGAAACGATACAAAACCCATCTACAATCTTATCGTGAAGTATATCCATAGCGTCGATGATAAGTGAAGTGTCCGTTGAATTTTTCCCTGTAGTATAGGAAAACTTCTGTATTGGATTAAAAGAGAGATCATTAAGAGTATCTTTCCACATATTCATGTAGGGGAGAGTCCAATCTCCATATATTCTTCTGATTGTCACTTTTCCGTATTTGGAAACTTCTTCAAGTATAGGCTTCATAAGTTTTGCCCGGGCGTTATCCCCATCAACAAGTATTGCTATGCGGTTTATTGTATTATCCATTTTTTTTCCTTATATAAAATTTGATTTTTAAATTGAAAACTATTACCAGATTAAAATTACTGAATTGCAGATTCAATTTCAACCCTGGTCTTTCTCTTAAATTTTAATTCATATATTTAATTAAAATCAAGCTATTTTAGTATTAATTTTTAGAGTTTTACTACTCTTAAAACCACTGATCAAACAGAAAAAAAAAGATAACTTGATTTTGTATGTAATGAATAGTATTCTGACGATAGGGATTTTGATTTATAATCAGCCGTTTTAAAAAATCCCTAATAAAAATATAGATTTCAACGGCACGGTGCGGTATTATAAGCGCCTGTCACACTTGAGAGGATTATGATTATTTTCAAAAAACCAACTATTGTCATTAGTTATGACACAGAAAGAGCTATGCTCTGCCAGAAATGGATCGGATTTACCCCTGCTCAAGACTTCAAAGAAGCTATAGATACCACCTTTAATTTCATGTATGAAAAAAAAATTTGCAGAGTATTAAGTGATATCACTGAACAAAAAGTAGTCGCACCGCACGAGCAGGATTACATAAAAACTGCAGTCGCAGATTTCTTCTATAAAAATAATAACCTTAAAATAGCGTTTGTTACAAATCCTAAATCAGTTGCAATGGCCTGTGCCAGCCGGTACAACAAAAACCTTGTAAATGAAATAAAAACAAATGTTAATAGTTTTTTCGGATGTGAAGTGGATGCTCTATCTTGGCTTTTAAGTGAGTCAATTCCGAATAACGCTGAAAATAATTTTTAAAAATTACTATTTCATAGTCCGGCAAAAATAGTAATACCGGACAATGAAGTTATTTATCAGTTAATCACAAATTTCATAACCACAGGGAAGTGATCTGAAATATCCTTTGTGTCTTTTGAGCGGACATAGAAGTCTTTCACTTTAATTTTATCTGAATGAATGATGTAATCAATAGTTCTATCCGCTTCTTTATTGTAATTGGCAAAATGAGTAAAATATCCATTTCTGTTTTTAGACATATCGGTTAAAGCCGGAAGAACATTAAATTTTTCATATAGAACTTTCATCTCACTCTCTTTCTGAAAATACGTCTTTTCTGTTTCAGGAAAAAAATCAAAACTGTTGTCAGGCGGCAGCAGATTAAAATCCCCGGCTATTACCCATTCATTTTTTTTATTATTCATTCCTGTTAAAAGCTCTGAAATAAATTTTACCTGGCGCTGCATTGTATCCGAGCCCTGAGCAAAAGCATCAAGGTGTGTAGACAGCATGGAAATGCTCCCTCCATCTTTAACTGGCAGGACCGCTTCAAGCACTGCTCTTTTAAACTGAAGGTTTTCCACAATATAATTATTCGGCATAAGAGGGAGCTGATACCGTATGGCGTTTTCAATTTTATATTTTGATATTATTGCCAACTTCATCCCAACTCCCCCCATTATCTTGGGGTGAGGAAGAAAAGCCGCTTTCCAGTAGAATGAATCAGTATAGGAAGAGTATTCCGCCGGAAGAAGTTTAAGAAGTTCAGCCACCTGATTTTTATTGTCAGTACGTTTTGCAGCATAATCCATCTCCTGTAGAAGGATTATATCGGGGTTTTCATTTTTTATAATCTCTGCAACACGATCAAAAGTAGCCGCTATATCTTCCGGTGTCGGACGGACATCGGGACCCGAACCATCCCATTTATCGTAAAAAAATACATAATTTTTACCAGCCATATACTGAACATTCCACGAAAGAACCTTGTATTCTTTACCTTTTTCAAGCAGAGGAGATTTTTCTCCAGAGCTGACTGTTTCTTTTTGAATGATATCAGGATGAAAAGTAGAGATATAAAACATTGCAAACAGCATGAGTACGATAACCAAAATAGCGAAAAGAATTTTTTTTATTCTATTCATAAGAAATCTCCTTAAATATATTATTATATTTTAATTATTTACCGGATATCTGCAAGTAATTATTAAACATATAGTTTTTTTTCACTCTCTTCGACAAGAAAACTTAATCATAAGTAATTTTGAAAAATAATAATATTAATGGAACCTTTCACTGAATCAATAGGTCTAATAATTAAAAATTTGAGAGGTTCAGATTTATGAAAAAGTGGTTAATTACAATTATGAGTAGTTTGATTTTCGCGTTCACTTCAACTTCATTGTATGCCTGGAGAGGGAGCGGCGACGGATGCGGCTATAGCGGATCTATGGGACCGCAATGGTTTGGGAATTTTCATGGAGGAGGGGTATTTATGGTAATAATAACATTAGTTCTAATTGCATTATTAATTTTCTTCGGAATAAATTATTTCAAAAAAGGCGGAGTTTTGCCAGAAGGTAAAGAAAAGCCTCTGGAAATAATAAAAATACGCTATGCAAAAGGTGAAATAAACAAGGAAGAATTTGAAGCAATGAAAAGAGAAATTGGTGAATAATATAATATTTATAATGTAACTGTATTAATAAAATACTTGTAAGAATATCGGCAAAAGCTATTTTCAATATAGATAAAGGATTGCTATATTGAAAAAGACTAAATTAATACTGATCTCCATCCATATAAAAAATTCTCCTCAGGCAATGCCTCTCGCTGCGGCTCTGCTGAAAGCACAGCTCGATTCAGTTCCTGAAATTATTAATAAAACATATGTTACTTATCTTGACTTCTATCTGGGCACCGATGCTCAGATAATTTCAGATCAGATATGCCTGGCATCACCGGAACTGGTCGGTTTCTCAATATATCTTTGGAACAGAGACCTTATCCTGGAAGTCAGTTCTTTAATTAAAAACAGACTTCCAGGTACTGTAATATTTGCAGGAGGCGCCGAGGCAACGGCTCTTCCGGAAAAACTTCTTGAAAACGGACCCTTTGATTTTGTGGTCAAAGGTGAAGGGGAACTTGCCCTCACTGAAGTAATGAAAAAAATACTTAAAAAAGAACCATATCACAATCTTGATGCGGTCTTTGTAAAAAATCAGATTAATGATCCGGATAAAAATCAATGCCCGGTAATGAATCTCGATGAAATCCCCTCACCTTTTTTATCAGGAATTATTGACCTGAAAAATTATTCAGGAGTTCTTTGGGAACTTTCACGGGGCTGTCCCTTTAAATGCAGCTTCTGTTTTGAGTCGCGTGGAGTTGCAGGTGTACGGCAGTACTCTCTTGATCGAATTCAGAAGGAGCTTGAACTGTTTGAATCTGAAAAAGTAAATCAGATATTTGTCCTGGATCCCACATTCAACCGTGACGTAAAGCGGGCAAAAAAAATTCTCCGTATGATACTTAAAACCGCTCCTTTGATACACTTCACGTTTGAAGTCCGTACAGAATTCTTAGTTGCAGAGATGGCTGAACTATTTGCCATGATAAACTGCAGTCTTCAGATAGGACTTCAAAGCGCAATCCCGGATGTTCTTTCTAATGTAAACAGAAATATTGATCCTGATAAATATGCAGATAAAATTGCCCTGCTCAATGAAACTGGAGTAATATTCGGACTGGACCTCATCTATGGTCTTCCCGGCGATACACTTGAAGGCTTTAAACATAGTCTGAACTATGCGCTAACACTCCAGCCTAATCATCTTGATATCTTTCCTCTGGCAGTACTTCCGGGAACTGAGCTGTTTGATAAAGCTGAAATTTTTAATCTACAATATCTGCATGATGCGCCATATACTCTGATCTCTTCACCGGGATTCTCCGTATCGGATATGGCAAGTGCAGAATCGTTAAAAAATTCCTGTAATATTTTTTACAATCATGGCGGAGCTGCCGGATGGATGTTTATGATTGCTGAAACTCTCGATAGTGAACCGGCTGATCTGCTGAACAATTATGCACTCTACCTGTCAGCGGAAAAACTCCCGGCTGAAAATTCAAAAGCAGATATAACCTTATCTCAATTATCATTTGTAGAGGAATTATTCAGCAGAAAAGGAAAAAAAAATCTTTTCCCGGTTATGAAGGATATTATTGTAATCCATGGAGCATTAAACAGTTCACTATATAAAGGACCGTATGCCGGTGAAGCTAATTTATCCTTTAATGATAATACCTGTTTAAGAATTTCACCTTCAACGGAATTTATTTCCCTTAAATACAATTTTGATGAACTGATGAGTGTCGGCGAATTTACATTAGAGGAGTTTTCATCTCGCTTCCGTCCTGAATCAACATCCTTAATAGTTTATAATAACAGTGGAGAGGTTAAACCTCTCATTGTTGAAAAGTATCTCATTAAATTTATTAGCGGATTTACTGGTAATATTACTTTAAAAGAGATACTAAAAAACAATCCCCGTATTGGCAAAGATGAAATTAGTGAATTTTTAGATTACTGTCTAAGAGCGACAATACTATATATACCTTAAAATCATCAGAACTGATATAGCACGTCCCTCTCTTTCTATCCAAAAAGAGAGAAAGTGGATGAGTTTTAAAAGTTTCCAGCTTTATCTATCAATTTTTATGAGTGATTATAATTTTTAAAACTAAACCAGAAATAAAACTGCCATTGCAATCATTGCAGGGAGAGCCTGTATAAAAAATATTTTTTTATCCGCAGTAAAAGCTCCGAAAATTCCCGCTGTAATTACACATGCCAGAAAAAAAAGTGAAACCTGAACACTCCATATTTTATCAGAAATAAGAAGTGACCAGATTAAACCTGCTGCAAGAAATCCGTTATATAAACCCTGATTTGCAGCCATTGCTTTTGTTGTCTGAAAAAATTCTTTTGAAAAACCCCTGAAAACTTTTCTTCCCACAGTTGTCCAGACAAACATCTCAATCCATAGAATGTAAAGATGCTGAAATGCTATCAATCCGATTAATATCTGCGAAGTAATTTTCATTTGTTTTCACCTTATATACTTATAATTTAATAATACAAACCAAAATGCTTTCTCTTCCGGCAATAATAATCCCTTATAAATAACTTGACCCGGAATCATAGAATATCTCTTAATCATTATATCAAAAACAGGACCAGTTGACCACAATGAACACAAAAAATATACATCGCCTTGGATTTACCGTTGAAGCTGAAGCGGCAGATTCCTCTGCACGAGCCTGCACATTCACAACTCTGCACAACACCGTACAGACACCGGTCTTTATGCCCGTGGCAACACTTGCTGTTCTCCGGTCACAGGATACAACTGCAGTGGAGGAGTTGGGATTCCCTGTTCTGCTTGCAAATACATATCATCTGCTGCTCCGACCGGGGACTGATGTTTTTAAAAAATTCGGCGGTATACATAAATTCATGAACTGGAAGAGATCTGTACTTACAGATTCCGGCGGCTTCCAGGTTTTTTCACTTTCAAAGGATGTAAAGATCACCGATGATGGTGCAGTATTCAGAAGTTATCACGACGGGAGGAAAATTCTTTTAAGTCCGGAAACAAGTATAGGAACACAGAAAATAATTAACAGTGATATCATGATGGCAATGGATCAGTGTATTCCCTCCACATCGGAGGAGTCCCTATGCAGGGACGCTGCGGATATTACTGCACGATGGGCAGAGCGGAGTATAACTGCACGGGGAGATTCACCTCAGTCTATATTCGGAATTGTTCAGGGGGCATGTTTCCCGGAACTGAGAAAAATGAGTGCAGGGCAGATTACGTCTCTGCCATTTGACGGATTTGCAATCGGCGGGCTTGCCGTGGGTGAATCTGAAGATGAAAGAAAAGATATGACTGAGTTTACAGCATCCCTCCTCCCCCGGAACTATCCAAGATATCTCATGGGAGTGGGTACACCGATAGATCTTTTAGAGGGTGTTCACCGCGGCGTGGATATGTTCGACTGCATCCTCCCCACGGCAATGGCCCAGCAGGGTGTTGCATACACTTCTCATGGGAGAATGGAACTCCGCAGAGGGATATACAAATTCCAGGACAGACCCCTTGATGAAAACTGCTCATGCCCGGCTTGCAGCAGATACAGCCGAGCCTATCTCCACCACCTGACAAAAACTCAAGAGTATTACGGCGGCAATCTTATTGGAATTCATAATCTTACTTTTTACCGCAATCTCATGTCTTCAATGCGAAATCATATTTTAAACGGAACTTTTTTATCATACTACTCTAAACAGAAGGAACAGTTAGTACGGGATGACGATGAACATCCGGTAACTCACCCTTTGAGAAAGAAGAATAGCGAGCTCCCCTCACTTGGAGATTACCGGATTGTAAAACAGGATGGTGGATTTCACAGCATCCAGCATATAGAATCGGGGGAGATAATGCATTCTGTTATTGAACCATTAACCGAAGCAAAAACCCTTTATGTTGATCAGTCCGAACTGGCAGTGATGCTGAATTCTATCCCGGATGACGAACTTGTAATCTGGGATGTGGGCATGGGTTCAGCCACAAATGCAATGGCAGCAATACTTGAATGTGAAAAAATATACTCTGAAAGTAATTTTCAGAAAGGGGTAAAAATTATAAGTTTCGAAAACGATCTCGACTCATTTCGCCTCACTGTTAAAAATCCCTCACTATTCCATCATGTTCGACACTCAGCTCCTGCTTCAATTCTTAAAAATGGTTCATGGAGATCTGATAAATTCAGTATTGAATGGAACCTTATTGAAGGGGATTTTCTTGATCATATTGAAAAATCTCATCAGCCACACTGCATTTTTTTCGATCCATTCTCTCTGAATACCAATGGAGCTCTCTGGAATTATTCTGTATTTAAAAGGATTTTCGATCACTGCATAAACAGACCGGCAAAACTCTTTACATATTCAAGCTCTACCATGGTAAGAGCTGCACTTCTTGCAGCAGGTTTCTATACAGGATCAGGGAAAGGAACAGGACCTAAATCAGAAACCACTGCAGCATTCACATCGCTGGATATTAAAAACTCTGACATAAAACTTCTGGGGATTGACTGGCTGGAACGATTCAAAAGAAGCAGTGCAAAATTCAGTGAAAACACCTCTGAACATGAAAAAGAAGAGATTGAAAAACTTATAATAAGCCATCGTCAATTCAAGGAATTAACCGGAGACGTCTCTCATGGAAAATAAAGAGAAAGGTATGATGGACCCTACAATACTCCTTGATCTGGTTACAACAGAGATGCCTTACGGGAAATATAAAGGGGTTAAGTTGTGCAATCTTCCGGAACATTATGTTGTATGGTATCATGAAAACGGGTTTCCGGAAGGAAGACTGGGTATGCTATTATCAACCCTTTATGAAATTAAAATATACGGTCTGGAGTATCTCCTTAATCCGATAAAAAAAAGATATGCCGCTCTGTTGTAGATTTTATAAATATTTTTCTGCGATAGCTCAATGAAATAAATATTGTTAATCGGTGAACTGGAATTGCAGGATACCGGCTCATTCGACTCCACATCATATAATTACCGCACATGTTATTGTTGTTTTGTTTTCGTCGCATATATCTACTGATCCGCCTGTGAGGCTGATCTGTTCTGTTATCCATTTTTTATTGCTACTTGGCAGGTTTTATATGGGTGTGACGCTGACGACTTGATATGACAAAAGCAGGTTTTGACCTGCTTCTATAAGACGTTCATATATTTACTTTTCATGAATTTTTGTTCACGTACATTCACACCGCTACTTTAGCGTAACTCCCGACAAGCAGACTATCGACATGTATATCCTCATCTATTTCATCCCAATGAATGCCATACCCTCCACCACTCATCTGATAATTTTCCCTCTGCTCGATATTTGCTTTATGAAGTCTGGGAAAATATGTAAGGGGTACTGAAAGCTGGCGTCCATCTGTAAATAATATCCACATATTATAATTGTCAAACCAGATCTTTTCTGCTCTGGGATCAGGGCTGATAAACCCCACCAATACTGGCATGCCGATGTAACAATATTTCGCACAATGGATAACGTCAGACCTTATATTTACTTTGTAATTGATAACTACTCCCGAGCCATTCTCTCATGGAAGGTATCGTTAAAATTATCTGCCGGAACAAGACTTGAAACAATCAGTGAAGCCTATGAAAAGTTCATTCATGATCCATCGGATGATGTTCATTTGATTGTTGACGGCGGCAGCGAAAATAATAATTTATTAGTTGATGAATATATTAATTCACCCGGAATATCTATAAGAAAAATAATAGCACAACAGGATATTATTTTCTCTAACAGCA